>JBFHDX010000009.1:0-58586 GCA_041584475.1 Alphaproteobacteria bacterium
AGCGCGGGCCCGCGCAGTATAGCGAAGCCGGCGGCAGGCGCCAGCGCCGTCCGCCGTGTCGGTTTGCGTGGCATCGTCATCGCCGGCACAGTATAACGGGGCCGCGCCGCAGACTGACCGACGGAGGTTCGATATGGACGACATTGCAAGTGCACTGGTCGCCGAGGGCAAGGGCATCCTCGCCGCCGACGAGAGCAGCGGAACCATCAAGAAACGCTTTGATTCGATCGGGGTGGAGTCGACGGAGGAGAACCGCCGCGCCTATCGCGAGATGCTGTTTACGGCCCGGGGCGCCGAAGAGGCGATAAGCGGCGTCATCCTTTACGACGAGACGCTGCGGCAAAAGGCCGCAGACGGCCGGCCGTTCGCAAAGGTGCTGCAGGACGTCGGCATCGTCCCGGGCATCAAGGTCGATTTGGGTGCGAAGCCGCTCGCCGGCTCGCCCGACGAGAAGGTCACCGAGGGCCTCGACGGCCTGCGCACGCGTGCCGCCGAATACGTCAAGCTGGGGGCGAAGTTCGCCAAGTGGCGCGCGGTGATCACGATCCGCGGCGACAGCCATCCCAGTCGCGCCTGCATCTCGACCAACGCCCACGCGCTCGCCCGCTACGCCGCGCTCTGCCAGGAGGCCGGGCTCGTGCCGATCGTCGAGCCGGAGGTGCTCATGGACGGGCCGCACGACATCGGGCGCTGCGCCGCGGTGACCGAGGAGACGCTGCACGCGGTCTATGACGAGCTGCACATCCAGAACGTGCGGCTCGAGGCGACGCTGCTGAAGCCGAACATGGTTCTGTCGGGCACCGAGTGTCCGACGCAGGCGCCGGTGCAGGAGGTCGCGGTGCGCACGGTCGAGGTGCTCAAGCGCTGCGTGCCGGCGGCCGTCCCCGGCATCGTCTTCCTCTCGGGCGGGCAGTCGGACACGCTGGCGACGGAACATCTGAACGCGATGAACGCGCTCGATGCCAACCTGCCCTGGCGCCTCAGCTTCTCCTACGGCCGCGCGCTGCAGGCGGCGGCGCTCAAGGCCTGGGCCGGCAAGGCCGAAAACGTCGCCGCGGCGCAGGCGGCGTTCCTGCATCGCGCCCGTCTCAACGGGGCGGCGGCCCGCGGGACCTGGACACCGACCATGGAGAAGGCCGCCTGAGCGACGGCCGGGGCTAACCGTCGAGGGACCGCGTATGTCCGACCGGGACGCCGTCCTGTTCGCCAACGAGGCGTTCTACCTCGCCTTCAACGGCCGCGACTACCGGGCGATGGATGCGCTGTGGGCGGCCGACGCGCCGGTCAGCTGCATCCATCCCGGCGGCGGGCCGATCTTCGACCGCGAGGCGGTGATGGCGAGCTGGAAGTCGATCCTCGCGCACGGCTCCGATTCGCAGATCCGCAGCCACGCGCCGCGCATCCGCCTGCACGGCGATCACGCCGTCGTCGTCTGCTTCGAGGAGATCGCCGGCAACATGCTGATCGCGACCAACGTCTTCCTGCGCGAGGACGGCGCCTGGAAGATGGTGCACCACCAGGCCGGGCCGACCGCCGAGACTCCGCCGCGCGCGGCGCGCAGCCCGACCGGGCCGATCCGGTTCAATTAGGCCGCGGTTACGGCAGACGGGTGGGCCGGGCGGCGCCTGCCATTCGGGGACACGGTCTCGTTCCGCTCGGTCCGCTGCGAGCGAACCCCGGATAAGGTCGGCTCAGCCCCCGGTGACGCTCATGTGGCGGCTGACCGAGGCGCGGTTGCGCCGGCGATCGATGACGAAATCGTGGCCCTTCGGCTTGCGGCCGATCGCTTCGAGGATCGCGTCCTCGACGAGGGCGTCGCCCTCGCTCGCGCGCAGCGGCGCCCGCAGGTCGGCCGCATCCTCCTGGCCGAGGCACATGTACAGCGTCCCGGTACAGGTGATGCGGACGCGGTTGCACGATTCACAGAAATTGTGGGTCATCGGCGTTATGACGCCGATGCGGCCGCCGGTCTCGCGGACGCGCGCGTAGCGCGCAGGACCGCCGCTCACATAGTCGATCTCGTCGAGCGTCCAGCGCTTCTGCAGTTCGGCGCGGACCATCGACAGCGGCAGATACTGCTCGAGCCGGATTTCGCCGCCGAGCTCGCCCATCGGCATGACCTCGATGAAGGTGAGGTCGTAGCCGCGCTCGCCGCACCACGCGACCATGTCGTGGAATTCGCCGTCGTTGACGCCCTTCAGCGCCACCGCGTTGATCTTGATCGCGAGGCCCGCGCGCCCGGCGGCGTCGAGGCCGGCGATCACCTTGTCGAACTTGCCCCAGCGCGTAATCGCGAGGAATTTCTCGGGATCCAGCGTGTCGATCGAGACGTTGATGCGCCGCACGCCGGCGTCGTGCAGCTCATCGGCGTAGCGCTCGAGCTGGCTGCCGTTGGTCGTCACCGTGAGCTCGTCGAGGTCGCCCGTCTTCAGGTGCCGGCCGAGCTGCCGGAACAGCCACATGATGTTGCGCCGGACCAGCGGCTCACCGCCCGTCAGGCGCAGCTTGCGTACGCCGAGGCGAACGAAGGCGCTGCACAGGCGGTCAAGCTCCTCGAGGGTGAGGACATCGGCCTTCGGTAGGAACGTCATGTCTTCCGCCATGCAATAGACGCAGCGGAAATCGCAGCGATCCGTCACGGACACGCGCAGATAGGTGATTTCCCTGCCGAAGGGATCGATCATGCAAGAACCTCCCTGTGATTTGGCGGCCATAGTATCGAATGCCCGACCGACAATCCACCCGTTGATCTATTTGGCCTTGGCGACGCGGACGTCAACCGCGCCGTCGGGCGTTTCCGCAGCAGCCGCGGAGGCGCGCCGGCGTCTCAAGGATTTGGAAAGGAAAGCGCGGCTAAGAATAGGGGCGCGCCGCGGCCGGAAAGGGTCTGCGCGCACCTGCAGGAGGGATATTGCATGAGCATCTTCAAGACGCCGGCCACGCCGGACCGCGCCTCGATCACGGCGGTAAAGGGACCCGAAGACCGCGACAAGACCGGACCGCTGCCGATCGTCAACGACCTCGCGGCGATGGTGGGACGGCTCTCGGCCGAGCGCGACCGCGTGGTCGCCGGCAACAACAGCTGCTGTGTCGTCGTCTGCGCGCCGGATGGGGTGCAGGGATGGTCGATCGAACAGGCCATCGACGAGGTCGCCGAACGGTTTGCGAACAGCCTTCGCGCCTACGATTCGATCTTCCTGCACGGTCGCGACAAGATCCTCGTCTGCCTGCCCTTCGTGAACGCGGCCGACGCGCCGAACGTAATGCAGCGCCTGCGCGACCTGGCGAGCCGGATGCCGGTGACCCTGCCGGGCGGCACCAGCGGCCATATCATGGTTTCGGTCGGCGGCGTTATGATGGATCGCGCCGCCGACGTTCAGACGATCATAAACCGGGCCGACAAGGCCATGGAGCAGGGCCGCATCCTCGGCAAGCGCATCTGCATGTGGAGCCCCGAGCTTCTCTGACTCTCCCGATCGGGCGTCCGCAGTCCGGCGGCAAGCCTTGTCGCTGCCCGCCCGCTTGCGCATATTGCTGGCATGAACGAATTCACGGTGCGCCCCGATCCGGAGGACGAGCGCCTGACGCGGGCGGTGACGGGCATCGATCATGACGGCAATCCGGTGGAGACCCGCGTCGTCGTCGAGCGGCCGCTGACGCTCTATCTCAACGGCCAGGAGATCGTCACCATGATGACGATCGGCGACCACCCGGAATATCTGGCGGTGGGATATCTGTTCAACCAGAACATGCTGCGCCGCGACGACGAGATCACGGCCGTCGAGCACGACGACGACATCGAGACGGTCGTCGTCCGCACGCGACGCCGCACTGATTTCGAGGAAAAGCTGAAAAAGAAGACGCTGACCTCGGGCTGCGCACAGGGCACCGCGTTCGGCGACCTGATGGAGCGCTTCGAGGAAGTCCGTCTGCCGCAGGACGCCGTGCTCAGGACCTCGTGGCTCTACGCGCTGACCCGCAAGATCAACACGGCCCCCAGCCTCTATCTGACCGCCGGCGCGATCCACGGTTGCGTGCTGTGCGAGGAGGATCGGCCGCTGCTCTACATGGAGGATGTCGGCCGGCACAACGCGATCGACAAGATCGCCGGCTACATGGCGCTCAACGGCGTCTCGCCGGCCGGCAAGATCTTCTATACGACCGGTCGCCTCACCTCCGAGATGGTGATCAAGACCGTGCAGATGGGCATCCCGATCCTGATTTCGCGGTCCGGCTTCACCGCGTGGGGCGTCGAGCTCGCGCGCAAGGCCGGCCTGACCCTGATCGGCCGTGCGAAGGGCAAGCGGTTCATCGCGTTGTCCGGGGAAGATCGCATCGTCTTCGATGCGGGTCGAGGCGCCGAACGTCGAGATGCGAAAGGAATAGGGTTAACGGCGGACTAAAAAAAACAGGGTTAACGGCGGATTAAGACGGCGTCTCGTTCGTTGTCACTTAGTGCAATGACCCGGGACGTAACGTTGGGACGCGAAAAATGAACGACATAAGTGGCTCCCTGTCGCCCGATGGCGCATCCGACGCGGCGATCGAAATCGCGCAAGGCGTGCGCGGCGAACCGCTTCCCGTCATCAGGGATGTAATGGCGATGGCGGAACGCCTCGATGCCGAGTGGCGGCTTTGCGCGACCGGCAAGCGCAGCTGCTGCGTGCTGATTTGCCGCCCCGACCCGGTCGTGGGCCTGCCCGCTGCGCTGGCCGCCGGCGAGATGGCGGAGCGCTACGCGGCCAATCTGCGCGGCTACGACGCGGTTTTCCGTCATGGCCGCGACAAGCTGCTGGTCTGCCTGCCGCGAATCAAACCGAGCGACGTGCGACACGTCATGATGCGGCTGCGCGAACGCGTGACCGAGGCGCCCGTGCGGCTGGCCAACGACGTGCTGATCCGCGTGGCGGTGTCGCAGGGTGGCGCCATGATGGACCGTTCGGCCTCGGTCCAGGTGACGATCGACCGCGCCGAATCGGCGCTCGCCGCCAGCCGCGTGGCGGGCCCGAACGGATATTGCGTTTGGACGCCGGAGCTGCATTCCTGATAGGGTCCGCACAGCGGCGGCACTCCCGTGACGGGGGCATTCGATGAAGAGCAATGGCGGGGCCGAGGGCCTTGGCGCCGAGTTCCGCGACGTAGCGTTGGTGATCACCGACGCCATTGTCGAGCACGAGGTCTGGCTTCGCGCCTGGCAGCGGACGGTGACGTGCGGTCTCAAACCGGACGAGACCGTGACCGCCGCGCGAGCCCATACCGCCTGTCGGTTCGGAAGATGGCTCGACGATAACCGGGAGAGCACTGTCCTGCAGGATGAATCTTTGCGCCATCTCGCGCGCACCCACCGCCACCTGCACGACGTTGCGCGGCTCGTTGCAGGGCGGGCGGCGGATGGTGGCGCGGTCGCCCCGGACGACTACGATGCCGTGATGCATGCGGCGGCCGAGTTCGGCGAGGCGGCCGAGCGAGTGCGGGACGAACACGGCGAGACCGGCGAACCCGGCTTTGCGACCTTTGGGTCGCGGGGCGAGCTCGAAAGCCGGTTGACCATGCTGAACGAACTGGAGCGCGAACGCGAGCGGGCACTGCGCACGGGTATGGCGGCCACCGTGCTCGTTGTTCGGCCGAGCGGTCTCGACGAGATCGAAGCGGCCCATGGCGGTGCCGGCATCGACCGGCTGGTGGCGAGCCTCGCGATGCGCCTGTTCGCAACGCTGCGCCCTTACGATGGCGTCTACCGCTTCGGGCGGACGGAATTCCTGATTTGCCTCCCTGCCACCACGCCCGGACAGGCGACCCGTGTCGCGGCACGATTGCTGTCCGCCATCGGCGAACAGCCCGTCGCGCTCTCCGACGACGTCGAAAGCAGCGTAACCGCGCGTATCGGCATCGCCGGCATCGGCGACCGGCGGTCGGTTCAGGAAACCGTGGACAATGCCGCTCGCGCAGCGGCGCAGGCGGTATCCGACGCCGGCGATGCGATCGTCGTCTGGCCGGCGGGGCCGGGCGCCAGCTAGACAAGATATCGATGGAGCGGAGCGTCGTCGGCGTGCTTCTGGCCGGGGGGTTGTCGCGGCGAATGGGTGGTGACGACAAGATGCTCCGCCGCCTCGGCGACGCGACGATCCTTGCGCGTGTGATTGCGCGCGTTCGCCCGCAGGTCGATCGTATGCTGCTGAACGCCAACGGTGATCCCGGTCGATTCGCCGACTACGGCCTGCCGGTCGCCGCCGATTCGATCGCCGGCCACGCAGGTCCTCTCGCCGGCGTGCTGACCGGGCTGGAATGGGCCGCCGCGAACGTTGCCGGGTGCCGCTGGATCGTCACCGTGCCGACCGATGCGCCATTCCTACCCGGCGATCTCGTCGACCGCATGCAGGCCGCAGTCGAGTCTGAACACGCCGACATGGCATGTGCGGCATCCGGCGGGCGTCCGCATCCGGTGTGCGGCCTGTGGCCGCTTGCGCTCGCAACGGACCTCAGGCGCGCGATGAAGGACGAGGGCATCCGGAAGGTGGACCTGTGGACCGCCCGTTACCGAGTAGCGCGCGTGGAATGGCCGGCGGAGCCCATCGATCCGTTCTTCAATGCCAATACGCCCGAAGATCTGGAAGCGGCGGAACGCCTGCTGGAGGCGGAGCGTTGAGCGGTCGCCATGCCTGGCGTCAACGCTCGCCCGGTGCCGCGTCGCGGCCCGCAAAGCGGGCGGCGTCCTCGGGTCGATCGAAGACGATCCGCGCGCCGTCGACGTGGAATCGTCCGGCCGCATCGATCAGGACCTCCAGCGCGCGCCGCGTCTGCGCCAGACTGACTTGTTCGCGCGCGATCGACGCGGCCTGGCTCTCGGCGATCGCCGCCGCGGCACCGCGCAGATCGTCCGCGTAGGCGGCGCGGGTGCCGTTGTCGACGTCCAGCAGCGTGATCGCCCACAGCAGGTCCGACAAATCGACGACGTGGTTCTTCGCCTGCTGCAGTCGGAGCTGCAGATCACGGACCTGAATATACGCATACCAGAGGTCGTAGGACGACGTCAGTCGGTTGCTGTCGAGGAAGGCGCCGTCTCTGGTGTAATCGGCGTGGAGCCGACGGTAGTGCTCCATGCGCGTGTCCGCCCGGACGTGCAGTTCCCAGTAGATGTCGCGCATGGCCACGAAGGCTTCGACATAGGGATTCGTCAGCTCCTTGGCCGTCAGCTCCTCGATGCTCCGCTGGCCCAGTCGAACATCCTGCAGCGTCCGGTTTGCGTCGGCGCGCGCGGCGCCCGTCGAATACGCGGCGATGCCGTGATAGACGAGGATCGCGGTCAGCATAAGGCCGAAAACCACGGGGTAGGCAATGCGACCCGGCAGTCGCAATAACGACCAAACGAAATAGGCGAGCAACGCCACGTAGATGCTCTGCCCCGCGACATAGCCGGACCAGTGCAGGAGGTTCGCGACCGGATCGCCGCTGGCCCAGATCCTGACGACAACGATTCCCGCGAAGGCGGCCAGAACGATTGCCAAGCCGACCGCACGCTGCGCGTGCAATTGTTCAGTGCGCCCGAGCGAGGGCTGGTCCGTCGTGGCGCCGTCGCTCATGGCTCGACCTCGCGGGCGCCTTGCGACGGCCCGGACCGGGCCAGCTGGATCGGCCTCGCGTGCCGCCGGCCGCGAGCGCAAGAGCCGGGCATCTTCCGGGCCGGGGAGGCCGTGGCGCTCGACGGCCGGCCCCGGTCGTTCGCATGCCGCATTACCGCCGGAGCGGCGACTGGGCTTCGATTCACGGGAATCCCACCATTTTGGCGCGAGCGGCGGCCGGTCCTAACCGCTGTTCACCGCCCGCTCGATCTTGCCCAGCAACCGCGCGAAATCGACGGGCTTGGTATCGAAATCGTCACATCCCGCGGCGAGCGCCTTGTCGCGATCGGTGCTCATGGCGTGGGCGGTGAGCGCAATGACCGGAATATCTCCGGTTGCGGCGTCGGCCTTGAGCCGGCGCGTGGCCTCCCAGCCGTCGATACGCGGCAGGCTGAGGTCCATGATGATCAGGTCGGGCAGCTCGGCGCGCGCGACATCGATGCCCTCGGCGCCGTCCTGGGCGACGAGGACGTCGTATCCCTTGCGCGTGAGTCGCCGCGAGAGCATGTCCCGGTTCATCTCGTTGTCCTCGACCAGAAGTATTCTAGCCAAATCCGTTCCCCTTCGCGTTACGCGCGCATCGCGGGATGCGATTGCGCGAGGGTACAACTCAATACGCGCACGGCCTCGATCCAGCCACCTATGCTCTTGTCAATCACCGTATCGGCGATGCCGTCAAGTCCGTTGCCATCGATCTTGTACCGTTGCTCGGCCATGGCGATCACGGCCGGCGCCGGCATGTCACCGTCGGCGGACTTGATCGACTCCAGGAAATCGACCGTCTCCATTTCGGCGACCGGCAGATCGACGATCACCAGAGCGGGAAACGCGGATCGCATGATTTCGAGCGCCTCGGTGGCGTCGGTTGCCTCGGCCACGGTCCAGCCTGCATCCGACATTGCGCAGCCGAGAGACTGTCTCGACTCCGGATCGCTGTCGACGATAAGGACCGTCTGGTCGGTTGCCACCCGCAGCTCGCGCGTCAGGACCTCGAACAACTTGTCCCAGTCGACGGGTCGGACGATCCGATTGTCGCGCTCGGGCGAATCCGGTTCGCCGATCTCGTCGCCGCCGACGAGCGCGATTACCGGAATGCGTCGCGTTTCCGCCTCCGCCTCGACTTCGCGCAGAATCGAGTGGCCTTCGATGTCCGAAAGTTCCGAGTTCAGGATGATGGCAAACGGACTCGTCTCGCGCGCCAGTCGCAGCCCTTCGACCCCGGAACTGGCGGCGATGACGCGGAATCCCCAGCGGCCGAGGTAACGCGTTGCCATCTCGAGAAAATCGAGGTCCTCATCGACGACCAGTACGACGCGACCGGAGTCGCGACCCTCGGGCCGGCGCATGGCCGATACGGGCGAGTCGTCGATTATGCTTGCGACCCGCGCCCGTTCGTGGAGCCGCAGCGGCAGCATGACCTCGAACTTGGAGCCCTCGCCCTGCCGGCTGCTGGCGGCGATCTCACCGCCGAGCATCTGTGCCATGCGCCGACTGATCGCGAGACCCAGTCCGGTTCCGCCATATTCGCGAATCGTCGAGTTGTCGGCCTGCAGAAATTCCTGGAAGATCCGCTCCACCTGCTGTTCGCTCATGCCGATGCCGTTGTCCTCGACGGTGAAGGCCATCCAGTCCTCGCCGTCCCGGCGCAATGCCCGGACCGTCAGGGTGATGCGGCCGTCCTTCGTGAATTTCGCGGCGTTCGACAGCATGTTGAACAGGATCTGACGCAGCTTGAGCTGGTCCGAATGCATCGGCGGCAGGTCGGCGGGACAGTCGACCGTCAGCGTATTGCCGTTCTCGTCGACGAGGCGGCGCACGGTATTGACGATGTCCTGCACCAGCGCGTCGATGCTGAAATCGTCGACCAGCAGATCCATCTTGCCGGCCTCGATCTTCGAGAGGTCGAGGACATCGTTGATCAGGCCCAGCAGATGCTGGCCGGCGGCATGGATGCGACGAAGATCGTCGGCCATGGTGGTTGCCCCGATATCCTGCGTCTCCTCCAGCAGGATCTCGCTGTAGCCGATGATGGCGTTGAGCGGGGTGCGGAGTTCGTGGCTCATGTTTGCCAAGAACTGCGATTTGGCGTGGTTCGCTCGTTCCGCTTCGAGCATGGCACCGATCAGCGCGTTCTGGGTGGCGACGAGGCGTGTGATGTCCCGGAAGACCCAGACGCTGCACTCCCTCAGCCCGGCGGTTTCCGGCAGAGCCGCGGTCGACAGCAGAATCGGCAGCGCCCCGCCGCCGCGAATGCGCGCCGTGCCTTCACGTGGCCGGGATGCCCCGGTCTGCCCGGGTTCCGGGGGCGGGGCGTCGAGAAAATTCGTCACCGGCTGCCCGATGAGATGCTGTTCGTCGAAATCGAGCAGCCGGCAACAGGCCTGGTTGACGGTGCGAATCGTCTGGTCGGGCCCGACGACCACCAGCCCGTCGAGCATGCCGTTGAGGATATTGTCCAGATATCCCTTGCTGACCGTCGTCTGTTTCAGGTCGCGCGCCATCGACACGAAGGCGTCGACCAGGTCCCGGACCTCCCCGCTGCCCTTGATTTCTTCGGGGATCTCGTAATTGCCGCGCCCGACCTGCCGTGCGAGCTGGCTCAGCGTCGCGATCGGGCGGCTGAGGCGGTCGCCGATGACGAACGCGAGCACGATGCCGAGCGCGCCGAACGCCACCGTGATCGTCATCGAGACGATCAGCCCCTGCCGGAGGCCGGCGAATATACGCCTGTCCTCTTTGAGCCGGACGGCCGCGATCTCCTCCTTGATCGGTTTGAGCGACAGGTTGACGACAACGTGTCCGATCCGCTTGTCGGCGAGATTGACCGGTGCGGTCGCCGTGACGCTGTCGAGACGCAGTTCGGTCAGTGGGACGCCACCGAAGAACAGACTGTCGCCTGCGGCGAGCTCTTCGTTCGTCAAACCAGGTATCTCGCCGGCACGATAGATAAGACCCTGCGTGTCGAAGACGGCGACGGCATTGATGTCGGGCAGATCGGCGAGGGCGCCTGTCACAGTGCGGATCGTGTCGACGTCGAGCAGGTAGATCGGGTTTACGAGACTCTCGGACAGCGTGATCGACAGGTCGACTGCCCGGCGTTCATACTGCTGCAGCAGCGCCTCTTCCATCGACGCTGCGGTGGTGTCGCGCAGGTCGCTGGAAGCGAGACTGAACTCGATCAGCAGCGTGGCCGACAGGCTGACGACGATCGCCAGCGTCAGACCAAGCAAGACCAGCGCATATCGCGTCCTGTGTTCAACGCGTATCAATTTGCGAACCCGCGGGTCCGTCGCCAGATCTCTTGTGCCGCTTGCAGCGACGGCAGGGCGTCGCCATCCAGCCGATCGAATCGCGAGACAGCGAAGTAGGCTTTCAGCACCTTGCGCCCCTCCGCGTCCTCGTGCATTCGCTCGAGCACTTCGGTGAGCCGACGCCGGTGCGCGGCGTCGAGCGTGCTTCGGACGACGAGGATCGAACGGATGATCGGGGGGGTCTCGTGGATGACCGTCAGCGCCTCGCGGAATCTGGGCGGGGCGGTCGCGGGATCGTTCCAGTCGAGGTTGCTGATCGCGCCGGCATCGGCCAGGCCCCGATTGACCCACGCGATGACGTTGATTTCACCGTCCGCGAAGCTGTAGCCGACGGCGTCCTCAGGGACCGGATCTCGCGGTCCGTCCAGTTCGTGCAACCTGAAGCCCGCCATCTCGATCGCGGCGCGCGGCAGCATGTATCCCGACGTCGATCCGTGATCCTCGAAAGCGAAACGACGGCCCCTCAGATCCTCGAGTCGTCGGACCGGGCCATCCTTGCGCGCCACGATGACCGAATGATATTGGGGCACGCCCTTCTTCCATTCGCGCAACAGCAGTGTTGCCAGCCCTTGCTCGGCGAGTTCGAAGGCAACGAAAGGCGTCTCCGAGATGATGTCGACCTGGCCGTCCCGTAGCAGCGCCCGCATCTTGTCGACCGAATCGACCATCACGACCTCGACGCCGGAGATGCCGTCGCCGGCCAGCCTCGCGGCCAGGTACTTGGCCATAGCCCGGAGTCTGTCGAAGTGCTTGCGGGGTTCCGTCGTGATCCGCCCGATGACGAGCGTGGTCCCGGCGTCGGCATGCACCGGCGGCGCCCAGATGATCGACGCCGGGGCGACCGCGACGAGCGCGACGAACAGCGCAACCGAAATTCGCAGCATGTCAGATCGTCTCACGAAAAACGGCACTGCCAAATAATGCGTCCCGCCGACGTAGTTTCCCGATATGAATGGGTGAATCAAGCACAGGACGGTTTATTTTCCGTGAATAGCGGCGCGCGCGCCGCGGCCGGTGCCGTCCGGGGCGTCGCCGCCGACCACCCTGACGCACGACTGCCAGTCCGACCCGAAGCGCAGACCGGGCAGGTCCCGGCGCACGGCGTCCGTTCACCGGTCGTCTCCGCCGCGTTCCTGCCGCGGTCCCGACGGCGCCGGATCGGTGGCAATGTCCGCCGGGACGAGCGTCACCACGGAAAGCACGAGCGACCGCTTGCCCGCGTTCTCGAAATTGACGGTGGCCCGGTCGCCGACGACCGACTGGACCTGTCCCAGGCCCCAGTCGGGCTGCTCGACCAGCCGAACAAGGTCGCCCGGAACGAAATCTTGGGTCATCGGCGCCGATCGGTTAGTGTTACGGCCGCCTGCCGCTCGTGGCTGCATGCCGCGCGTCCGCCGGCGATTCTGTGTGAACTCGAAACGGCGGATCAGCCGGGACGGTACAAGCAATGGCGGATATTGTCGATATTCGTGTCGTTGGCCTGCTCTGCTCGCGCCTGTGCCACGAGCTGGTAAACCCGCTGGGTGCGGTCAACAACGGCATCGAACTGATCCTCGACGTCGGCGACGACATGCGCGACGAAGCGCTTGCTCTCATCGAGAGCAGCGCCCGGCGGGCCACCGACAGGCTGCAGTTCTACCGGATGGCGTACGGGGCGGCCGGGGCCACCGCACTTGGGGATCTGGCGATGGTCCGGGCGCTGATCGATGGCCTGCTGGCAGAGGGCCGCGTTTCGATCGAGTGGCCGCAGGGGGATCACAACCCCTCGCTGGCGGAAGGATGGGGCCGCATGCTGCTGAATCTCGTCGTCGCCGCATCCGAGACACTGCCGCGCGGTGGGACGCTCGTGGTGACGGTCGAGCAATCCGCCGCGGGCGGATGTCTGACGGTCGTCGCGCGCGGTGAACGGGCGACGATCGAGGAGTCGGTTCGACCCGTGTATTTCGAGGAACCACCGGTTGAATCGCTGAGCGCGAGAAACGTCCACGGGTATTTCACGTCGCGGCTGGCGGAAAGCCTCGGCGGCGGCCTCGACGTCTCCACTCCGAGCCCGGAAGAGGTGCGCTTCGAACTGCGCCTCGGCTGAATTCCCGAGTCCCCATAACACCCTGTAAACCCGCGCAAACCCGCACAAATCTGCGACTCTTCATTTACTGCTTCTTAAACATTGCGTGAAAAGCTGTCGCCCTACCGATGTGGCGGCGTGGGAGGCGGCTGGAAGGTTCGGACACCGGCCAGTCAGCAGAACGGGTGTGGGGCCAATGGACGATCTCCTGAACGAATTTCTGACCGAGACGGCCGAGAACATGGACGTTCTCGACGTCGAGCTAGTCAAGCTCGAACAGAATCCGAACGACCCCGAACTGCTGGGCAACATTTTCCGGCTCGTCCACACGGTCAAGGGAACCTGTGGTTTTCTAGGTCTGCCGCGACTCGAGGGCGTCGCCCACGCGGCTGAGGGCCTGTTCGCGCGGTTTCGCGATGGCGAATTGGAAGTCACGCCCAAGGCCGTTTCGCTGGTGCTGGAGTCGCTCGATCGCATCAAGGCCCTGTTGAAGGAACTCGAGGAGACCGGTTCGGAGCCGGAAGGCGAAGACGGCGACCTGATCGCGCGTCTGGAGTCGTTCGCCGACGACGCCGTCATGGAAGCGATGATGGCGGACGGCGAGGTGACCGAGATCGCCCAGGACTCTCCAGAGCTGCAGGCCGCCTTCGACGCCGCACAATACAAGGGTCACGGCGAGGCCGCCGAGGATGCGCCGCCACCGGACGAACTCACGGATCACACCGACCTCGAAGCCGAGCCTGCGCGCGGCGACGCCGGCCTGCCGTCGCCGGCCCCGCCGACCGCGGTTGCGAAGGGCGACGACGAGCCGGCGGCCGGCGCCGCGGCGGGCGGGGTTGCAAGCCAGAGCATTCGCGTCAGCGTCGATTTGCTCGAGAGTCTGATGACCATGGTTTCCGAGCTGGTGCTGACGCGCAACCAGCTGTTGCAGATCCTTCGGGCCCGTGATGACAGCGAATTTTCCAGTCCGCTCCAGCGACTGAGCCACGTCACCACCGAGCTGCAGGAGAGCGTCATGAAGACGCGCATGCAGCCGATCGGAAACGCCTGGGCGAAGCTGCCGCGCATCGTGCGCGACGTGTCGATCGAGCTGGGCAAGAAGGTCAATCTCCAGATGGTGGGCGCCGAGACCGAGCTCGATCGCCAGGTCCTCGAGCTGATCCGCGATCCGCTGACGCACATGGTGCGCAATTCCTGCGATCACGGCATCGAGCTGCCCGCCGAGCGCCGCGCTGCCGGCAAGCCGGAGACCGGCACGATCACCCTGAACGCCTTCCACGAAGGCGGCCACATCATCATCGAGATCAGCGACGACGGGAAGGGGCTGGCGGTCGACAAGATCAAGTCGAAGGCGCAGACGCTGGGGCTCGTGTCGGACGCCGAGCTCGAGGTCATGTCCGACCAGGCGATCCAGCAGTTCATCATGCGTGCCGGTTTCTCTACGGCGACGAACGTGACGTCGGTATCCGGCCGCGGCGTTGGCATGGATGTCGTCAAGACGAACATCGAGAAGATCGGCGGCACCATCGAGCTGAAATCGATCCAGGGCCGCGGCACGACCTTCATCATCAAGATACCGCTGACGCTGGCCATCGTGTCGGCCCTCATCGTCGAAGCGGCGGGCGAGCGGTTCGCGGTGCCGCAGATCAGCGTCGTCGAGCTGGTCCGGACGGGGCGTGGCAGCGAGAGCAAGATCGAGGAGATCCATGGCACACCTGTGCTGCGGCTGCGCAACCGGCTGCTGCCGCTGACCTCGCTGCGTTCGCAATTGCAGCTCGGCGACGACGCCGGCAGCCCCGACGACCGGTTCGTGATCGTCACGCAGGTCGGCAACTTCTCGTTCGGAATGATCGTCGACAGGGTCTTCGACACCGAGGAAATCGTCGTCAAGCCGGTCTCATCGCTGCTGCGCGATATCACCTATTTCTCGGGCAACACGATCCTCGGCGACGGCAGCGTGATCATGATCCTCGATCCGAACGGGATCGCCACCAATATCGGCGAGATCACGGTGGCCGAGACCGCCGCGGCCGAACTCGCGGCATCGCTCGACGCGGACGGCGAGGAACGCGTGCCGCTGCTGCTCTTCCATGCCGGCGACGAGACCCCGATGGCGGTGCCGCTGGCGCTCGTCGCGCGTCTCGAGGAAATCGACCTCGACGAGGTGGAAATCTCCAACGGCCAGCTCGTCGTCCAGTATCGCGGCGGATTGATGCCGTTGCTGCCGTTGCGCGCGGATGGCGAGATCAGCAAGACCGGGCGCCAGCCCGCGATCGTGTTCGCCGATCGCGACCGCTCGATGGGGCTGCTCGTCGACGAGATCGTGGATATCGTGGAGGACCGCCTCGAGATCGAGCTCACGACGGAGCGGCCCGGCATGCTCGGCAGCGCCATTATCGATGGCGAGGCAACGGATATCGTCGATACGAGCTATTACCTGACGCAGGCGTATGGCGACTGGTTCGTGCCGCATGGCGAGGAGACGACGACGGTGGCGCAGAGCCGGCGCAAGCGCCGCGTGCTGCTGATCGACGACAGCGCGTTCTTCCGCAACCTGCTGTCACCCCTGCTCTCGGTCGCCGGCTACACGGTCAAGACGGTCGAGAGCGCGGACCGCGCGATGGAACTCTATGAGGAAGGCAAGGACTTCGACATCATTCTGAGCGACATCGAACTGCCGGGTATGGACGGCTTCGAATTCGCGCAGGCGGTGCGAGCCAGCGATCGCTGGGCCGAAGTGCCGCTCATTGCCCTGTCCGCGTACACGTCGATGGACCATTTGCAGCGCGGTCGCGACGTCGGCTTCGACGACTATGTCGGCAAGTTCGACCGCGATACCCTGCTTCGCACGCTGGAGGCGACCCTCCATCCCAGTGATCTGGAGATGGAGGAGGGGTAAGCCCGTACCCCAGCGCGGCGGTGCCTTCGCGCCGACTGCCGTCAGGCGTCGGCGACCGATCGGCGCAACGGGCCGTGCCGGGCGAGAGCCGAGAGGAGAACGAATGTCTGGTCGGAATGGGTTCGGTTTTGGCATGGCGTGCAACCGGCGCCATAAAATTGAGCGGAGTTGATGATGAAGTCCTGTCTCGTGGTCGACGATTCACGGGTGATCCGAATGGTCGCCCGCAAGATCCTTGAAGAACTGGAGTTCGATGTGGTTGAGGCCGAGGACGGCCAGGCCGCTATCGACCGCTGCCATCAGCAGATGCCCGATGCGGTGCTCCTCGACTGGCATATGCCGGTCATGGACGGCATCGAGTTTCTCCACGCCTTGCGGCAACTGCCGGGCGGCGACAAGCCCGCCGTCGTGTTCTGCACGACGAAGAACGACCTTGATCACATACAGGAGGCGATCAAGGCGGGCGCCGACGAATACATCATGAAGCCGTTCGACAGCGAAATCATCCAGAGCAAGTTTTCGCAGGTAGGCCTCATTTAATGACGCGAGACCCGGCGACAGGAGTGCGGCCGGACCAGCCGGTTGCAGACGAGCCGCTGCGCGTAATGATCGTGGACGATTCATCGGTCGTTCGCGGTCTTCTGACGCGGCTGCTCGAGCGGCAACCGGATATCAAGGTGGTGTCGTCGGTCAGCGACGGGCAAATGGCGGTCAACGCCCTGCGCCGCTACGACATCGACGTCGTCATCCTCGACATCGAAATGCCACGCATGGACGGCCTGACCGCGTTGCCGATGCTCTTGGACGCGAAACCGAACACGCAGGTCATCGTCGCCTCGACGCTTACCGAAAAGAATGCGGAGATCGCCATTCAGGCGCTCGAGCGCGGTGCCGCGGACTATCTGACCAAGCCAACAAGCGCGCACGGCTGGGGATCGATGGAAGTGTTCAGCCGCCAGCTGGTCGAGAAGGTCATCGCGCTTGGCTACGCGAACCGCGACCATCCCCGCCCGGCGAGTCCGTCGCTGCCGCGTCGTCGCGTGGCGCCGAGCCCGGAGTACCGGCCATCGACGCGGCCCGCCGACCGCGAATACCGGCCTTCCGTGCGGCCGGGGCGGCCAAAGGTTCGGGTCGTCGAGCGCACTGCCAGGGATACCGGGGACGAGGCGGCCTACCCGCTCACCCGCCCGGCGCCGAAGGAGATCGTCCTGCGCGCTGCGGCGAAAGTCCGGCCCGAGATCATCGCCATCGGCAGCTCGACCGGCGGCCCCCAGGCCCTGTTCCAGGTGCTGCGCGATCTGGGCCCGAACCTGAACGTGCCGGTGATGATCACCCAGCACATGCCGCCGACATTCACCAAGATTCTCGCCGAACACATCACGCGGGCGAGCGGCATGCCCTGCAAGGAGGCCGAGGACGGGGACATCCTGGAAAAGGGACATATCTACGTCGCACCCGGCGATTTCCACATGCTTTTGCGGATCGAGAAGGACCGCCGCGTGATCCGTGTCGAGCAAAGCGCGCCGGTGAATTTTTGTCGTCCGGCGGTCGACCCGATGATGGCGAGCATCGTCGAGATCTATGGATCGCGCACGCTGGGGCTGATCCTGACCGGCATGGGCCAGGACGGCATGGTCGGCTGCCAGAGCGTCGTCGACTCCGGTGGCACGGTTATTGCTCAGGATGAACTGACCAGCGTGGTCTGGGGGATGCCGGGTGCCGTGGCGACACGTGGGCTCTGCAGCGCCGTCCTGCCGATCGACAAGATTGGCGAGCACTTGCGCGAATTCGTCATGCGGAGTGCGGCATGATCCACCCGGAAGATTTCGAATTGCTGCGCGGGGTCGTAAAGAGCAGGTCAGGGCTGACGCTCTCACCCGACAAGGCCTACCTGCTCGAAAACCGCCTGATGGCGGTCGCCCGGAAGTGGGGCATGAATGATATCGACGGTCTGGCCTCGACGGTGCGCGAGGCACCGAACGAGGATTTGCTGAGAGAGATAACCGAGGCCATGACGACGAACGAAACCCTGTTTTTCCGGGACCAGAGTCCGTTTGACCAGCTGCAGAAGGTCGTTCTGCCGCGGTTCCTGCAAGACCGCAAGGAGAAGCGGCACATCCGTATCTGGAGCGCCGGCTGCTCGAGCGGCCAGGAGCCGTACTCGATCGCCATGGTCATCAAGGAACTCGGGTCGGTCTTCGACGACTGGCGCATCGATATCGTCGCCACCGACATATCGCGCGCAATGCTCGAAAAGGCCCGCGCCGGGCTGTACACACAGTTCGAAGTGCAGCGCGGCCTGCCGATCGCCCTGCTCATGAAATATTTCAAGCAGGCGGGCGACAAGTGGGAACTGAGCCCGTCCATCCGCGCGATGGTAGAGTTCAGCGAGTTCAATCTGCTGGACGACGCGTCACGCCTCGGCGCCTTTGACGTCGTGTTCTGCCGCAACGTGCTGATCTATCTCGACCAGCCGACGAAAGCTGCCGTTCTCGAGAAGATCTGTCGGCTGATGCCGCCCGACGGCGTCCTTTACATGGGCGGTGCCGAGACGGTCATGGGCGTGACGGAAAAATTCCAGCCGGTCAGCGAGCACAGGGGCATGTATGAGCTCGCCGCGGGTGCCATGGCGGGAAGCCCGCCGCCACCGACGAACTTCGCGCCGGGCGCCTGAAAACGACGACGCCGCGACCGACCCGGATCGACCGACCGGCGCTCCCAACAGAGACTGCATGGCGGAAACGCCCCCGCGCCGGCTTCCCGATCGGCGGCTACGGTGACGGCGGGACAGCGCGTTGACCGTTAGCCCGTCGCCTGGGCGGCGGCCTGATTGCTCGTCTGGCTGCCGGCGCTCGGCTCGCGCAGCACGTAACCGCGTCCCCAGACGGTCTCGATGTAATTCTCACCACCCGTGGCGGCCGAGAGCTTCTTGCGCAGCTTGCAGACGAATACGTCGATGATCTTCAGCTCCGGCTCGTCGATCCCGCCATATAGGTGATTGAGGAACATTTCCTTTGTCAGCGTCGTCCCCTTGCGCAGGGCCAGCAATTCGAGAATCGCGTATTCCTTGCCTGTCAGGTGCACCGGCTGCCCGTCGATCTCGACCGTCCGCGTGTCGAGGTTGACCGACAGGCGCCCCGCCGTGATGACGGATTGCGAATGCCCCTTTGATCGCCGGATTATCGCCTGTATGCGGGCGATCAGCTCGCTCTTGTGGAAGGGCTTCGTGAGGTAGTCGTCGGCACCGATACCGAGTCCCTTGACCTTGTGCTGCATGTCGGTGAGCCCCGACAGGATCAGGATCGGCGTATCGACGCGCGCCGCCCGCAGCCGGTGCAGCACCTCGTAGCCGTCGATGTCGGGAAGCATCAGGTCGAGGAGAATGATGTCGTAATCGTAGATCTTGCCGATCTCCAGACCATCTTCACCGAGATCCGTCGTATCGACGATGAATCCCTCCGACCGGAGCATCGTGACAATGCTGTTTGCGACGGACGAATCGTCTTCGACGAGAAGGACTCGCATATATCCCCTCCGACTGGGAGCCAATGACCAAGGATTAACCATTCTGATTAAAAAAAGTAAAGGCTTTGTTAATCAGCGGCGTAAGAGTGTCGCGACTTTTACCGGATGTTAAAGTATAGAGTCCAAAATTCGACGATATTTCAATTCGGTGGCAAGTATGCAACCGTCTCGGAAGCGGCTAAGTGAAGCCGGTTGCGCGACCGGTGGCCGGAGCCGAAAAAATATTTTGAAGCACGCAGGTATTGCATGATCAAGGGCCGGGAGGCGGTGATATTGCCGAGCCGCTTGGCCGCGGCGAAGAGGACGCCGCGGCAGGATTGCCGCGTTGCGGCGTCGGTCCGCGGGCATTGGGGGGCGGACAACGCATGAACAATCGCGAGCACGACCTCAAGTCACGTCGCTTCGAATTCGACGAGATCCGCCGCAAGCTGCGGGATCTGAACGACCTCAAGCGCCAGCTCGAGTCGTCCCTCGATCGTCTGGCCGCCCCCGAGTCGGGGACGTCGGTCGCGGTCGGCGGCGGCGAGCTCGAGGAGCGGCGCAGCACGCTGCAGCAATCGCTCTCGGAAATCAGCCGGCAGATCGACGAAACCAAGTCGGCCATGGAATCGAGCCGCGAGGCGATCGAACATCAGGAACTGGTGCACAACGGATACAACCGCATCCCGGTCGCGGTCGGGAGCCGTCGCGGTCGCGGCCAGGTCGAACATATCCGGATCGTGCGCACGCAACGCGGCTGACGGCCGGCCCTCCGGCGCTGTCCCGGACGCCGGCTCATACCCTCATCCGGTCCGGCTGGCGCCGTTTTGCCGATCGGCCTCGCAGCTCCGGCAGACGCCGCCGTCTAGTAGCTGCGGTCGTCGGAAACGTCGCGGTATTGCTGTACCCGAGTAGCACGCAAACCACCGATGCCGTGGCGATCGATAAGGCGCTGCCACGACAGGAACTCCTCGATCGAGAGATTGTAGCGCCGACAGGCCTCTTCCAGGCTGATCACGCCGGACCGCACAGCCACCACGACCTGAGCCTTGCGCCGGATGACCCAGCGCTTGGTATTCGGAGATGGCAGGTCGTCCAGCGTCATGATCTTGAACTGCCTGTTATCCACAAATAATCGGGCCCGTATTTCGGACCTCGATGGTAATCAATGCCTTGGGTACCTGTTGCCAGGCACCTGAACTGCGTGTGGATTTTGCCCGCAAACGCTTAAGAAATAGCTAAACCGGCGGCGGTCGCACGACCCCGCCGGCGGCGTGCGCGACGGGCGCGGCGCTGCGCGGTTTACCGGCGTATTCGCTGATGCTAGCATTCGCGCGAGTCTGGCCCTTGCCGGTACCAGGGTCCGAGAGGTTTCCGCGGGTGCTGTTGGAGTGGGCGACAGCGAAGATGGCAAGCGGGTAATGGCGGGCAGCGAGGGACGACGGCGGGGCCCGGCTCGGGACCGGTCCGGCGGCCGCCGGCCGAAGCGCGGTGCCGGCGACGTCTCCCAGGGCGTCGGTTCGGTCATTCTCGATCCCGAAGCGCGAATTGTCTCCTGGTCGCTCGCGGCAGAACAGCTGACGGGCCGATCGGCCGCCGATCTCGTCGGACGTCCATTCTCGGAACTCTGTCCCGGTTTCGGCATCGACAAGTCGGACGTGAAACGGGCTGCCGACGAAAGCGCGGAGATCGCGGTCGTCGTTCATTGCGGTGACGGCGTCGAGCGGCCGTATCGGCTCTCGATTTCGCCGACGGTCGACGTGTCGGGCGGCAAGACGGGGCACGCCGTGATCATGCGGCCCGGTGCCGGCGCCGCAGAGGCACCGATGGCGCTCTCGCGGCCAAAGCGATCGACCGCGCGCGGCTCGACGCTACACGCGCTCGAAGCGCCGGCGCTGCTCGTCGATCGCGCCGATTCTCGGATCATCGATCACAACGAAGCGGCGGCGGCGATCCTCGGTCGCAAGGCCGCTGACCTGAGCGGGTCTGCCCTCGACGATGTGCTCGGCAGGTCGACGCCGGCGGGTTCGCGCGACGGTACGGACGATGCCATCGAGGTGGATACCGCGCTGATCCGCGAGAAGCGGAGCGGCGGGCGCAGCCGTGCCTACAGCGTTGCGATCGTGCCGATCCTCACCGAGGGCCGCGAGCTCGCGCTCTGCGTCTTCCACGAGGTAACGCGCTGGGTCGATCTCGAGGCGGAGCTCTCGCGGACCAATCGCGAGCTTTCGAAGATGGCGCGGCACGACCATCTGACGGGCCTGTTCAACAAGCCGATGTTCCAGGACACCCTGTCGCTCGCGAACACGAGATTGGAGCGGCAGAGCGGGTTGCTCGGGGTTCTCTACATCGATCTCGACGGCTTCAAGCCCGTGAACGACCGCTTCGGGCACGAATTCGGCGACCGCGTGCTCGCCGAGGTCGGCCGCCGCTTGCGCGGAGCGGTCCGGCGCAGCGATGTCGTCGGTCGCCTGGGCGGTGACGAGTTCGCCGCCATCCTCGAGAATCTGCGGCGGCCCGAGGATGCGCTGAGGGTCGGCCGCCACATCATCGATACGATCGGCGAACCGGTGCAGCTGGATGGCGAGACGGTCGTCATCTCGGCGAGTATCGGTGCCGTCGTGACGGCCGAAAAGGTGGCGGACAGCGCCTCGCTGCTGGTCCAGGCGGACGCGTTGATGTACCGCGCCAAGGCGGAAGGCCACGGACGGGTCGCCCTCGGCGAGGCCGACGAAGGCCGCGGAGGCTGCCGCATCGCGCCGATCGTCTGAGCGCACGGCCGGCCTTTTTTTGCGTCGGATTTAGACATCCCATTGGAAACGCTAGTAATTCGAACGCTTGCCGTCATCGGGGCTGATACATATACTCCGCCGCACTGTGCGTTCGGTGCGGCAGAGCGGAGTATGGGATGTCACCTCTTCTTCCTCCAGACTATCGGCCCAGCGAAGACGAGGAGTTCATGAACCCCCTGCAGCTGGAGTATTTTCGTCAGAAGCTCCTGAGCTGGCGCACCGAGTTGCTGGAGGAGTCGAGCGAGACGCTCAGCAGCCTTCAGAACGACAGCCTTGCCGAACCCGACCTCGCCGACCGCGCCACGCGCGAGACCGACCGCGCCATCGAGCTGCGGACGCGTGATCGCGAGCGCAAGCTGATCTCCAAGATCGACGAGGCGTTGCGGCGTATCGACGAGGGGACCTACGGATATTGCGAAGAGACGCACGAGCCGATCTCGCTTCGCCGGCTCGAGGCGCGCCCGATCGCGACGCTCAGCCTCGAGGCGCAGGAGCGGCACGAGCGCATGGAGCGGACGCACCGCGACGATTGACCTGCCGCGTCGTCACCGACCGATGATTCCCCGGCGGCCGGAATCCGCCGGCCCATACCCGTCGAGCGAGCCGGGCGCGCGGCCTCGGCCGGAGGCGTGCGCGCGCGGCCGTCGCGACCCGTGACGCGGCCGGCGGGCCGGCTTGCCGTCGCGCGCCTGTTTCGCCTGCGGCCCGGGCCCGAATTAACCGGGATTTAACCCGAACAATGTTTCCTATTAGCCGCGGACGACAGAATTCCCAACACTGGCGGAGCGGATCGCGGGAGTGGAGCGGAAATGGCCATCGATTTCAATATGCCGATCCTCATTGTCGACGACTACAAGACAATGCTGAAGATCATTCGGAACCTGCTCAAGCAGCTCGGGTTCACGAATGTCGAGGAGGCGATGGACGGCAGCGAGGCGCTCGGGAAGCTTCGCGAAGGCGATTACGACCTCGTGATCTCCGACTGGAACATGGAGCCGATGACGGGACTGCAGCTGCTCAAGGAAGTCCGCGCGGACGAGCGGCTGCGGACGGTACCCTTCATCATCATCACCGCTGAAAGCAAGATCGAGAACGTGGTCGCCGCCAAGGAGGCCGGCGTCAGCAATTACATTGTGAAGCCGTTCAACGGCGCCACGCTGAAGGCGAAACTCACCAGCGTGCTCGGCCCGTTCTGACGTATTCGAGGCGCTCGCGGGCGTTGTTGGCGATTGGGGCTGCCTTGTCAGGCCGGCGACGTTATACTCCTCGGACGATTGCCGTCGTGCCCCCGAGGGGGTGCGAGAAGGGGTTTCCAATGTTCACTATCGTCCGGAACTGCGCGGCCCTGCTGACCCTGTTCTGCGTGCTCGCGGCGACTCAGCCGCCGGCGAACGCCGCCGAGCAGGTTCGTACCCGCGGATGGTCGCACGCGACCTATGGCCGGATCATCTTCGACTGGCCGAAACGCGTGACGTACGACGCCCGGATCGACGGCGCGACGCTGACCGTCCGGTTTTCCCGGCCGATGGAGGCCGAGGTCGACCGGGTGCTGAAGTATCTGGGCGGCTTCGTGACCGGCGCGCGGCTGTCCGAGGACGGCAAGACGGCTGTCTTCGATCTTGCCGGGCTGTTCGATCTCGACACGTTCACGTCCGGCAATTCGGTGGTCATCGACCTCCGCCGTACCCAGGCGTCGGCGCAGCCCCCGCGCGATGCACGCATGGCGCCGCTGCGCGTCCGCGTCGGGCGCCATCCAGGATTCACGCGGCTCGTCTTCGACTGGCTCGATCCCGTCGAGTATTCGGTCTCGCGAATCGGGCGGGACCTCAAGATCCGCTTTCAGCAGCAGGCCGTCATCGACGTCACAAGCCTCGACCTGACGCTGCCCAAGCCGGATTTCGGGATGCCGAGATCGCGCCTGGAAGGTCGTGATCTGGTGCTCGATATGACGATACCGGAACAATCCTATATCCGGCATTTCCGTGACGACGCCAAGATCGTGCTCGACGTGCAGCAGGAGGGCGGCGATTTCGGCGGCGTCGTCGCAACCGAATATACGGCGGCCGGCGGGCTGCCGCCGGTCGGCACGGGCCCGATGATCCAGACCATCTCCCCGACCGGCGAGGTTATCGCGATTCCGGCGATGATCGGCACGACGGTGGCGCTGATGCCGGGTGAGGGTGGTGTTCCGCTCATCACCGAGGAAGTCAGCGAGGCGGAGCGGCAGCGGGCCGCTGGGTCGACCATGGCCGGCGCCTCCGCGATCGGTGCGGCCGGCAGCGGCGCGACGCGGGCACCGATCCAGGGATCCTACACGCCCATGACGCACTACGATCCGAACGCGACGGGAATACCGCGCGACCTGCTGCTGTACGACCGTGCGTTCCGGCCAGGGTCGTCGAACGGCGGCTGAACTCGCCTGGGTAGACCACCGACCGGATTGGGGGGAATGGCTCAGACCGCGCGACCGCAATGTGGGGCTCAATCCGCCGGGGCGGCGGAGGCACGGCTGCGGATTTCGACGATCGATGCGTCTCGTGCGGACTTGTCCGGATCATGAGCGAGCAGCTTGAAACAGGAGGCGCCGCGAACAGGCGTGGCTGGGGTGGCCGCGACGGCATGTTGCTGATCGGCGCCTTCCTGCTGCTGATGGCGCTCGCCCTGTGGGGGCTGTATCGCGACGGCGCCGAGTTGTGGCCGGTCGTAACCCTCGTCGGTGCGCTCGTGCTGGCGATCGCGGCCGCCCGCAATCTGTGGCGGCGGACCTCGCACATTCTGTCGCTGTCGCTCGATCACATGCTGCTCAGTCAGGTGCTCGAATCCGACGCCGACGCGCTCCTCGTCGAGTCGCTCGATGGACGCGTCGTGTTCGCCAACGCCAGGCTCCGGGAACTTCTCGCCCCGGCGACGCGCGACGCCGAACCGGCAACGAGCGGCGGCGATCTCGAGCTCTGGCTCCGCGAAGCCGGCGTTACCGCCGACGTCATCGGCAATCTGCGCCGCGCCCTCGGGGACGGTCGGGCGGCTTCGGCGCTCGCCGAGATCAGGAGGGCCGATGGCGAGGCGGCACGCTACGAAGTGGCGGTGCGACCGCTCGAAAACGGCAGCCGGGTCTGGCGGCTGCATCGGCTCGGCGCCAGCGCCGACGGGTCGTGCTGGACGGAACGGGCGGAGAACCACGGCGAACATGCGGCGGTCGGGTTCTACACGCTCGACGGTGCCGGGCGCTTCTTGTACCTCAACCCGACGATGGCCGAGTGGCTGGGGCGGCCGATCCACGAAGTCATCGAATCGGGGGCGCGGATCGGCGACTGCATCACGGCGGGCGAGACCGGGAATCCGTTGCGCCCGGGCACGATCATGCTCGGCATCGATTGCGTCGGCGGCCTGCCCCGCGAGCTGCAGGCGACGCAGGTCGTCGTCGACAGTCCCCAGGGGCCGGTGATCCATGGCGTGGCCCGGCCGGTCGGCCCCGGCGGCGCCGTCGCGCAGCGTTTTCAGCGGCTGTTCCGCGAGATACCCGTCGGCGTCGCGCTGGTCGACCGCCGGCTGCGGGTCGGCGACTGTAACGCCACGTTCCGCGAGCTTGTCGATGACAACGACGCGCTCGGCAAGCCGGTGATCGATTTCGTCAGCGATGACGAGAGGGTCAACGTGGCCTCGGAACTGCAGTCGGTGCTCGACGACCGGAGCCCGGCGAAATCGCTGGAAGTCAGGTTCAGGGGAGCGGGCGAGGTGGGGGCCTCGATCTTCGTGGGGCGGCTGCAGGACGACCTAGATATCTCGGCCGGCCTCGTGCTGCTGGTCATCGACAACACCGAGCAGAAGAACCTCGAGGCGCAGCTGGCGCAATCCCAGAAGATGCAGGCGGTCGGTCAGCTCGCAGGCGGCATTGCGCACGACTTCAACAACGTGCTGACCGCGATGATCGGTTTCTGCGACCTGCTGCTGCAGCGTCACCGCCCGGGCGACCAGTCATTCGCCGACATCATGCAGATCAAGCAGAATGCCAACCGTGCGGCGGCGCTCGTGCGGCAGCTGCTGGCGTTCTCGCGGCAGCAGACGCTGCAGCCGCGCCTGCTCAACGTCACCGAAGTTCTGGCCGAACTGTCGAACCTGCTGCGCCGCCTGCTCGGCGAGAAGATCGAACTGAGCATGGTGCACGGCCGCGACCTCGGGCTGATAAAGGGAGACCAGGGCCAGCTCGAGCAGGTCATCATCAATCTCGCGGTGAACGCGCGCGACGCGATGGCCAGCGGCGGCCGGCTGACGATCAAGACCGGCAATGTCGACGTCGATCGTCCCCGGCAGGCGCATGGCGAGGTCATGCCGGCGGGCGAGTACGTGCAGATCAGCATCGCCGACACGGGCATCGGCATCCCGCGCGAGAACTTCAGCCGCATCTTCGAGCCGTTCTTCACGACCAAGGAAGTCGGCTCGGGGACCGGCCTGGGCCTCTCGACCGTTTACGGCATCGTCAAGCAGACCGGCGGGTATCTCTTCGTCGACAGCGGCGGCGACGAGCAGGGCGCGGTCTTCGACATCTATTTCAAGCGCCAGGAGCCGGCGGTCGCCGAGGAAGAGGCGCCGGGCAGCAGCGAGGTCGCGACCGATCTTACCGGCGGCGGCACCGTCCTGCTCGTCGAGGACGAGGATCCGGTCCGCCTGTTCAGCGCCCGCGCCCTGCGCAACAAGGGATACAAGGTCATCGAGGCGAAGACCGGCGAGGCGGCGCTGGAGCTGCTCAACGGCGGCGTCTTCGATCTGCTGGTCACCGACATGGTGATGCCACGGGTCGACGGCGCCGCGGTGATTCGCGAGGCGCGCCGCCGTATGCCGAACCTCCCGGTGATCTGCATCTCCGGCTACACGGAGGAATCCGTCCTCAAGGAAGTCGAGTCGCTCGAGCACCTGCGCTTCCTGTCGAAGCCCTTCAGCCTCAAGCAGCTGGCCGCGGCGGTCAAGGAATCGATCGAGACCGCCGATCGCTGGCGCGCCCGGGCGAGCGGCTGAGTCCCGGCGACGGCCCGGATAGCCACGCTGCTCGCCTGAGGGTCGCGGCGCGTCGCGCCGCCGGAGCCGCGCGACCGCCGGCCGCGGACCACGTCGGGCCAACCGTTGCACGCGCCGCTCCGTTCGCTCGCGCGGGCCGGAACGATGAGAACAAAAAAAGAACTTGCGGGAGAGAACAAACCGGGTACACTAGCATTCGTTGCGTCACTCCCGCGCCTGTGGAATAACGGAGGCTCTTGATGTCACAGACCGCTTTGCGCCTGGTGGACAAGGACAACATGGACAAGCAGAAGGCTCTCGAGGCCGCGCTCGGCCAGATCGAGCGATCGTTCGGCAAAGGATCGATCATGCGGCTCGGCCAGCAGGAACAGGCGGTCGACATCGAGACGATATCGACCGGCTCGCTGGGCCTGGACATCGCCCTCGGCGTCGGCGGCCTGCCGCGCGGCCGGGTCGTCGAGATCTATGGCCCGGAAAGCTCCGGCAAGACGACGCTGGCGCTGCACGTGATCGCCGAGGCGCAGAAGCAGGGTGGGTCGTGCGCCTTCGTCGACGCCGAGCATGCGCTCGACCCCAGCTACGCGCGAAAGCTTGGCGTCGATCTCGACAATCTGCTGGTCTCGCAGCCCGACGCGGGCGAACAGGCGCTCGAGATCGCCGACACGCTGGTGCGGTCCGGCGCGATCGATGTGCTGGTGATCGACTCGGTCGCCGCCCTCGTGCCGCGGGCGGAGCTCGAGGGCGAGATGGGTGACAGCCATGTCGGGCTGCACGCCCGCCTGATGAGCCAGGCCCTGCGCAAGCTCACGGGGTCGATTTCGCGCTCGCGCTGCATGGTCGTCTTCATCAACCAGATTCGCATGAAGATCGGCGTCATGTTCGGCAGCCCGGAAACCACGACTGGTGGCAACGCCCTCAAGTTCTACGCCAGCGTCCGCCTCGACATTCGGCGGATCGGCTCGATCAAGGAGCGCGACGACGTGATCGGCAACCAGACGCGGGTCAAGGTGGTCAAGAACAAGGTCGCCCCGCCCTTCAAGGTCGTCGAGTTCGACATCATGTATGGCGAAGGCATCTCCAAGCGCGGAGAACTTCTCGATCTCGGCGTCAATGCCGGAATCGTGGAAAAGGCCGGCGCCTGGTTCTCGTACGACGGCCAGCGCATCGGCCAGGGACGGGAAAACGCCAAGTCGTTCCTGCGCGACAATCCCGAAATCGCCGATGCGATCGAACGCCGGATTCGCGAGAATGCCGGTCTGTTGTCGCAGGTGATGCTCGATGCCGGCGGCGACGAGGAGGAGACGGTCGACAAGGCCGCCGAGTGAGGCAGCCGACCTCGGCCGCGGCGCGGCCGGGGCCATCGCAATCGTCCGCCGACCCGCGCCGCGCAGCCGGCGCGGGTCGGGGGCGTTGGTGCGCGGTGGCGGCCCTCGACAGCCACCGGGCCATACGGTAAAAGCGATGGCCTTTCCGCCGAAGGGCGGACGCAGGAGATTTGACCGGCCCCGTACGATGCACAGCGCCAACGAGATCCGCACCGCGTTCCTTGAATATTTCCGGCGGCACGGCCACGAGGTCGTCGCCTCGTCGCCGCTCGTTCCGCGCAACGACCCGACGCTGCTGTTCACGAATGCGGGCATGGTGCAGTTCAAGAACGTCTTCACCGGCGCGGAGACGCGGCCCTACGACCGGGCCGTGACGGCGCAGAAATGCGTGCGCGCCGGCGGCAAGCACAACGATCTCGAAAATGTCGGGCACACGGCGCGGCACCATACCTTCTTCGAGATGCTCGGCAATTTCTCGTTCGGCGACTATTTCAAGGACGTCGCGATCGAGCTCTCGTGGGACCTGGTGACGCGCGAATTCGGCCTCGCCAAGGACCGGCTGCTCGTCACCGTCTACGCCGAGGACGACCAGGCATTCGAGCTCTGGGGCAAGATCGCCGGACTGCCGGACAGCAGGATCATCCGCATTCCCACGTCGGACAATTTCTGGGCGATGGGCGAAACCGGACCCTGCGGACCGTGCTCGGAGATCTTCTATGACCACGGCCCGGAAATTCCCGGTGGTCCGCCGGGCAGTCCCGACGAGGACGGTGACCGGTTCATCGAGATCTGGAACCTCGTCTTCATGCAGTTCGAGCAGGTCACGCCCGAAAAGCGCATCGACCTGCCCAAACCGTCGATCGACACGGGCATGGGTCTCGAGCGCATCGCCGCGGTGATGCAGGGCAAGCACGACAATTACGACGTCGACCTGATGCGCGCGCTGATCGAGGCTTCGGCCGAGGCGAGCGGCACCGAGCCGGACGGCCCCGGCCGCGTCAGCCATCGCGTCATTGCCGATCACCTGCGCGCCGGCGCGTTCCTCATCGCGGACGGCGTGACGCCCTCGAACGAGGGGCGCGGCTACGTCCTGCGGCGCATCCTGCGCCGCGCCATGCGGCACGCACAGCTTCTGGGGGCCGAGGACCCGCTGATGTGGCGCCTCGTGCCGACGCTGGTGCAGCAGATGGGCGGCCATTTCGCGGAGCTGCGACGCGCCGAGCCGCTGATCACCGAGACGCTCAAGCTCGAGGAGACCAACTTCAAGGCGATGTTGCGGCGCGGCTTGCGCCTGCTCGCCGAGGAGACGGAGAAGCTCGGTGAGGGCCAGCCGTTGTCCGGTGAAGTCGCGTTCCGGCTCTACGATACGTATGGGTTCCCCCTCGACCTGACGCAGGATGCGCTCAGGGGCGAGGGGCGCGGCGTCGATCTCGAGGGCTTCGAGAAGGCGATGGAGCGGCAGCGGGCCGAGGCGCGCAAGGCCTGGGCGGGCTCGGGCGAAGCGGCGACCGAGGCGGTCTGGTTCGATCTGCGCGAGAAGGTCGGGGCCACCGAATTCCTCGGCTACGAGACCGAGCAGGCGGAAGGAATCGTCCGTGCCATCGTCGTCGATGGCAAGCCCGTCGACTCGGCGCCGGCCGGCTCGGAAGTCGCGGTCATCCTGAACCAGAGCCCGTTCTATGGCGAGTCCGGCGGCCAGGTCGGCGATACCGGCGTGTTTTGCGCCGGCGCCGGTGCCGGCGCGCGCGTCGAGATCACCGATACGCAGAAGAAGCTCGGCGACATGCACGTCCATATCGGCACCGTCGCCCGGGGCACGCTCGCCGTCGGCGACGACCTCGAACTGCGCGTCGATGCCGACCGCCGTGCCCGATTGCGCGCCAACCATTCGGTCACGCACCTGCTGCACGAGGCGCTGCGCCGCCATCTGGGCGAGCACGTGACGCAGAAGGGATCGCTCGTCGCGCCGGACTATCTGCGCTTCGATTTCGCGCACCCGAAGCCGGTCACGGCCCGGGAGCTGCGCGAGATCGAGGCCGACGTCAACGCGCGCATTCGCGAGAATGTCGAGGCCGTCACCCGCCTGATGACGCCGGACGCGGCCATCGAGGCCGGCGCGCTGGCGCTGTTCGGCGAAAAATACGGAGACGAGGTGCGCGTCGTCTCGATGGGTCGCGGCGACGGCGCGCATGATTTCTACTCGACCGAACTGTGCGGCGGCACCCATGTCCGGCGCACGGGGGATATCGGGCTGTTCAAGATCACCTCCGAATCGGCGGTCGCGGCCGGCGTGCGGCGGGTCGAAGCCGTGACCGGAGCGGCCGCACTCGATTACGTCAACCGCGAGGAAGCCCAGCTTGCGGATGCGGCCGCCCTGCTCAAGACGAGCGCCGGCGAGTTGCCCGGGCGCATCGCCGCCCTGCTCGATGAGCAACGGCGCCTCAAGCGCGAGCTCGCCGACGTCCGGCAGAAGCTGGCCACCGGCGGCGACGCCGGCACATCCGCCGACGCGCGCGACGTGGCGGGAATCCGCTTCGCGGCGCGCAAGCTCGAAGACGTGCCGCCGCGCGAGCTGAAGCCGATGGCCGATGCGCTGAAGAAGCAGATCGGTTCCGGCGTCGTTGCGCTTGTCGCCGCCACCGACGGCAAGGCCTCGTTGGTGGTCGGTGTCACCGACGATCTGACCGACCGGATCAGCGCGGTCGAACTGGTGCGTGCGGGTTCGGCCGCGCTCGGCGGCAAGGGTGGCGGCGGTCGTCCCGACATGGCGCAGGCCGGGGGTCCGGACGGCGCCGGCGCGGACTCGGCGATCGATGCGATCGAGGGTGCGCTCGTCCAGGCGCTGGAGGCGGCCCACTGAAGCCGGCGCGTACGCTCGCCCGGCTCGTGCCGACGTTCGGCGCGACGCTGGCGCTCGGCGGTTGTCCCGCGCCCGGCCTGACGACCAATCCCTTCGATACGCCACGCGACGGCCCCCCCGTGATATCCGTCTGCTACGCGCCCGGTGTTACCGATCGCAAGTCCGAGATCATGCCGATCGCCCGGGAGGGCTGCGCCGAGGCGACGGTCGGCGATGTCGAGCCAAGATTCTGGAAGCGGACCTTCTTCCTCAACGACTGCCCCCTGTTCAAGCCGATGCGGATAAGCTTCTCGTGCGAGGCCGCCACGACGGGCGCGGGCGTCGAGCCCGCACTGCCGGCCCCAGCCGCAGCTCCCGCAGGCGACGACGTGCCGCCGTTAACCGGTCCGCAACGCTATTGAGGCACTCTCGCAGTTTGCTCCGGCGGGAGCGAACCAGCGAGGAGAGCCGCCGTGCGAAAATTCCGGTCATTCCTGATCGTCTTGCTGTTCTGGCCGATGCCTGCGTCGGCCGAGCCGTCGCATGCCGATATCGAGGCCATCGCGGCGCATACGCAGCGCCTTCAGGAAACCTACCAGCAGGGGCTCTCGATCAGCTTCGGCATGGACGAGGCGGAAGCCTTCATCGAGTCGTTCTACGACGGAGAGATCTCCGAGGCCGATCTGAGGGCCGGGCTCGATCCGTTCCTCGTCGACGTCGACAATGCGATCGCCGGTTACCGAAATGCTGTCGCGGCAGGGCTGCAGCCGCCGCCGATCGACGATCCGAAGCGCGCACGCGCGATGCGCAGCTTCAGCGACATGGTCGTCTCGCTGGCCGACCGGCTGGACCGCCAGCGGGCGGTCGTCGATACTCTGTTGCGCGCCGCGACCAGCGGCGACGACGCGGCGTATCAGGTTGCGTCGGCGGATTCGCTGGCGCTCGCCGTGGAGATGGTCCTCGCGGAGAACGTTGCGCTCGAGACATCGCAGCTCGCATTGTCGCCGACGCATCCGCAGTTCGGGTTGAACCTCTCGATCATCGGCGGCAACGAGGCGGTGGCGATAGCGCTTCGCATCATCGAGGCGGATCTCCGCAACGAGCAGTTCGACGCCGCTGCCTACGCGCGTGGCGTCGCCGGCGGGTTGCGGCGGGCGGAACAGGGCATCGACGACGGCGAGGCGGCAATCGAAAAGCTGATCGGATCGGTTCGCGGCAAGCCCGTGCGGACCGAGCAGGACCGCTACAGCCACGAATTCATCGGTCGCCTGGGCGATGCATACCGGATGGCATTCGTCATCGAGCGACGGATTCTCGACGCCGAGCGCGATTTCCTGGAGTTCCTGCGCGTCGTCTCGGGGGGTGGCAGCGGCCTCTCCGGGGACGAGATGGCGACACGCGCCGCGGCGTTCCAGGTCGCCCTCGAGGAGCACACCGCGGCACGCATGGAACAGCAGGCGTTCCGCCTGCAACTGGTGCAGGAGTTCGCCAGCACCATGCAGACCCTCTCGAACTAGCGCGCCGGAACGGCCGCGCCTGGAACGCGCGGCGGTTCCCGGTCGAGGAACCGCGGGCTGACGCCGACGCGGTCCGCTTAGGGGCCCGACCTACATGTATTTGGCTTCGACTTCCTTCTCGAAGGGCGGCATGGCTTCGAGCGCCGGCAACACCTCGTCGACGGCGTCGACCACCGCGAACAGCGCGCGGTGATCAGGCCGCGCATAGTTCTCCGCGATCATGTTGTCGATCAGTTCGATCAGCGGTCGCCAGTAGCCGTCGATGTCGACGATGACGATCGGCTTGTCGTGCAGGCGTAGCTGCTTCCAGGTCAGGATCTCGAAAGTCTCGTCCATCGTGCCCATGCCGCCCGGCAGGACGACGAAGCCGTCGGACAGCTCGGCCATCTTTTGCTTGCGCGTGTGCATGTCGTTGGTGATGACGAGCTCGGTGCAGCTCTTGAGGCCGACCTCGACCTCGTCGAGGAACTTCGGAATGATGCCGGTTACCTTGCCTCCCGCCCGCAGGGCCGCCTCCGCGGTCATGCCCATGAGTCCCACCTGGCCGCCGCCGAAGACGAGGCGGATTCCCGCCGTGCCGAGCAGCGTCCCGAGCCGTACCGCCGCCTGCTTGTGGCTGTCGCGACCGCGGCTCGAAGAGCCGCAGTAGACGCAGAGTGACTGGACCTTGGCCATGGGCGTCATTGTTTTCCTCCGTGTTCCTTATGGCAAGGGCTGTCCGCGAAGCGACGCCGGATCGCATGACGCTGTGGCATGGATCCCGGGCAAACAGGAAAATTTGATCGCGAATTGGAAGAATCTGCCGGCATTCTTGTATAGTCAGGTTGTGGGGTCGGCGCTTCGGCCCGCACGTGGACCATTATGAGGGACATATCATGAAGAAACGGTTTTCTGTGGGCAGTGTTGTCCTGGCGGCGGCCGTCGCCGTCGGGATCGGCGGCCTGTCCGTTCCGGCGTTCAGCGACAGCCCCGCCGACATCGTCAAGAAGCGGCAGGAGACGATGAAGCAACTCGGTGGACACATGAAGGAAATCAAGAAATTTGCCGAAACCGGCGATGGGTCGGCCGAAGACGTCGCACGGCGCGCCGCGGAAATCAACTCGATCTCGATGAAGATCCCCGACCTGTTCCCGAATGGGACCAGCCTCGAGCAGGTTACGATGCCGGAGACCGGAGCGAAGCCCGAAATCTGGAAGGAGTTCGACAAGTTCAAGGCCGCCGCGGGCAACCTCGGCGACCTCAGCAGCAAGCTCCGGACGACCGCATCGGATGGCGGCGACCAGCAGGCGATTGCCGCCGCGTTCGGCGAGATGGGCAAGGAAGGCTGCGGCGGCTGCCACAAGCCGTTCCGCAAGAAGCTGGAGAAATAACAGACGCGGGACATCCTACATGACGATACGCGCCGCGGCCTTGGTCCCGGCGCTGATCCTAGCCGCCGGCCTCGCATCGGGGCCGGCGGCTCGCGGTCAGGACGCGGCGATGACGGACGCCATCGGTCGCGGCGAGTACGTGTTCCATGCCGCCGGCTGTTTCGGCTGCCACACCGACGTCAAGAACAAGGGGCCGGCCCTCGCGGGGGGTCGCGCGCTGAAGACGCCGTTCGGGACGTTCTTCGGCCCCAACATCACACCGCACGCCGATCACGGAATTGGCGCCTGGACGCTCGAGGATTTCACCCGGGCGCTGCGCGACGGCATCGCACCCGATGGCCGGCCGTACTATCCCGCCTTTCCCTACACCTCGTTCACGCGCATGCGCGACGACGATATCCGGGACCTCTGGGCCTATCTGCGCACCGTGCAGCCGGTCGCCCGCGCCAACCGAGTGCACGAGCTCGACTTTCCGTTCAACCTGCGCGGGCTGATGTGGGGCTGGCGCACGTTATTCTTCAGGCCGGCACGCTTCCGGCCGGACGCCCCGCCGGCCGGTGTCGACGATGCCGACGCATGGCGGCGCGGGGCCTATCTCGTGCAGGCAATCACGCATTGCGGCGAATGCCATACGCCGCGCGGTGCCCTTGGTGCGGTGCAATCGAAGCTGACGCTCGCCGGCAACGCGAACGGACCCGACGGCGACGCCGCGCCCAATATCACGCCGCACGACGGCACGGGGATCGGTGACTGGTCGCGCGGCGACATCATGACGTATCTCAGGATCGGCATGGATCCCGACGGCGACTTCGCGGGCAGCGCGATGGCCGAGGTCATCGAGCATTCGACGGGCCGGCTGACCGATACTGATCGCGCCGCGATCACTGCCTACCTCCGTTCGCTGCCGCCCGTCGAGCGCAGGATTGCCCGCAAGGCGAAATAAGGCGAGGCTGCCGTGCGTCGCGATTGCTTCGGGTGGCGTGCGGTACTACGCTTGCAGCATTCATCGCATCGTCGTGGACGGCCCGGATGTCTGAATCATCATCGCGGACACCGCGAGACACGCAGAAACGCTATCTGATCATCGGCCTGCTCGGGATCCTCGTGATCCTGCTCGCCCTCGGCCTCAACTTCTGGTCGGATTCGCTCGACGATTCCGCACCCGATACGGCGCCGCCGGTCGCGGTCGCACCGCCACCCCCGGTCACCGTGGCGCCCAGAAGCGAGTCGTCGACGCCGGCACCGGATACGGCGCCCGATCAAGGGCGATCGCTGGCCACGCGACCCGCCCCCGCCGGCGACGCGCAACCGGGACCGCAGGCGCCGGCACAGCCGCCCGCCGCGGCGCCGTCGTCACCGTCCGGGGAATCGGAGATTGCCGCTCTGCCGCCAGCCGCAGTCGCTCCTGCCGCTCCCGCGCCCGGCGATACCGGGGGCGCCGGATCGCCTGCCGTCGAGGAACCGGCGGCGCAGCCGCAGCCGGAGGAAGCGCCGAAGATCGCCGTCATTCCGGCGCCGGGCGCCACGGAAGACATCCCCAACCGGCCGGCCTTCGACATCGCCCGCATCATGCCGAACGGCGACGCCGTGTTCGCCGGCCGCGCCGCGCCAGGCGCCGAGGTGACGGTCTATGACGGCGATCGGGTGCTGGGTACGGTCACCGCGGATTCGCGCGGCGAGTGGGTGCTCGTCGTGCCGGAGCCCTTGGCCCCCGGCAGCCATGAGTTGAGCCTCTCGGCGCGCGTCGCTGGCGGCGATCCGGTGCGGTCGGACTCGATCGTCGTCGTCGTCGTTCCGGAAACCGGCAAGGACATCGCCGGCGAGCCGTCGTCCGAGGCGACCGGCGCGCTGGCGCTCGAGGTGCCGCGCGAGGGTTTCGGCGCAACGAACGTGCTGCAGAAACCGCCGATTTCGAGCGAGGCCGCCGCCGAGGTCGGGGCGGAGGTCAGCCTCTCGGTCGACGTCCTCGATTACGACGAGGCGGGAAATCTGAGCCTGAGTGGCAGGGCCCGGGCCGGCAGCGATATCCGGGTGTATCTCGATAACGCGCCGTTGGGACAGGCGCCGGCCGATGCGGACGGACGCTGGCGGCTGGTCGTCAAACGGCCGATCGAGCCTGGGCTGTATACCCTGCGCGTCGATGAGGTCACCGGGGATCGGGTCGCCGCGCGGCTCGAGTTCCCGTTCGAGCGGGCCGATCCCCGGGCGATGGGTGACCCGATGCTGGTCGTCGTCGTGCAGCCCGGCAACAGCCTGTGGCGAATCGCCCGCCGCACGCTCGGCGACGGCATCAAGTACACGGTCATATACGAGGCCAATCGCTCCCGTATTCGCGATCCGGATCTCATCTATCCCGGACAGATCTTCACCGTACCGCGGACCAACTAAGGGCCTCACGCGTGGCCGGTTGAGGCTTGCCGCAGCCACCGACAATCCCCTACAAGAGAGGCGAGTCGCCAGCCGACGCGTGTGCCTGCGATTGGTCCCGGCCGCGGCGGCGGATGCTCGCGGAGGGTCGCGCCACGTCGGAGAGGGGCTGGAACGGGCAGAATGGTTTCCGATCTGATCGCATCGTTGAGGTCGGTATTGACCCCGATTCACCCCGAGGGCTGGCGTTTCATTCCGGTCTTTGCGGCGATCACGCTCGCCGTCGGATGGTTCTGGCCGCCGTTTCTGGTCCCCGGCGGCGTGCTGACCGCGTGGTGCGCCTATTTCTTTCGCAATCCCGCACGTGTGACGCCGACGCGGGCGGGTCTCGTGGTAAGTCCCGCCGACGGTATCGTGCAGATGATCGAGACGGCGCCGCCGCCGCCGGAGCTGGAAATGGCCGACGAGCCGCTGACGCGGATCAGCGTCTTCATGAACGTGTTCAACGTGCACGTGAACCGCATCCCCGTCGACGGCGTGGTCGCGAAACTCGCTTATCGCGCCGGAAAATTCCTCGATGCATCGCTCGACAAGGCAAGCGAGCATAATGAACGTCAATCGGTTAGACTGCGTCTGCCCGAGGGTGGCGACCTCGCCTTCGTACAGATCGCCGGGCTCGTCGCGCGACGGATCCTGTGCCGGCTTGACGAAGGCCAGGAGGTCAGGGCCGGGGAGCGGTTCGGCATGATCCGGTTCGGCAGTCGGGTCGACGTATATCTGCCGAAGGGCGCATCGCCGCTGGTGAGCGTGGGACAGACCGCGGTCGCCGGCGAGACGGTGATCGCCGATCTGGCGTCGCAGGAAGGCGCCCGCAAAGGAGAAGCACGCTGATGCTGAGACGACGGTCCTCGCGCAAGTTTCGCCGTGTCCCGAGGTTCAAGGGGTTGAGCCTATCCAAGCTCGTACCGAACATGATCACCATCGGCGCGACATGTGCCGGCCTGACCGGCGTGCGCTACGCGCTCAACGGCAAATGGGAATACGCGGTCGTCGCCATCATCGTCGCCGCCGTGCTCGACGCCCTGGACGGCCGCATGGCCCGGCTGCTCAAATCCGCGAGCGACTTCGGCGCCGAGCTGGACTCGCTCTCCGACTTCGTAGCCTTCGGCGTCTCCCCGGCGCTGATCCTCTATTTCTGGACGCTCGAAGCGCTCGGCGGCATCGGCTGGGCGGTCGCGCTGTTCCTCGCGATCTCGTGCGGCCTGCGGCTGGCCCGCTTCAATACCAATCTCGGCCGGCTGCCGGCCTACGCATACAACTATTTCACCGGGGTGCCGGCGCCGGCCGGCGCCGGGCTCGCGATCCTGCCGATGATCGCGACGTTCGCGTTCGGCTTCGAGTGGCTTTCCGAGCCCGCCGGCGTGGCGGTCTGGACGGTGATCGTCGCGTTGCTGATGGTCAGCCGCGTCCCGACCTATTCGTTCAAGAAGGCCAAGATACCTCAACCAATGGTGATCCCGGTCCTGCTGCTGGCGGCGCTGTTCGTCGTCGGGCTGACCGGAGCGCCCTGGAAGACGCTGACCCTCGGTGGTCTCATCTATATCATGAGCTTTCTCGCGTCGATGCGGTCCTATGCGCGCCTGAAGGCGGAGGCCGAGCGCATGCACGTGGAACGGGATGGCAGCGACGACGAGGCGGTGCCCGAGGGCAGTGCTCAGGAGCCGCCGCGATTGCGCCCCGTCGACTGATGGCGGGAGGGCAGGATGCTCGACGCCGTCGCCCGCAGGATCATCGACCCGCCGCTTGACCTCCTCGCGCGGGTCGTCGCCAGGACCGGAATCTCCGCCAACGCGCTGACGCTCATCGGTTTCGTCCTCGGACTGCTCGTCCTCGTCGCGCTTACCCTGCAGGCCTACTATTGGGCGCTCGGGCTGATCGTCGCAAATCGCTTCTTCGATGGGCTCGACGGGGCCGTTGCCCGGCTCGAGGGTATCACCGACCTCGGCGGCTATTTCGACGTGGTCGGTGATTTCATCTTCTTCGGCGCGGTGGCGCTGGGATTCGCGCTTGCCGATCCCGACGCCAACGCGCTGGCGGCGTGTTTCCTGCTGTTCTCGTTCATGGGAACCGAGGCGAGCTTTCTCGCCTACGCCGCGCTCGCCGAGAAACGTCACTTCCATACCGAACGGTTCGGCAAGAAGTCGCTGTACTATCTCGGCGGCATGGTCGAGGCGACCGAGACGTTCGGCGTCTACGTGCTCGCCTGCCTCGTCCCCGCCTGGTTCCCGGCGATCGCCGTGATCTTCGGCGTGCTGTGCTGGGCGACGATCGGCGCGCGCGGTGCCGTCGCCTGGTTCACCCTAGGCGACGAGCCGGGTCCGCAACGAGGCGAGGCCGGCGGCAGCGAGACCGGCTGATCGTCCGGCACGCCGGCTCGATCCGGTCGCCTGAAGCCGACCGGAAACGTTACTCTGCCGCCTCGTGCAGCGGCTCGGACGCGACCTCTTCGCGTGCCGCCCGTGCCGCCGCCCTGCGCGCACGCTCGCTGCGCCGGCGGTCGAGCCATGCCCGCAGGTTGGCGCGGATCATGAGCGCCGATGGCGTCACCACCAGCGTCAGCACGGTAGCAAAGGCCAGGCCGAACGCGATCGCCGTCGACAGCTGCGTCCACCATTGCGTCGACGGTGCGCCGTAGGTGATCTCGCGGCCCAGAAAGTCGACGTTGACGCGCAGCACCATCGGCAGCAGGCCGAGGATCGTCGTTACGGTGGTCAGCAGCACGGGTCGCAAGCGCTGGGCGCCGGTGCGCAGGATCGCGAGTTTCGCATCCGGCTCGACGGCGCGCAGGCGGTCGAACGTGTCGATCAGGACGATGTTGTTGTTGACGACGATGCCGGCCAGCGCGATCACGCCGACGCCGCTCATGACGATACCGAAGGCCTGGTTCGTCACCAGCAGGCCGAGAAACACGCCGACGGTCGACATGACGACCGCGGAGAGGATCAGGAACCCGCTGTAGAAGCTGTTGAACTGCGTCACGAGGATGATCGCCATGATGAACAGGGCGACCGCGAACGCCTTGCTCAGGAACGCCTTGGCCGCTTCCTGCTCCTCGTCCTCGCCCTTGAAGCGGTAGGTCACGCCGGGCGGCAGCTCGGTCTGCGCGAGCCACTTCCTGATTTCCTGGACCTTCTGGTCGACATTGACGCCCTCGAACACGTCCGCCTTGACCGGTATCACGCGGCGGGCGTCGGTGCGCTGGATCGTGCCCGATTTGGGGTGCGCCGTGCGCTGGACGAAGTTGCTGATTGGCACCATGCCGAGATCCGTGTGGATGCGGATGCGGTCGAGCTGGTCGATCGTGCGGTTCGCCTCGGGGAAGCGCACGGTGATATCGAGCTCCTCGTCGCTGTCGTCCGGGCGGTAGGAGCTGATCGCCAGCCCGCGCGTCACCATCTGCACGAACCAGCCGATGACCGCCACGTCGGCGCCGAAGCGGGCGGCCTTGCGGTGGTCCACGGACAGGCGCCACTCGATGCCTGGAATCGCCAGCCCGTCCTCGGCGTCGCGCAGCCCCGGCATGGCATCGAAATGGGTGCGCACCAGCGCTGCCGCCGCGTCGAGGTCGGCGGTGCTGCCACCGGCCAGCTCGACATGAATCGGCTTGCCGACCGGCGGACCGCCCTCCGCCTTGCGCGTCTCGACGACGATGCCGGCGATATCGCCGCTGCGCTGCTTGATGTCGGCAAGAATTTCCGAGGCTGGCCGGCGGTCGGTCCAATCGACGAAATCGAGCTGGATCGTGCCGATGACGTCCTCGGCCTCTTCGGTCCGGGTATCGCGCTTGCCGCTCGCGGTATAGACCGACACGAACTCCGACCGCTCGCGGGCGATGTCGAGCACGTGGCGCTCGACCTCGGCAACCAGCGCATCCTGCTCGTGCACCGAAAGGTTGCCGCGCGCGTGGATCTGCACCGTCGCCTGGTCGGGCTCGACGTCGGGGAAGAACTCGACGCCCTTGCCGACAAAGCCGTAGATCGTCCACGTCAGCGCCAGCCCCACCACCGCGGCGACGATGACGAGCGACGGCCAGCGCAGCGCCTGGTTCAGCAGTCGCACGTAGAGCCCGATCGGTCCGCGCAGGCGGAGCAGCTCCTCGCCGCCACCGGCGGCGAGCGCCCGCGCCGTGTGCGCTTCCTCCGCGCCCGGCCGACCGACGTAGGCACCGACCGTCGGCACGAAGATCAGCGCCATCAGCAGCGACGCCGAGAGCGTCGCGATCAGCGTGATCGGCAGGAACTTCATGAACTCGCCGACGATGCCGGGCCAGAACAGCAGCGGCAGGAACGCCGCCAGCGTCGTCGCTGTCGAGGCGATGATCGGCCAGGCCATGCGCTTGGCCGCCAGCGCGTACGCGCGGTGCGGCGGTTCGCCTTCGGTCATCTTGCGGTCGGCATATTCGGTGACGACGATGGCGCCGTCGACGAGCATGCCGACCGCGAGGATCAGCGAGAACAGGACGACGATGTTGAGCGTCAGGCCGAGCGCACCGATGACCAGAATGCCGCTCAGGAACGAACCCGGGATGGCGATGCCGACGAGCAGGCCGGAGCGCACGCCGAGGGCCGCGATGACGACGATCATGACCAGCAGAACCGCGCTGATCACGTTGTTCTGCAGGTCGCCGAGGATGAGCCGGATGTCTTTCGAACGGTCCTGACTGTAGGTCACCTCGATGGTGGGCGGCCACTGCGTGCGCTTTGCCTCCACCGTGGCGCGGACCCGCTCGATGGTGTCGATGATGTTCTCGCCGGTCCGTTTCGAGACCTCGAGCGCCAGCGCCGGGTAGCCGTTCACCCGCGCGAACCCGTCCGGGTCCTTGAAGGTGCGCCGCACCGTCGCGATGTCGCCGATGCTGACGACCGCATCGCCGTCGACCTTGACCGGCATGGCCATGACGTCGCGTACCGACTCGAAAACTCCGGGCACCTTGACCGCGAAGCGGCCCTGGCCGGTGTCCATCGCGCCCGCGGCGATCAGCTGGTTGAAGCGGCTGACGACGGTGACCATGCGCTCGGGGTCGAGCGCATAGCTCTCGACCAGAACCGGATCGACGATGATCTCGACCTGTTCGGTGCGGTCGCCCGCGATGTTGACCTCGAGCACCGCCGGGATCGCCTCGATCTCGTCCTTGAGGTCGCGGGCGAGTCGAAGCAACGTCCGTTCCGGGATCGGCCCCGACATCGTCACGACGAGCACCGGGAACAACCCGACATTGACCTCCTGCACCGTCGGCTCGTCGGTCTCTTCAGGCAGCTCGGTCTTCGCCTCGTCGACCTTTTCGCGCACGTCGTCGAGCGCGCTGTCGGCGTCGAACCCGGCATCGAATTCCAGCAGAATATTGGCACCGCCCTCGCGCGCCCACGAGACCATCTCCTTGACGCCCTCGATCGACCGCAGCTTTTCTTCCGTCGGCCGGACGAGCAGGCGCTCGGCATCCTCCTGCGAGATGCCCTCGTGGTTCAGCGAGATATAGATCTTCGGAATCGTAATATCGGGGTCTGATTCCTTGGGAATTTCGACATAGGCGAAGGCGCCGCTGATCAGCAGCAGCACGAGCGCGGCGATGACCGTCCGCGACCGTTTAAGGGCATGATCGATCGGGCTCACGACGCTCCCCCGCTCGCCAGGGGCTGCGCCGGCGCCACCGCGCCGTCCGGGACGGGAATCACGGGGTGGCCGGCCTGCACGAATTCCTGGCCGACGGTGATGATCGAGACTTCGTCCGGCAGCCCGGCCAGCCAGATGCCGCCGGGGCCGTCCGCGACGAGTCGGACGACGTGAAAGCGGACGATATTGTCGTCGTCGACCACCTTCAGTCCCACCCGCCCCGCATCGTCGAGCGTGAGTGCCGCCGGCGAGAGCTTGTGGGCCATGACGGTCTCGCGCGGCACGATCAGTTCGCTTGTCAGGCCCGCGGGCAGCCGCAGGTCCGCATTGGGTATCTCCAGCTCGATGCGGAACGTGCGCGTTCCCGACTCGCCGACCGACGAGACGTAGGTGATGCGGCCATCGACAACGTCACCGGTGATAATCCGCGCCTGACCCTCGGCGCCCTGGGTCAGGCCGTCGAACTCACGTTCGGATACCTGGGCGACCGCGAGCAGCGGATCGAGATCGATGACGGTCGCCACCGGGTCGCCGACGCCGACATAGTCGCCGACCTCGACCAAGCGCGTCTGCAGGACCCCGTCGAACGGGGCGCGGATCACCGTGTACTCGATATCCAGCTCGGCCCGGCGCAGCGTCGTCAACGCGACCTCCAGCAGTGCCTTGCTTTCGGCGAGTTTGGTCTGCGACTGGTAGCCCTGCGCCTCGAGCTTGCTCGCCGCGCCGTACTCAATCCGCCGCTGAGCCACCAGCGCCTTGGCCTCGGCGAGCCTCGCCTCACGGTCCTCGATGTCCATTCGCGCGATCACGTCGCCTTCATTAACGATGCTGCCCTCGCTCGCCTCGACGGCGACGATCTGACCAGCGGTCCGGCCCTTCAGCGTCGCTTGACGCGACGGTTCCGTCTGGCCGTTGAGGACCAGCGAGGCGGTGAAGGGCTGAGCCGTCGATTGCCGGACGCGGACCCGGATCGTCTTGGCCTCGACGTCCGCTGTCGGCGGTGCCGCCGCGGGCGCGGTCGCCGCGCCCCCTTTTCCGCGTATCAGTTCTTCGACGTACGGTGACGCGAGCCACAGCGCTGCCACCGTCGCCAAGCTTCCGGCGATGAGGTAGGACGTTTTCATGATGCGTGCCTTCCGGCCCTATTCCGCGGCCGTCGGCGTTGCGCGGCGGCCCCTCTCCGCGCGCAACCGGTGCCGGTTTTCTTCAAGGAATTTAAGCGCTGCGCGATAGACCGCCTGGCCGAATTCGTTCACGAACACCGGGCCCGGGCCCCAGTCGGTACGGTCGCAGCACTCGAGATGGGCGATGCGCTCGCGGTACCACTCGATTCGCCCGTCGACTGCCTGCTCCATCAGCGACGGCGGCACCAGGTGCTCGAAGAACAGGGCGAGCAACAGGTCGGAACGGAACTTGTCCGGCCCGGGCGGTCGCTGCAGTGCCGTCACCAGCGCGGCCCGACCGGCCGAGGTGATCGAGTAGACCTTCTTGTCGGGACGGTTCGTTTGCGATTTCTGCTCGCAGCTGATCAGGCCTTCCTGGTGCAGGCGATTGAGGGCCGGATAGATCGAGCCGAAACCGGCATCGGTGAAATACTGGAACGGCCCGTCCTCGAACCGCTTGCGGATTTCGTAGCCGCTCGCCTCACCGAGCGTGAGCACGCCCAGACATACGGTCCTGACGTCCATGGCACTGCCTCTCTTGATTTTCTTCCTGCCGGCCGGGAAGGCGGCGCTCGATGTATCGGGACGATATATATCGAATCGATATATATGGCAAGGGGGGTCCGCGCGGGAAGCTTGGTTCACAATTCCGTGAAGACGGCGTCGCAGCGGGTTTCGTGGAGCCGCATGACCCGTCGGCGGACGATCAGCTGCCGACCTTCGCGAGCACGTCGGCCTTGAGGAACCGCTCGACGACGAGCATGAAGCCGACCGACGGGACGAGCAGGATCAGGGCGGTGATCGAGGCGATCTGGTAGTTGCCCTCCATGCTCGCGGTGAACAGCAGCAGCGGCAGCGTCGTGATGTCGGGCACGCCGACGAAATAGGTGCCGGTGAACTCGTCGAGCGATTCGAGGAAGACGAAGATCGCGCTTGCCGTGATGCCCGGCGCCGCGAGCGGCAGCGTGACGGTGAAGAAGGTCCGGGTACCCGAGGCACCCATGTTGCGGGCCGCGTCCTCCAGCTCGCGATCGACCGCGGCGAAGGCGGCGGTGGCGATCCAGACCGAATAGACGAGCCCGTGCACGGTATGCACGAGCACGACCCCGGCGACGGTCCCGACCAGATCGAGCGAGTAGAAGATGCGCGCGATATTGATGTAGACAGGCACGCTCGGAAACGCCTGCGGCAGCAGGAAGGCGAGCATGATCAGGGTCCGCCACGGCAGGTTGCGGCGCGCCAGCGCATAGCCCGACGGGATCGATACCGCGAGGCAGGTAACGACCGTGAGCACCGCCACGAGCATGCTGGTCGACAGCGACTCCATGGCGTTGCCGGTCGGCCGGAACACCTGCTGCCAGTATTTCAGCCCGTAGACCACCGGCAGCTTGTACGGGAAATACCATTGCTCGGCGAACGCCCACAGCAACAGGTTGGACAGCGGTCCGAAGACGATGAAGGCAACGGCGCCGAGCAGGACCGCCCGCATGAGCCAGGTCGCGCGCCCGGTCATCGATGCCCGCCTTCGCGGACGCCCTGCCGCAGATAGACCCAGGCGACCATCCCCGTCATCACGTACGAGATGAAGCCGAGCGCGTTGGCGACGCCGTAATCGCCGTAGAAATTGATACGGAACGCCATGTCGACGGTCATCATGGTCGGCGAATCGCCACTGATCATGAGCGGCACCGACAACACCGACATCATGGTGACGAACGACAGGATGAGGCCGACGACGAGCGTCCGCCGCACCTGCGGCACGACGATCTCAACCAGGATGCGCAGTCGCGAGGCGCCGAGGTTGCGCGCCGCCTCGATCGTCGAGCGGTCGAGCGAGGCCATGGCGCCGGCGACGAGGAGCGCCACGAATGGCGTCTGCTTCCAGACGAAGGTCAGGATCAGGCCGCGCCAGTCGAGCAGGCTGATCGTCTGGTCGATATCGAGCACGCCGGACGCGACCAGCGCGTTGTTCATCAGGCCGTTCTTGGCGAGGAAGGTGCGCATGCACTGCCCGGCGACGATGAACGGAATGAACAGCGGCCAGCGGTAGAGCCACTGCAGCACACGCACCGCGCGCGGATTCTCGCCGAGCACGAGGTAGCCGCCGATCGCCACCGCGGCGACGCCGATCAGCGCCGTCGACGCGGATACGATCACCGCGGTGAAGACGATGTCGATGAAGTAGAAATCGACGGCCTTTCGGAAGTTTCCCCAGCCCGCGTTACCGGCCTCGTCGACGAAGGCGGTGACCAGCGAATAGCCGAGCGGATAGACGAACAGCCCGCCAAGCAGGGCAAGGGCGGGTCCGACCAGCAGCAGGGTCAGGATGCGGGACTCGCGCATGGCCTCGATCGCGTCGCCGGAGGGGAGGGAGGCGGGACAGGTGTCCCGCCCCCCGGACAGGTCAGGTCGATCGCCTACTTGGCGACGTTCTTTTCGTATTCCTCGAGGATGTCGTTGAAGTACGAGGCGATCGGGAACGTCTTGCCCTTCTCGGCGAGGTCCGCCGGGCTGACGTCGGCGAACAGCTTCTGCCATGTCGCCTCGTCGAGCTTGCCCTCCAGATGCGCCGCGTCGATGCCGGGATACCAGTTGAATTTCTTCACGATGCCCTCGGCCTGGACCTGCGGGCTGGTGGCCAGCTCGACGAACTTCTTCGCCGCCTCGGTGTTGGCCGCCTTGGCCGGGATGACGTAGTACATCGGCTGGCCAGGCATGCCCGGACCGATAAGCTGCAGCTTCAGGTTCGGCGGCAGCCGGCCCTCGTCCTTCCAGGTGTAGAACATGTCGACCCAGACCGGGCCCATCGAGATCTCGCCACGGTTCAGCATGTCGAGCGTGCCGGCGTTGCCCGCGGTGAAGGTGACGCCCTCGTTGAAGTCCCTGAGCTTGGACCAGGCATCGCTCCAGGTCGTCTTGAGGTTCGGGTCGTAAGGCCCTCCCATCAGCCGCGCTGCGTCGGGCGTGTTGGCGTAGATCCAGCCGACGACGAAGCTGACGCCGGACATGCCGCGCTTGATGCCGTTGTAGCCGAACTTCTTCGGGTTCGCCTTCACCCAGTCGACCAGCTCCGCATAGGTCTTCGGCGGATCGCTGACCAGCGCCGGGTTGTAGGCGATCGCCGTCTGGCTGTGGAACATCGGGAACACGAAGCCGTCGACGTCGGTGCCGAGCGCGTTCTTCGCGTCCGCCGCCGTGACCAGCTTGCCGGTCGCGACGTCGTGGCGGAACGGGCTCAGGACGCCCTTCTGCACCAGCTCCCCGGCCATCTTCTGGTGGACGACGGCGACGTCGACGTCCCAGCTGTCCTTGCCGGCGTCCTTTTGCGCGTAGAGCTTCTCGGCGATTTTCTGCGAGCCGGCATCACCGGGGCCGGTGCCGACCGCCCGCACTTTCACGCCGGGGTTCGCGGCCTCGAACATCGGGCCCAGATAATCGGTCACGTAATCGACCATGTTCTGCGATCCGGCGGTCACCACGTTGAGCGTTACCTCGGCCGCCCGCGCCGCCGACACGACGACGGCGGCGGCGAACGCGGCAGCCGTCAGCGGAAGTGCTATCGATCGTATTTTCATTTCTGTCTCCCTGTTTGATTGGACCTTGTCACGCCGCGCCGTCCCGGCCGTTCAGTCGTGTGACGGCGCGCCTGCGGGTTCCGGGTATAGGTGCAGCGCCGCCGGCGGCAGGTGGATGCCGACGCGGTCGCCGACCTTCAGGCGCCGCTCGTCGTCGACCATGTAGGTCTGGCCGTCGACGTCGACCGAATAGCGATGGACGCCGCCCGGGTACGAATGCTGGGTGATCTTGCCGCGCAACACGAGCGCCGCGCCCGACGAATCTTCCGCCGGCCCGAGCCGCGCCGCCTCGCGCCGGAAATGGGCCAGCGCCGGGCCGTCGATGCGCCCGGCGACATGGGCACCGCCGTCGCCGGCGGGCAGCGTCGCCGCCGCACCGTTCGATCCGGCCGCGACCTCGACTTCGGTCCGCCTGCTCGCCGCGGTCACGCGGATCACGTTGTCCGCCCCCATGAAGGTCGCGACGAACGGTGAGGCCGGCGTGTTGTAGACCTCCTCCGGCGAGCCGAACTGGACGAGTTCGCCGTTGTCCATGATGGCGATCCGATCCGCCATCACCATGGCCTCCTCGCGGTCGTGCGTGACGTGGATCGCGGTGATGCCGAGCTGATGCTGGAGCGCCTTGATCTCGTGGCGCACGTGCTGGCGGATGCGCGCGTCGAGGTTGGACAACGGTTCGTCGAGCAGCAGGATCGTCGGATTGATGGCCAGGGCACGGCCGAGGGCGACGCGCTGGCGCTGGCCGCCGGACAGCTGGGTCACGTTCCGGTCGCCGAGGGTCTCGAGCCCGAGCAGCGCCAGAACTTCCGCGACGCGCCGCTCGATGTCCGCCCGTTTCATGCCGCGCAGCCGCAGCCCGTAACCGATGTTGCGGGCAGCGGTCATGTGCGGCCACAAGGCATAGGACTGGAAAACCATCGCCATGCCGCGACGTTCCGGCGGCAGGTCGGTGATGTCGCGGCCGGAGACGCGAATCGCGCCGGAATCGACCTTCACGAACCCGGAGATCGCCCGCAGCAGGGTCGTCTTGCCGCATCCCGACGACCCGAGCAGCGCAACGAAACTACCCGGCGACGCTTCGAGCGTTATGCCCCGAAGCACCTTGGTCGGGCCGTACGACACTTCGACCGCATCGACCTGCAGCGTATCGCCTGCCATGCCGATCTCTCTCCCCGGACGCGTTCGCTCCGCGCCCGGCTCTTCGGCTCCGTCCTACTCTAACGATTGCCGCCAGATGGCTACCCGAGGATAGGACAGATTGAAAACCATGGAAAGAATGTTCCAGGCGCGCGTCAGATCCGGATAACGATTTTGCCGAAATGGCCGGCGCCCTGCATGTGACGATAGGCGTCGCGCGCGTCGGCGAAATCGAAGGTGCGGTCGATGACGGGCCGCAACCCGTGCGTGGCGATCGCCCGGTTCATCGCCTCGAACATCGCCCGGCTGCCGACGTAGACGCCCTGAAGCGTGACCGACTTGCGCATGATCGCCGTCGGGTCGATGCCGCCGCCGGTGAGCACCCCGATATAGGCGATGCGCCCGCCGACCCGCACCGAAGCGATCGATTTCTCGAGCGTGCCGGCCCCGCCGACCTCGACGACGTGATCGACGCCGCGGCCGTCCGTGAGGTCGAGCACCGCGCGCTCCCACTCCGGTGTCGTGCGGTAGTTGACCGTCTCCGCCGCACCCAGCGCCCGCGCGCGCTCGAGCTTCGCGTCGCTCGACGAGGTGATGATCACGCGCGCGCCGTGCAGCATGGCGAACTGCAACGCGAAGACGGAGGCGCCGCCGGTGCCGAGCAGCAGCACGGTCTCCCCGGCCCTGAGGCCGCCGCCGGCGACGAGACAGTTCCATGCCGTCACCGCCGCGCAGGGCAGGCAGGCCGCCTCCTCGAACGACAGGTGCCCGGGGATCTCCACGAGCCCGCTCTCGCGCAGGACGACTTCCTCGGCCAGCACCCCGTCCACGGGGCCGCCCAGCGCGCCTGCCATCGCCGGCGCGGTGATCGGGCCGGCGGTCCAGTCCCGGAAGAAGCAACCGGCCACCCGGTCGCCCGCTTTCCAGCGCGTGACGCCCGGTCCCGGCGCGAGCACCTCGCCAGCACCGTCGGAGTTGGGGATGCGCGGATAGGGAATGTTGCGCGCTGCCGGGTCGAGAATCGTCGACAGGTCGCGGTAGTTGATCGACGACGCACGCATTCGCACCAGTACCTCGCCCGGACCGGGCGCCGGCGTCGTGCGCTCGGTCAGCGCCAGCGCTTCGATGCCGCCTGTCGAGACGATCTCCCATGCCTTCATCGCGTTCCCCCATTTGCCGGCGCGCACGCTAAAGTCGCCCAAGATTACCGCGACGGCGGCATTTTGAAAGGGTGCGGACATGACCGGCACGAACACGCAGCGCATCGCAATCGTCGGCACGGGTCTCATCGGCAGCGGCTGGGCGCTTCATTTTCTCAGGCTCGGCTGCGACGTCGTCGCGTTCGATCCCGACCGTGCCGCCGAGCGCAGGCTGCGCGTGGCCGTGGACCGCGGCTGGCCGCTGATGCAGCGGCTGGGCCTGCGGCCCGGCGCGGATCCCGGTCGTCTCGTATTCTCACCCGCGGCGGCGCAGGCCGCGGCCGATGCCGGCATCGTCCTCGAATGCGCACCGGAGCGCCTGGCGACCAAGCAGGCGCTGTTCGAGGCGATGGACGCGGCCGCTGGGCCCGAGACGCTGCTGTTCTCCTGCAGTTCGAGCTTTCCCGTCAGCGACATCCGGGTGCGCACGCGATACCCGGACCGATGCCTGCTCGGCCACCCGTTCAATCCGCCGCAACTGCTGCCGCTCGTCGAGGTGGCCGGCGGTCCGCGCGGAGCCCGGCCGGTGGAGCGGGCGATGGCGTTCTGGGAGTCGGTCGAGAAGGTGCCGGTGCATCTGCGCCGGGAGCTGCCGGGTCACCTCGTAAACCGGCTCACGGCCGCGCTGTTCCGCGAGGCGGTCCACCTGGTCGCCGAGGACGTCGCCGACGTCGCCGATATCGACCGCGCGGTGGCGTTCGGCCCCGGGCTGCGGCTGGCCCTCGCCGGACCGTTTCTCACCTATCATCTGGGCGGCGGTGTCGGCGGCATCGAGCATTACTTCGAGCATCTCGGCCCAAGCCAGGAAGCGCGCTGGGCGACGCTGGGCAAACCGGCACTGACCGCCGATCTCGTCGCCCGCGTCGTTGCCGGGGTCGAAGCCGAGGCGCGGGGTCGCGGCGTCGATGCGCTTGCCGCCGAGCGCGACGAGGGACTCGTGCAGCTCCTCGCCCTGCTGCGGCAGCGCCCCGGGGCGCCCGCCTGAAAACGGAGAGGCCCGGCGCGATCGCGCCGGGCCCCGCCTTCGTCGGGTCGGACCGACCCTAGTTCAGATAGTCGTACTTGCCGTTCTTCCACTCATAGAAGACGTAGCCCGGCGCCGTCACGTCACCCTTCGCGTCGAAGCCGATCTTGCCGAGCACCGTGTCGAACTGGTTCGAACGCAGGGCCTTGATGACCTTGTCGGTGTCGGTCGAGCCCGCCTTCTCGGCGGCCTGGGCCCAGGCCTGGATGGCGCCGTACGTGTAGAGGACATAGCCCTCCGGCTCGATCCCCTTGGCCCGGAACGCGGCGACGACGGGCGCGGCGACCGGGTTCTTGCGCGGATCGGGGCTGAAGGTCATCAGCGTGCCTTCGCCGGCGTCGCCGGTGATCGCCCAATACTCGTCGGTGACCAGCGCGTCGCCCGAGACCAGCAGGGTCTTCATCCTCTGCTCGCGCATCTGGCGCACGATGAGGCCGGCCTCGGTGTGGTAACCGCCGACATAGAGCACGTCGATGTTGGCCTGCTTGAGCTTCGAGACGAGCGCGGAATAGTCCTTCTCGCCCGCGGTGTAGGCCTCGTACATGGCATCGTTGCCGCCCGCCGCTTTGAGGTATTTGCGGGTCTCGTCGGCCAGGCCCTTACCGTATGCGGTCTTGTCGTGGATGATGGCGATGTTCTTGCCCTTGAACTTGTCGGCGAGGAACGAGCCGGCAACCTGCCCCTGCTGGTCGTCGCGGCCACAGGTGCGGAATACGTTGTCGCCGCCTTCCTCGGTCAGCTTCGGATTGGTCGAGGCTGGCGAGATCTGGACGATGCCTTCCTCCTCGTAGACCTTGGACGCCGGGATCGACGAGCCCGAGCAGAAATGCCCGGCCATCAGCGCAATGCCCTTGTTGACCATCTGGTTGGCGACCGCGACCGCCTGTTTAGGGTCGCAGGCGTCGTCGCCGATCTCGAGTACCAGCTTCTGGCCAAGGACCCCGCCCTTGGCGTTGATGTCGGCCACGGCCTGCTCGGCACCCGCCTTCATCTGCTGGCCGAAGCTCGCGTACTGGCCGGTCATCGGGCCTGCCGTGGCGATGGTGATGTCCGCCCTCGCGGCGGTGGCGCCGACGGCGGTCGCAATGGCAACGCCGGCGAGCAGTTTCGCGAAATGACTCATGGTTCTGCTACTCCCTGATTGACGAACCGTCCCTCTCGGGACGGACATTCTCACGGGCCGCGCCCGTGTTGCCGATAAATTACGTGCCTTCCCCGCGCCCCGCAATGGCTTTTGCGGTCGCGTCAGCCCGGCGACTCGCCCTGCTCGGCGGTGCTGCGGCGGCGCCAGCCGAACGGACCCGAGCGCTCGTAGAGCCAGGGATACTGCCGCACCATGCGGGCCACCAGCGTCAACCGGAAGGCGAGCAGCGAGAGCGCGATGAGGACCAGGCTGTCGATGAGGTAGCCGCCGACCGACAGCAACTCGCCCTCGAACAGGGCGAAGATGATGAACCGGTCGGCCAGGCCGAGCAGCAACGAATAGAGCACTGCCTGCCAGGGCGGTCGCCACGTCGCGGCGAGCGCCTGTCCGGTCATCCACGCGGCGCCGCCCGCCAGGATGCACGTCACGCCGATGAAGACCGGCAGCGAGTTTCCCAGTATCTCGGACATTCCGGTCCCCCCGCTCAGTGGCCGCCTTCGAGGTAGGCGGCCCGCACCTCAGGCATTGCCAGAAGTTCGGCGCCGGTTCCACTCAGGGCGATGCGGCCGTTGACCATGACGTAGCCGCGATGGGCGAGGCGCAGCGCGTGGAACGCGTTCTGCTCGACGAGAAAGATCGTCATCTTCTGGCGCCGGTTGATGTCGCGCAGCGTCTGGAAGATCTGCTTGACCACGAGCGGGGCGAGCCCGAGCGACGGCTCGTCGAGCAGGAGGAGCTGCGGCCGGCTCATCAGGGCGCGAGCGATCGCCAGCATCTGCTGTTCGCCGCCGGAAAGCGTGCCGCCCCGCTGGCCCTGGCGTTCGCGCAGGATCGGGAACAGCTTGAAGACCTGCGCAAGATCTTCCTCGAAGAATTGCAGCGGCGCCGCGATGGCGCCCATCTGCAGGTTCTCGAGCACCGTCATCCGCGGGAAGATGCGTCGACCTTCCGGCGACTGGGCGATACCCATGCGGACGATCTCGAACGGCGCCAGCCCGGTGATCTCGTCGCCGCGCAGCGTGATGCTGCCCTGCGCCGCGCGCGGGTTGCCGCAGATCGTCATCAGCAGCGTCGACTTGCCGGCGCCGTTCGCGCCGATCAGCGTGACGATCTCGCCCTCGGGCACCTCGATGTCGACCCCGCGCAGCGCCTCGATATTGCCGTAGAACGTATGGACGCCCCTGACCGACAGCATGCTCATGGCCGGCCTCCGCCGTCGCCCTTGGCGGCGAGGTCGCCGGCGACGATATCGGGCAACTCCTGGTCCTCCTCCTCGCCGAGATAGGCACGGATCACCGCCGGGTCCGCGCGGACCTGCGCCGGCGGACCGTCGGAGATCTTGCGGCCGTAATCGAGCACGACGATGTGGTCGGAGATTCCCATCACGACGCTCATGTCGTGCTCGATGAGCAGGATACCGATGTCGTGCTCGTCCCGGATATAGATCAGCAGCTGGTTGAGCTCCGCCGACTCGCGCGGGTTGAGGCCGGCGGCCGGTTCGTCGAGGCACAGCATGACTGGCTCGGTGCACATCGCCCGGGCGATCTCGAGGCGCCGCTGCGCCCCATATGGCAACGCCCCGGCATTGAGGTCCGCGCGGTCGAGCAGACGCACCCGGTCGAGCCAGTAGCGGGCCTTTTCGATGGCGTCGCCCTCGGCCGTGTCATAGCCGGGAAATCCGAGCAGCCCGAGGACTGTGTATCCGGACGCCCGCATCAGTCTGTTGTGCTGGGCGACGACCAGGTTTTCGAGAACCGACATGCCGGGGAACAGCCGGATATTCTGGAAGGTGCGGGCGACGCGCGCCCGGTGCGCGATGCGGAAGTCGTCCATCCGCTCGAGCAGGAACTGCCGCTCTCCCTGGTCGAGTGTGAGGCGTCCGATGGTCGGCTTGTAGAACCCGGTGAGGCAGTTGAACACCGTCGTCTTGCCGGCGCCGTTCGGTCCGATGATCGCCGTGATCTCGCTGTCCCTGGCGACGAACGAGACGTCGTCGATCGCCGTCAGTCCGCCGAAGCGCATCGTCAGATGCTCGACGGTCAGCAGCGGCCGCTTGGCGCCACGCTGCGCCGTCCCGCCGCCATGGGCTGCGGCGCCGGCGTTCACGGTTCGGCCCCGCCTGTCTGCGTCAGCCGGATCGTCGGCTCGCGGTGCGCCAGCAGGCCGCGTGGTCGCCAGACCATGATCAGCACCATGAGGGCGCCAAAGGCTAGCATCCGGTACTCGGCGAGCTCACGGAACAGCTCGGTGCCGCCGATCAGCACCACCGCCGCCGCCACGACCCCGAGCTGGCTGCCCATGCCGCCGAGCACGACGATCGCCAGGATCACCGCCGATTCAACGAACGTGAAGCTCTCCGGGCTGATGAAGCCTTGCCGGGTGGCGAAGAACGAACCTGCGAAGCCGCCGAACATGGCGCCGATCGCGAAGGCCGTGAGCTTGGTGTTGGTCGGGTTGATGCCGAGCGAGCGGCAGGCGATCTCGTCTTCGCGCAGGGCCTCCCAGGCGCGGCCGATCGGCAGCTTCCGGATGCGCACCGTGAAGAAGTTCGTCGCCAGCGACAGGAACAGGATCACGTAGTAGAGAAAGATGATACGATGCATCGACGAATATTCGATGCCGAAGAACTCGTTGAACGAAACCTGCCCGTCGGGAGCGCGCCGCGTGAATTCCAGCCCGAAGAAGCTGGGCCGCGGAATGCCCGATAATCCGTCGGGGCCGCGGGTGAACGAGTACCAGTTCAGCAGGATGACGCGGATGATCTCCCCGAAGCCGAGCGTCACGATCGCCAGGTAGTCGCCGCGCAGGCGCAGCACCGGGAAGCCGAGCAGGACGCCGAAACTCGCCGCCAGGGCGCCGGCGAGCGGCAGGCAGATCCAGAACGACAGGTCGAGGTTCAGCGCCAGCAGCGCGAACGAATAGGCGCCGACCGCGTAGAAGGCGACGTAGCCGAGGTCGAGCAACCCGGCAAGCCCGACGACGATATTGAGCCCCCAGCCGAGCATGATGTAGGTGAGGACGAGCGTCGCGACGTCGACGACGTAACGGTTGTCCGCCCAGATGATCGGCAGCGCCACGGCGAAGGCGGCCATGACGACTGCCGCGTATTTGGAATAGGTGATGACGCCGGCGCCGATCCGGTCCATGACGCGGTCGCGGGCGCTGCTGTCGACGAGTCGCGAGCGCTGACGGAACAGCACGAGGGCGACGCGGCCGGCGAAGACGAGCGCGACCGCGATCGCCACCGTCGTCCAGCGGAAGTTGATGCCGAGCCCGCCCTGCTGGTCGACCGTGCGCATGCCGATGATCATGATCGACAGGGCGAGCGCGACGCCCGCCGCCATCGCCGCCTCCTTCAGTGCCGGCACGATGTCGATGCCGGCCCACGAACCGCTTCCCGCCTTGCTTGCGATCGCCATGCGCTCAGACCTTCTCGATCTCGGGCCGGCCGAGCAGGCCGCTGGGCCGGAAAATGAGCACGAGCACGAGGATCGAGAACGCGGCGACGTCCTTGTATTCGATCGTGAAATAGGCCGACCAGAAGGTCTCGATCAAGCCGATCAGGAGACCGCCGAGCATGGCGCCGGGCAGCGAACCGATGCCGCCGAGCACGGCGGCGGTGAACGCCTTGATGCCGGCGAGGAAGCCGATGAAGAAGTCGATGACCCCGTAGTAGAGCAGGAACAGCATGCCGGCCACCGCCGCCAGTGCCGCGCCCATGACGAAGGTGAGCGAGATCGTCCGGTCGACGTTGATTCCGACCAGCGCCGCCATGGTCCGGTCCTGCTCGCAAGCCCGCTGGGCGCGCCCGAGCGCGGTGCGCGCGATCAGCAGCGAGAACGCCGTCATCAGGACGATTGTCAACACGACGATGACGATCTGCATGTAGCTCAGCGAGACGGTGAAACCGTCGCGCTCCATGATCGTGAAGCCGCCCTGGATTAGCGGCGGCAGCGGCTTGACCCGTGCCCCCTGCGTGATCTGCACGTAGTTCTGCAGGAAGATCGACATGCCGATCGCCGAGATCAGCGGCGCCAGCCTGAACGACCCCCGCAACGGCCGGTAGGCCAGCCGTTCGACGGTCCAGCCGTAGACCGAGGTGATCAGCATGGCGATGACGAGCACCAGCAAGAGAGCGAACGGCAGCCAGGTGATGCCGATCAGCCCGAGGACGAGGAATGCGATCAGGGCGACGAACGCGCCGATCATGAACACGTCGCCGTGGGCGAAATTGATCATGCCAATGATGCCGTACACCATCGTATAGCCGATCGCGATCAGCCCGTAGATGGCGCCCAGCGTGAGTCCGTTGATCAGCTGCTGGACGAAATACTCCATGCCCCCCGCTCACCGTCTTGTCGTTGTGCCGCAAGCCTGACGCCGCGTGCCTCCCAAGCAACACCTAATGCCTATGCACCGATTGATCAACAACGCTGATCGCCGCGGCCGGATTCGGCCGCTTCGGCGGTGAATGGAAATCCAAATGCTTTTGCGATTCCAATAGATCGATGTATCATGCGAGAATTCCGATGTATCTATCGGCTATCACAATGTATCTTTTGGATAATTATCAGGAATTTTAGGTAATTTTCCACGCGTTGTGCCGGTGAAGACGGGCGCTAGCGAGTGTGAACACTGGGGAGATGTGGTGATGACTCTTCGATCCCGTTTTATTCTATTACTACCTATTTTGATCATCCCGACAATCGATGACGTCGAGGCGTCGACGACGATCCCGGCCCTGTTCGAGGAGGCAAAGGTGATCCGCGACGCCGACGGCATCCCGCACATCCTGGCGCAGAACGAGCACGACCTCATGCTGCTGCAGGGCTGGGTGCACGCCCGGGACCGGCTGTTCCAGATGGACATGCGGCGCCGGCAGGCGGCCGGCACGCTGTCCGAGTTGCTTGGGCCGGAGGCCCTGCCCGCCGACGTCGAGCTCCGCACGCTCGGCGTGTACAGGGCCGCGGAGCGCTCTTGGCCGGTGCTCTCGCCGCATGCCCGCGCCGCGCTCGAGGCCTATGCCGAAGGCGTCAACGCCTGGATCGACGGTCATCCACTGCCGCCGGAATACGGTGCCCTCGAGATCACGGCGATCGATCCGTGGACGGCGCTCGACAGCCTCGCGGTGGCCAAGCTGTTGACGTTCGGCCTCGCATTCGACCTCGGCGACATCGAGCGGACGGTCACGCTGTTGACCTACCAGGCGGCGGGCAATCTCGCCGGGTTCGACGGCACCGCGCTGTTCTTCGAGGATGTCCATCGCAGCGCCCCCTTCGATGCGGCCGCAACGGTGCCCGATTCCGGCGGCGCACCCGCGGTTTCCTACCGGCGCGATCGTGTCGAATCCGACGACCACGACGACTCGTCGCTGCGGCCGGAGACACGCGAGATGGGCCGGAAGTACGTCGAGCGCATCCGCCGCCTCAAGCACGTGCGTGAGATCGTGCGGTTCGAGGAGGACGACCGCGGCAGCAACGAGTGGGCCGTCAGCGGTCAGCTCACGGCAAGCGGCGGCCCGTTGATGGCGAACGATCCGCATCTTGCGGTCGGCACACCGTCGACCTTCTATCAGAACCATCTGCGCGCGCGTGACGACGGGTTCGACGTCATCGGCAGCAGCTTCGCCGGCGCGCCCTTCGTCGTCGTTGGCCACAATCGGGACATTGCCTGGGGAGCGACGATCCACCCGATGGACGTGACCGACGTCTATCAGGAACAGGTGGTGCCGGACCCGGCGTCGCCGAGCGGGTTGAGCACGGTCCATCGCGGCACGCTCGAGCCCGTCATCCCGTTGCCCCAGCTGTACCGGGTCAACCGCGTCGGCGACGGCGTCCTCGACAACATCGTGCCCGTGCCGCCGAGCGGGGGCGTGCCGCCGGCGGTGCTCGTCGTGCCGCGCCGCAACCAGGGCCCGATCGTGCAGTTGGACCCGGCGACGGGCCTCGCGCTCAGCGTCCAGTTCACCGGTTTCAGCGGGACGCGCGAGATCGATACGTTTCGCACGTGGAACCGGGCCGAGGACCTCGACGACTTCATCCGCGGCCTGCAGTTCTTCGATTTCGGCTCCGAAAATTGGGCCTATGCCGACACCGAGGGCAACATCGCCTATTTCACCAGCGCCGAGATGCCCGTGCGCGAGGACCTGCAGGCGGGCTTCGTCGCCGGCCTGCCGCCGTTCTTCATCCGCAACGGCACGGGCGGCAATGAGTGGCTGCCCGTCCGCAATCCGCAGCCCGGTCAGGCGATCCCTTACGAGATCCTGCCGTTCAGCGAGATGCCGCAGGTCGTCAATCCGGTGGCAGGCTATTTCGTCAACGCCAACAACGATCCGGCCGGGCTGACGCTCGACAACGACCCGCTCAATCAGCTGCGGCCCGGTGGCGGCATCTTCTACCTGGCCGGCGGCTACGACATCGGCATCCGCGCCGGCCGCGTGACGCGGCTAATCGAGGCGAAGCTCGCCGAGGGCCGATTGCTGACCGCCGACGACATGGCGGAGATCCAGGCCGATGTCGTCCAGCCCGACGCGGAATTCTTCGTCCCGTTCATCGTCGGCGCCTTCGAGCGTGCGGGGCGGGCCGGCGCCCATCCGGCGGCCGCGGCGCTGGCCGCCGATCCGCGCGTCGTCGAGGCGGTCGGGCGACTGCGCGACTGGGATCGCTCGACGCCGACCGGCGTGCCCGAAGGCTACGATGCCGGCGACGTGAACGGCGAGCGCCTGCCGCCGGGGCCGGACGAGGTCGCGAACAGCATCGCCGCGACCATCTACAATGTCTGGCGCGACGAGATGCTCGCGAACACCATCGACGCGGTGCTCGGCGCGATCGGCCTGCCGAAGCCGGAGGACCGCCGCGCGGTTACGGCGCTGCGCCAGCTGTTCGTCCGCTTCGACAGCAAGGGCGGGGTCGGCGCCTCCGGCCTGAATTTCTTCAACGTCCCGGGCGTCACCGATGCGGCCAGCCGCCGCGACATCGTCGTGCTGCGGAGCCTCGTCGACGCGCTCGACGCGCTCGCCGGACCCGAGTTCGCCGCCGCCTTCGCCGGGTCGCC
>JBFHDX010000010.1:0-56016 GCA_041584475.1 Alphaproteobacteria bacterium
ACGCGAGTGCGAAGATCTCGTGCGCCTCGCGGATGCCGCGCAGCGCGTGCTGGCCGAGGCTGCGCATCGGCTGACCGGCAAGCGCCGCGAACTCGGCCGAGACCACCAGCGGCCGATCGAGGTCGGCGCACAGGTGCTCGATGCGGCTCACCAGGTTCACCGCCGGCCCGATGACCGTGAAGTCGAGGCGGTCCTGGGCGCCGATGTTGCCGTAGAGGACATCGCCGATATGCAGGGCGAGGCCGAAATCGAACGGCGTCCTGCCGGCGGCGGTGCGCATGCGGTTGAGCCGCCCGATCTCGGCGCGCGCCTCGGCGGCCGCGGCAAGCGCGGCCGCGCAGGCCTTGGCGGCGCCGGCCGGGTCGCCTTCCTCGACCGGGATGATCGCCAGCATCGCGTCGCCGATGAATTTCAGGATCTCGCCGCCGGCCGCGGCCACCGGACTCGCCATCGCCTGGAAGAAGTCGTTGAGCATGGCGAGCAGGGCCTCCGGGTCCTGCGTTTCCGACAGCTCGGTGAAGCGCCGCAGGTCGCAATACCACAGCACGGCGCGAATCCGCTGCAGGTCGCCGCGCCTGATCTTGCCGGCGAGCACGAGGCGGCCGGTCGATTGCCCGACATAGGTCGCGAGCAGCGTCTCGGTCATGCGTTCCTGGTTGATCAGCTCGACGACGGTCGAGAAGGCCGGCAGCAAGGCCTTCACGATCGTCAGATGTTCGTCGCCGAAGCCGCCCGGGCGGTCGCTGGCGAGCGTGATCGCCTGGCCGGTGCCGCGCCGGAACGGCATGCCGAGCACGGCGTAGTCGGTGGCGCCTTCGCGCCTGAGATCCGCGAGAATCGGGAAATCGTCCGGCGTGGCCGGGTCCTCGAGGCGGCGACGGACGGTCTCGCCGAACTCGTAGACCCGGTGCAGCGGGCTGTCGAGATACATCGCCGTCTTCTCGATGCCGTGCTCGCGCGGCGACTCGACCGCGACCGCCTCGCCGTGATGCCAGGCGAACGCGCGCGCGAAGAACTGCGGGTGCAGCTGGCGGATGTGCAGGGTCGAGCGGAACAGCGGCATGCCGGCGGCCCGCAGCCGCTGGCAGAAGCCGGCGAAGAACGGACCCATGCGCTGGCACCGTCCCTCCGTCAGGATCCAGTCGACGATCGGCGGCAGCGGGTCGCGCGCCGACATCAGCGGACGTCCAGCGCGAAGACCGGGTGATCGCCGGCGATGCCGCGCAGCCGGACGACGCCGGCCTCGCGGAATCCGGGCGGGACGAGCTCGGCGAACGGGCCCGAGGCGAGCACCGGGCAGCCGAGGCTGGCGCATTCCCGCTCGAGCCGGCTGACCATGTTGACGGCGGGCCCGATGACCGTGAAATCGAGCCTGTCGGTGGCGCCGACGTTGCCGAACATCACCTCGCCCCGATGCAGCGCGATGCCGTAGCCGAGCGGATCTTGGCTCGCCGCCGCGCGGTCGGCGTTCCACGCCGCCATGCGGCCGACCGCGGCCTGTGCCGCATCGCGGGCCCGCCCACAGGCCTCGCCGATATCGTCCTCGCCGGCGGGGAACACCGCCAGCAGGCCGTCGCCGAGGAATTTCGAGACCTCGCCACCATGCTCGCTTACCGGCTCCGCCATGCATTCGAGAAAGCGATTGAGCGTCTCGACGACCTCCGCGCTGGGGCGCGTCTCGGAGAGCGTCGTGAAGTCGCGCAGGTCGCACAGCCAGATCGCCGCGTGCAGCGTCTCGGCATCGCCGCGCAGGATCTTGCCCTGCAGGATCCGCTCGCCGGCATTGCGGCCCACATAGGTGTCGAGCAGGTTGACCGCCGTGCGCCGCAAGGCCTTGGTCTCCAGGACGCGGCCGAGGAGCGCGACGAGCGGGTAGAGGGCGAGCAGCTCGGCGTCGGCGAAGCCGCCCGGCCGCTCGATCGCGAACGACAGGGCGTTGCGCTCGCCGCCGCCGAATTCCATCGGCATGACGACGTAGTCGGTGATCCCTTCCGCCTTCAGGTCGTCGAGGATCGGATAGGGAAACGGCCCGCTGCGTCCCTCGAGGCGATGGCGGACCGAGACGCCGTCGTAGAAGACCGGCGGGAACGGGCTGTTCACGAAACGGTCGGTCGTCTCGATGCCGTGTTCGCCCTTGTATTCCTCGATGTCCTCGCCGCGGCGCCAAACGAAGTAGTAGCTGCGGATCTGCGGGTGCAGCGTGCCGATGACGGCGCCGAGCCGGGCCAGCGGCAGTCCGCCCGTCGCCAGCCGCGCGCAGAAGCCCGCGACGATGTCGCCGATGCCGTCGAGCCGCCATGCCTCGTCGAGCAGCCACGAGCTCGCCTCGTCGAGCACCGATCCGCCGGGCTGGTCCGTGTGCGCCAGTTCAAGCATCGTTCCGTGTCTCGCGCCAGCGCGCGGCCGCCCGTCCGGTTCGGCCGGCGGCTGGCGACTCAGGCGCGCTTTCGCGTCTCCGCACGTCGCGCGATGTGCGGCTCGAGGAACCGGCCGGTATAGCTTCCGGCCGTCCGCGCCACCGCCTCCGGGGTACCCTGGGCGACGATCCGGCCGCCGCCATTGCCGCCCTCGGGGCCCAGATCGATGATGTGGTCGGCGGTCTTGACGACCTCCATGTTGTGCTCGATGACGATCACGGTGTTGCCCTGTTCGACGAGGGCGTGCAGCACCTCGAGCAGCTTCTCGACATCGGCGAAATGCAGCCCCGTCGTCGGCTCGTCGAGGATGTAGAGCGTCCGGCCGGTGGCCCGCCGCGACAGTTCCTTGGCCAGCTTGACGCGTTGCGCCTCGCCGCCGGACAGCGTCGTCGCCTGTTGGCCGACATGGATGTAGCCGAGCCCGACGCGGTCGAGCGTCTGCAGCTTGTCGCGGATCGCCGGTACCGCCTTGAAGAACCCGGCCGCTTCCTCGACCGTCATATCAAGAATATCGGCTATAGATTTATTTTTGAACGTAATTTCTAGCGTCTCCCGATTGTATCTTTTGCCCTTGCAGACGTCGCATTGCACGTAGACGTCGGGCAGGAAGTGCATCTCGATCTTGATGACGCCGTCGCCCTGGCAGGCCTCGCAGCGGCCGCCCTTGACGTTGAACGAGAAGCGACCGGGGGCGTAGCCGCGCGCCTTCGATTCCGGCAGGTTGGCGAACCAGTCGCGGATCGGCGTGAAGGCGCCCGTGTAGGTCGCCGGGTTCGAGCGCGGCGTACGGCCGATCGGCGACTGGTCGATGTCGATCACCTTGTCGAGGAACTCCGCGCCCCTGATCTTGTCGTGCTCGCCGGGATGCAGGCGCGCGCCGTTGAGACGCTTCGCCAGGGCTTTGTAGAGCGTCTCGACGACGAGCGTCGATTTGCCGCCGCCGGAAACGCCGGTGACGCAGGTGAAGGTGCCGAGCGGGATCTCGACTTCGAGGTTCTGCAGGTTGTTGGCTCGGGCCCCCTCGACGCGCAGCGCCTGTCCGCGATGGCCGCGCCGGCGCCGCTCCGGCATCGGGATCTCGCGGCGCCCGGTCAGATACTGCGCGGTCAGGCTGTCGGGGCTCGCCAGGACCTCGTCGGGCGTGCCGCAGGCGACGACGCTGCCGCCGTGCACGCCGGCGCCGGGCCCCATGTCGACGAGATAGTCCGCCGAGCGGATCGCATCCTCGTCGTGCTCGACCACGAGCACCGAGTTGCCGAGGTCGCGCAACCGCTTGAGCGTTGCCAGGAGACGCTGGTTGTCGCGCTGGTGCAGGCCGATCGACGGCTCGTCGAGGACGTAGAGCACCCCGGTCAGGCCGGAGCCGATCTGCGAGGCCAGGCGGATGCGCTGGCTCTCGCCGCCCGACAGCGTCGCCGAGGCGCGCGACAGCATCAGGTAGTCGAGACCGACATTGTTGAGAAAACCGAGGCGCTCGTTGATTTCCTTGAGGATGCGCTCGGCGATGGCGCGCTGCTTGTCGTCGAGCCGGTCGGGCAGGGCGGCGAACCATTGTCCGGCGTCGGCGATCGTCATCTCCGCGACCTCGCCGATGTGCCGGTCGCGGATCCTGACCGCCAACGCCTCCGGCTTGAGCCGATGGCCGCCGCAGGCCTCGCAGGGATAGACGCTCTGGTATCTGGACAGCTCGTCGCGCACCCAGCTGCTGTCGGTCTCGCGCCAGCGCCGTTCCATGTTCGGCAGCACGCCCTCGAACGGCTTCTCGATGGCGTAGCTGCGCAGCCCGTCATCGTAGGTCATGCGGACCTTTTCCTCGCCGGTGCCGCCGAGGATCGCCTGCCGCACGCGCTCCGGCAGCTCGCCGAACGGCTCGCGCATGCTGACCTTGAAGTGGCGGGCGAGGCTCTCGAGCGTCTGCCGGAAATAGGGCGACGAGGAGTTGGCCCACGGCGCGATCGCCCCGTCGGCAAGCGTCTTCGTCTCGTCGGGGACGACGAGCTCGGGATCGAAGTACATCCTGGTGCCGAGGCCGTCGCAAGCGGGGCAGGCGCCGAACGGGTTGTTGAACGAGAACAGGCGCGGCTCGATCTCGTCGATCGTGAAGCCGGAGACCGGGCAGGCGAAGCGCTCGGAGAAGATGGTGCGCGCCTGCGTGTCGGCATCCTCGGCGATCGCGATGCCGTCGGCCAGCTGCAGCGCCGTCTCCAGCGAATCGGCGAGGCGTTTGGCGATGTCGGGGCGGACGACAAGCCGGTCGACGACGACCTCGATATCGTGCTTGCGCTTCTTGTCGAGCGCCGGCGACTCGGCGATCTCGTAGAGCGAGCCGTCGATCTTGACGCGCTGGAATCCGCGTTTCAGCAGCTCCGCGAGCTCCTTGCGGTACTCGCCCTTGCGGCCGCGCACCACGGGCGCGAGCAGGTAGAGCCGGGTGCCCTCGGGCATGTCGAGCACGCGGTCGACCATCTGGCTGACGGTCTGGCTCTCGATCGGCAGGCCGGTCGCCGGCGAGTAGGGGATGCCGATGCGGGCGAACAGCAGCCGCAGATAGTCGTAGATCTCGGTGACCGTGCCGACCGTCGAGCGCGGATTCCGGCTCGTCGTCTTCTGCTCGATGCTGATCGCCGGCGACAGACCCTCGATCGAGTCGACGTCGGGCTTCTGCATCAGCTCGAGGAACTGTCGGGCGTAGGCCGACAGGCTCTCGACATAGCGGCGCTGCCCCTCGGCGTAGATCGTATCGAAGGCCAGCGACGACTTGCCCGATCCGCTGAGGCCGGTGATCACCACCAGCCGGTCGCGCGGCAGGTCGACATCGACACCCTTGAGGTTGTGCTCCCGGGCGCCGCGAACGCTGATCGTCTTGAGCATGAGCCGGTCGCTGTTGCTGGAGGCGGCAGAGCGTCAATATAGGTCTTGCGGCGGCCCGGAAAAAGCCCCGCATGCCGCAATCGCCGGTGGCCGGCAGGGGGAGCAGCGGCTATAGTCGGCGACCGGCCCGCCGGCCGGCCGCAGCAACGGCGGCCCGCGGCGCGTCGACGGGATAACGTAGGGGACTGGGGTTCGAATCGATGGCAGGCAGCGTCAACAAGGTGATCCTCGTCGGCAATCTCGGGCGGGATCCGGAAGTCCGGACCATGCAGAACGGCGGCAAGGTGTGCAACCTGTCGGTCGCGACGTCGGAGCGCTGGCGCGACCGGACGAGCGGCGACATGCAGGAACGCACGGAGTGGCACCGCGTCGTCATCTTCGACGACAAGCTGGTCGACGTCGCCGAGCGGTATCTGCAGAAGGGGCGCAAGGTCTATCTCGAGGGCCAGCTGCAGACCCGGAAATGGACCGACCAGAGCGGCCAGGATCGCTATACGACCGAGGTCGTGCTGCAGCGCTTCCGCAGCAGCCTGGTGCTGCTCGACGGCCGCGGCGAGGGCGGCGGCGACTACGCCGGCGGGGCCGGCGGCGATGTCGGCGGCCAGACCGGCGGTGGCGGCGGAGGCGACCTCGACGACGAAATCCCGTTCTGAGGGCGGGCGCGCGGTTCCGGAGGGTGGCGCCATGGCGCCAGGCGCGAGCTGCGGCGAAGCCCTGATCCGGCTGCTCGAGGAAGCGGGTTTCGACACTGTCTTCGGCATTCCCGGCGTGCACACGCTTGAGCTCTATCGCGGGCTCGCGGCGTCGGGCATGCGCCACGTCCTCGCCAGGCACGAGCAAGGCGCCGGCTTCATGGCCGACGGCTACGCCCGGGCCGGCGGCCGGCCGGCGCTGTGCGTCGTCATCACCGGCCCCGGCGTCAGCAACATCGCGACGCCGATGGGCCAGGCCTATTCCGACTCGGTGCCGATGCTCGTCGTCTCGAGCGCCAATGCGCGCGCCGACCTCGGCCGCGGCCGCGGCCGGCTGCACGAGAGCGGCGACCAGCTGGCGCTGACCGCGCCGCTTGCCGGGCATGCCGTGCTCGCCCGCGAGCCGGCCGACATTCCCGCCTTCGTGGCCGAGGCGCTCGACATGTTCGCGAGCCGGCGGCCGCGCCCGGCGCACCTGCACGTGCCGATCGACCTGCTGGCGGAGCCGGCGCCCGCGCTGTGGCGGGTCGGTCGACGCGCCGGGCCGCCGGCGCCCGATGCGGGCGCTGTCGAGGCGGTGCGAGGCGTGCTGGCGGCGGCGAAGGCCCCGGCGATCGTCGCCGGCGGCGGTTCGATCGAGGCGGCCGCCGGGCTCCGCGTCCTCGTCGAGTCGCTGCCGGCGCCGCTGGTGACGACCGTGGCCGCCAAGGGCGTGCTGCCGGAGGCGCATGCGCTGTCGCTCGGGGCGACGCTGTCGCGGGCGCCGACCCAGGAGCTGCTCGCCGCCGCCGACGCCGTGCTCGCCATCGGCACCGAGCTGGCCGAGACCGACATCTGGCGCGACGAACCGCTGCGCTTCGGCGGACCGCTGATCCGCGTCGATATCGATGCGGCGCGGCTGGTGGACGATCACGGCGGCGATCTCGCGCTTCTCGCCGACGCCGAGGCGTTCCTCGAGGCGCTGGGGCCGGTCGCGGGGCAGGGCGACCGCGCGGCGGCGGAGCGGCGTGTCGAGATGGCCCGTGCGCGTCGCGGAGGCGCCCACGGCCGCCGCGACCGCGGGCACGTCCTGCTGCTCGAGGCGCTGCGCCGGGCGTTGCCCGAGGACGGCTTCGTCGCAACCGACATGACGCAGGTCGCCTATGCGGGCAAGAGCCTGTTTCCGGTGGCGCAGCCGCGCTCGTGGTTCCACCCGGCCGGCTTCGGGACGCTCGGCTACGCGCTGCCGGCGGCGGTCGGCGCGATGCTGGCGACGCCCGGGCGCCCGGGGCTCGCGCTCGCCGGCGACTACGGGTTCCAGTTCACGATGCAGGAGCTCGGCACCGCCGTCGAGCTCGGCCTGCCGCTGCCGGTGGTGATCTGGAACAACGAGGGGCTCGGCCAGATCCGCGACGACATGCGGGCGGTCGCGATTCAGGAGACCGGCGTCGCCGCCCGCAATCCGGATTTCCTGCGGCTGGCGGCGGCGTATGGCTGCGCCGGCGTGCGGCCGGACGACCGCGCGGCGCTGGTCGAGGCCGTGCGGACGGCGCTCGGGGCGGACGCGCCGACGCTGATCGAGGTGCGGCCCGAGATCTGCCGCTAGAGCATCATCCGATTAATTCGCGCCAGCCCGCTCCCACGCAAGCGGATGACGTACTAGGACCGCCCGGCGGCGATTTCCATCGTGAAGTCGGCGATCCTCGCGCAGGCCTCCGCGAGTCGCGCACGCTCGACGGTCAGCCCGACCCGCACGTGACCGCGGGCGCTCGGCCCGAAGGCGTCTCCGGGCAGCACCGAAACGCCTTGGCGCTCGAGGAGTTGCGCCGCGTACTCGTGCGCGCTGAGGCCGGTGCCGCGGACGTCGAGCATCACGAACATCGCCCCTTCGGAGCGCAGGCATTCGAGCCCGGGCAGGTCGGCGAGCCGCTCGCACATCAGATCGCGACGCGCCCGGAACTCCTCGCGCATCGCCGCGACCTCGGCCGGCTCGCGCTCGATGGCCTCGACCGCGGCCTCCTGGATGAAGCCCGGGCCGCCGTACAGCATGCACAGGGCGAGGTTGCGCAGGTGCGGTACGAGCGCCGGCGGCGCCACCGCCCAGCCGACGCGCCAGCCGGTCATGGCGTGCGATTTCGAGAGGCTGCTGACGGTCACCGTGCGGTCCGCCATGCCGGGCAGTCCGCCGGGGCTGACGTGCGCGCGCTCATAGGTCAGCGTCGCGTAGACCTCGTCCGAGATCAGCCACAGATCGTGCCGCTGGCAGATGTCGGCGATCGCCTGCAGCTCGTCCGCGCTGAGCACGACGCCGGTCGGGTTGTGCGGCGTATTCAGCAGCATCGCCCGGGTGCGCGGCGTCACCGCTGCGGCCAGGGCCTCGAGGTCGGGATGGAAGGCCCGCTCGCGCAGCAGGGGCACGCGCACCAGCCTGGCGCCGGTGGCGCCGACGACGGCCTCGTAGGTCACGTACATCGGTTCCGGCGCGATGACCTCGCCGTCCGCGTCGAGAAGGCACAGGGCGGCGGCGAACAGGGCGTTCTGCGCGCCCGCGAACACGATCACCCGCTCGGCCGCGGTGTCGCTCCCGGTCAGCGCCGCGTGGCGGCGCGCGATCGCCCGGCGCAGCGCCGGTTCGCCGGCGATCGCCGTGTAGTGGGTGTTGCCGTCGCGCAGGCTCGCGATCCCGGCCTCGACGATGGCGGCCGGAGTCGCGAAATCCGGGTCGCCGACGCTCAGCAGGATGATGTCGTCGCCCTGCCGGCGGCGCTCGAGCGCGCGAACGTGGATGTCCCAGGCAGCCGCACCTTCGCCGCCGATCCGGTCAACCAGGGAGGAAAATCGCACGGGGGGCTCCGGTGGGTGCTTACGAGCGTTCGTCGCCGGTCTTATAGCGCGCCTCGATGCGCGACTGAATGACCTCGAAGATGCCGGACACGATCCAGTAGACGACGGCGGCGGTGATCAGCATCTCGAGGTGCCGGAACTCCGAGCGGCCCAGCGTTTTCGCCAGGAACATCAGTTCCCAGACGCCGAGCACGGAGACCAGCGAACTGTCCTTGAGCATGGCGATGAACTGGTTGCCGATCGCCGGGATCACCGTCTTGATCGCCTGCGGCAGGACGACGAGGCGCAGCACGAGCCCCATATGCAGCCCCATCGCCGTCGCCGCCTCCCACTGGCCGCGCGGCACGCTCTGGATGCCGGCGCGGAAGATCTCCGCCATGTAGGCGCCGTAGCACAGCGTCAGCGCGATGATGCCCGCCGGGACGGCGCTGATCGTCCAGCCGATCTGGGGTAGGCCGAGATAGATCAGATAGACTTGCAGCAGCAGCGGCGTGCCGCGGAAGAACGAGATGTAGAAGGTGGCGCAGGCGTAGGCGAGCCCGTTGCCCGACAGTCGCGCCAGCGCCCCGAAGAACGCGAGGATCGAGGCGAACAGGATCGACGCCAGCGAGATGAAGATGGTCATGCCGGCGCCGACGACGACCAGGTGATAGAGCTTCGTGCCGATGAAGGCGTAGCTCAGGTCGAACGACGCGAAGAACAGCGCGAAAAGCAGGACGAGCTCGACCCAGACGATGACGACCTGGTAGCGGAACCGCATCAGCGCGAGCAGGAACAGGTTGCCCGCGAACAGGGCGGCGACCACCGTCGCCGCCATCAGGTTGGCGAGCAGGCCTTCGCCGCGGCCCGTGAAGATCACGATCACGGGTTGCAGCGCCTGCCCGAATCCCGAGCCCATGAGATCCTGCGTCAGGCCGAGCAGCGGGATCAGCAGGGCGCTGATCAGCAGCCGCCAGGCCGTCGGGCTCATGTCGGGCAGGCGTAGGATGGCGCGGTCCCTCCGCGTCCGCGGGCGCCGCCGCTATTCCACCGAGGTCAGGTCGACGCCGTACCACTTCATCGACAGCTTGGTCAGCGTGCCGTCCGCGTGCATCGCGCTGACCATGCCCTCGATCAGCTTGTTGAACTCCGGATCGCCCTTGTCGGTTGCGACCGCCAGCGGCTCGTAGAACACGGGTTCGCCGACCACCTTTATCGGATAGCCGCCCTTGATCGCCTCGTTGATCGTCGGCAGCGCCGAGAGCACGGCGTCGAGGCGCGTGCCGTCGCCCAGCCGCAGGTCGTCGAAGGCGTTGGTGTCGGTCTCGTAGGCGCGGATCTCGCCCGGTGTCACCTTGTAGTCGAACCGCGGCACGCCGCCGGCGTCGAGAACGAGGTTCTTGTTGAGATAGGCTTCGTAGGTGCAGCCGCCGCAGACGCCGATCTTCTTGCCGTTGAGCTCCGCCACCGTGGCGGTCTTGCTGCTCGCGTGCACGGCGAACGAGGCCGGCGTGTAATAATAGACGGCCGGGAAGTCGAGGACGCGGGAGCGCTCCTTCGTCGGGGTCATCGAGCCGACCGAGATGTCCCAGCGGCCGTTCCAGCGGCCGGCCGTGATCACCTCCCAGGCCGGGGTGACGATCTTGAGCTGGACCCCCATGCGCCGTGCGAGCTCGCGCGCCACCTCGACGTCGAACCCGTCCATCTCGTTGCGGTCGTTGAGGAACGACTGCGGCGGATAGGCCGGATCGGACGACAGCGTCAGGGTCTTCGTGCTCTTGATGCGATCGAGCGTCTCGCCGCCGAGCGCCGGTCCCGTCGTGGCCATGGCGATGGCCGTCAGACCGGCGACGGCGATGGTCCTGCTGAGATAAAACATCGTTGTCTGCCTCTCCCTGTTGTTTTGACGGCGTGGTAACGGTTCCGTCTGCTGCCACGGCGTATGCGGGATCGAAGATTCCCCGCGTCCGCCGCGAGGCGATGCGATAAGTTCGCACCCGTCGCGCGACGGGTGCAAGGCCTTTGTGCGGCGGCGACCGGCGCGGTCCATGGCCCGTCGGCGCACGGCGCGACGCGCGAGGTCGGCGTCGTCGCCACCATGTTTTCCGCGGACGGGAGCTGCGAATGGGCAGGAATCCGACATACGACGTGCTGTTCGAGCCGGTGCCGATCGGCCCGGTCACGGCGCGCAACCGCTTCTATCAGGTGCCGCACTGCAACGGCATGGGCCACGCCATGCCGAGCGCCGTCGCGGCGATGCGCGGCGTCAAGGCGGAGGGCGGATGGGCCGTCGTCTGCACCGAGGAATGCGAGATCCACCACAGCAGCGACGTCAGCCCCTATGCCGAGGCCCGGCTGTGGGACGACCGCGACGTTCCGGCGCTCGCCCGCATGGCGGAGGCGGTGCATGCGCACGGCGCGCTCGCCGGCATCGAGCTGACCCACAACGGGCACCAGGCGTGCAACCGGATGAGCCGTGAGGTGCCGCTCGCGCCGTCGACGATCGTCGTCGACAATTACGATCCGCTGCACGCGCGGGCGATGGACAAGTCGGACATCCGGGCGCTGCGCCGTTGGCACCGGGACGCTGCGCTGCGGGCACGAAGCGCCGGCTTCGACGTCGTCTACGTCTATGCGGGACACGCGCTGGCGCTGCCGATGCATTTCCTGTCGCGCCGCTACAACGGGCGGAGCGACGAGTATGGCGGCAGCCTCGAGAACCGGGCGCGGCTGTTCCGCGAACTGATCGAGGACACCCGGGACGCCGTCGGCGACAGCTGCGCCGTTGCCGTCCGGCTCGCCGTGGAGGAGCTGCTCGGCGAGCACGGCATCAGTTCCGGCGCCGAAGGCCGCGAGATCGTCGAGCTGCTGGCGGACCTGCCGGACCTCTGGGACGTCAATCTCGCCGACTGGGCCAACGACTCGCCGACATCGCGCTTCGCGGCGGAGGGGTCGCAGACCGAACATATCGCCTTCGTCAAACGGCTGACCAGCAAGCCGGTGGTCGGCGTCGGGCGCTTCACCTCGCCCGACACCATGGCGGCGCTGGTGCGCAAGGGCGTGCTCGACTTCATCGGCGCGGCGCGACCCTCGATCGCCGATCCGTTCCTGCCGAACAAGATCGACGAGGGCAGGGCCGAGGACATCCGCGAGTGCATCGGCTGCAACATCTGCGTCTCGGGCGACTTCACGATGACGCCGATCCGCTGCACGCAGAACCCGACGATGGGCGAGGAATGGCGTCGCGGCTGGCATCCGGAGCGTATCCCCGCCCGCCGGTCCGAAGCATCGGTTCTCGTGGTCGGCGCCGGGCCGGCCGGGCTGGAGGCGTCGCGCGCGCTCGGCCAGCGCGGCTACACGGTGGCCCTCGCCGAGGCCGCCACCGAGCTCGGAGGCCGGGTCACGGCCGAGAGTCGCCTGCCCGGGCTCGCCGTGTGGGCGCGGGTCCGCGACTACCGGGTACAGCAGATCAACCGCATGCCCGAGGTCTCCGTCTATCTCGACAGCCGGCTCGACGCCGGCCAGATCCGCGAGTTCGGGTTCGCGCACGTCGTCGTGGCCACCGGCGCCGCCTGGCGGCGCGACGGCGTCGGCCGCCGTCATCGCGCGCCCGTTCCGGTCTCCGGGCCGGTCGCGGTGCTGACCCCGGACGACATCATGGCTGGCGCCATGGCGCCAGACCCGGTGCTGATCTTCGACGACGACCACTACTACATGGGCAGCGTGCTGGCAGAGAAACTGGGCGCCGAGGGGCGGGCGGTGACGCTGGTCACGCCGGCCCCGGACGTCGCGCACTGGACGCATTTCACGCTCGAGCAGCGTCGCATCCAGACGCGGCTCCTCGAGCTCGGCGTCGACATCGTCGCGCAGCACGGCCTGGCGGCGCTGCGCGCGGGCGAGGCCGAGCTCGCCTGCGTGTTCACGGACCGCCGGCGCACGGTGGCGATGGGCTCGGTCGTCATGGTCACCTCGAAACGGCCCGAAGATACGCTGTTCCGCGATCTGCACGGCGAGCCGGAGTTGCTGCGCGGTGCCGGCATCGAGTCGGTGACGGCGATCGGCGACTGCCTCGCACCGTCGACCATCGCCGCCGCGGTCTATGCCGGGCACCGGCTGGCCCGCGAGTTCGATGAGCCGCCGATCGACGGCGCCCCGTTCCGCCGCGAACTGACCGCCATCGCAGGCGACTGAAAAGCGCCCGCAACGCCGCGCCGCGGCCGACCGGCGAAGGCCGGAAGCGGTCGTTGCACCGTGCTCTCCCGCTGCCGGTCCAGGGGGCTTATTTTGTTGTTCGCAGGCGCAATAACGGCTAGATTTTGGAGCCCCCGGCTACAGCGACCTGTCAGACATTGAGCGACCAGGACAACACGCCAGAAGATCCTTCGAGCGTCACCCAGGTGACAATCGAAGACGAGATGAAGCGGTCGTACCTCGATTACGCGATGAGCGTGATCGTGAGCCGCGCCCTGCCGGACGTGCGCGACGGGCTGAAGCCGGTGCACCGCCGCATCCTGTTCGCGATGAAGCAGGGCGGTTACACGGCCGACAAGAAGCACCGCAAGTCGGCCGGCATCGTCGGCGACGTCATGGGCAAGTTCCACCCGCACGGCGATGCGGCGATCTACGACGCCATGGTACGCATGGCCCAGGATTTCGCCATGCGCCTGCCGCTGGTCGACGGGCAGGGCAATTTCGGCTCGATCGACCCCGATCCGGCGGCGGCGATGCGCTACACCGAGGCGCGGCTGACCCGGGCCGCCGAGTCGATGCTCGAGGACATCGACAAGGAGACCGTGGATTTCCAGGCCAACTACGACGAGACGATCGAGGAGCCGACGGTCCTGCCCGCGACGTTTCCGAACCTGCTGGTCAACGGCGCTGGCGGCATCGCCGTCGGCATGGCGACGAACATCCCGCCGCACAATCTGGGCGAGGTCATCGATGCCTGCCTCGCCTACATCGACGATCCGGCGATCGGCGTCGACGGGTTGATGGAGCATGTGAAGGGGCCGGACTTCCCGACGGGCGGCGTCATCCTCGGTCAGTCGGGCATCCGCGCCGCCTGCCATACCGGGCGCGGCTCGGTGGTGATGCGCGCGCGCATCCATTTCGAGGACATCGGCAAGGATCGCCAGGCGATCGTCGTCACCGAGATTCCCTATCAGGTCGGCAAGAAGCGTCTGCTCGAGCGAATTGCCGAAGTCCACAACGAAAAGATCGTCGAGGGCACTTCGCACCTGCGCGACGAATCGGACCGCGACGGGCTGCGCGTGGTGATCGAGCTCAAGCGCGACGCCATCGCCGAGGTCGTGCTGGCGCAGCTGTTCCGCTACACGCCGCTGCAGACGACCTTCGGCGTCAATGCGCTCGCGCTCAACGGCGGCCGCCCCGAGCAGATGAATTTGCGCGACATGATCGCCGCCTTCGTCGCCTTCCGCGAGGAGGTCGTCACCCGGCGCACCGCCTACGAGTTGCGCCGCGCGCGTGAGCGGGCGCACGTCCTGGCCGGCCTGCTGGTCGCGATCAGCAACATCGACGCGGTGATCGAGCTGATCCGCGCGGCACCGGACCCGGCGGCTGCGCGCGAGGCGCTGACGGGCAGGGACTGGCCGGCGCGCGACGTCGAGGCCTTCATCCGCCTGATCGACGACCCGGGGCACGAGATCGTCGACGGCAGATACCGGTTTTCCGACGACCAGGCGCGCGCCATCCTCGATCTGCGCCTGCAGCGGCTCACGGGGCTCGAGCGCGACCGGCTGACCGGCGAGACCGAGGAGCTGGCAGCGAAGATCGCGGACTACATCGACATCCTGCAATCGCGGCCGCGGCTGCTCGACGTCATGCGCGGCGAGCTGCGCGACGTGCGCGAGCGCTTCGCCGACGAGCGCCGCACGGCGCTCGAGGAGGCCGAGTTCGAGCACGACATCGAGGACCTGATCCAGCGCGAGGACATGGTGGTGACGGTCACCTACGGCGGCTACATCAAGCGCGTGCCGCTCTCGACCTACCGCTCGCAGCGGCGCGGCGGCAAGGGCCGCGCCGGCATGTCAACGCGCGAGGAGGATTTCGTCAGCAACGTGTTCGTCGCTTCGACGCACGCGCCGATCCTGTTCTTCTCGTCGCGCGGCATGGTCTACCAGATGAAGGTCTACCGACTTCCCGAGGGCAGCCCGCAGGCGCGCGGCAAGGCGATGGTCAACCTGCTGCCGCTCGCCGAGGGCGAGACGATCTCGACCGTGATGCCGCTGCCCGAGGACGAGGAGAGCTGGGGCGACCTCAACGTGATGTTCGCCACCGCGCACGGCAACGTGCGCCGCAACCGGCTTTCCGACTTCGTCAACATCAAGGCGAACGGCAAGATCGCGATGAAGCTCGGCGAGGGCGACCATCTCGTCGGCGTGCACACCTGCACCGAGGAAAACGACGTGCTGCTGTCGACGCGCGACGGCATGTGCATCCGCTTCCCGGTCTCGGCCGTGCGCGTGTTCAGCGGCCGCACCTCGACGGGCGTGCGTGGCATCCGCCTCGACGGCGACGACCAGGTGATATCGATGTCGATGCTGCGCCACGCCGAGATCGACATGGAGATCCGCAACGACTATCTGCGCGCCGCGGCGGCGCTGCGCCGCGTCGGCGAAGAGGAGGCCGAGGCCGAACCGGCGCCGGCGAAGCTGTCGCCTGCGGAATTCGACGAGCTGGCGCAGAACGAGGAGTTCATCCTTGCGGTCACCGAGCACGGCTTCGGCAAGCGCAGCTCGGCGTACGAGTACCGCATCACCGGGCGCGGCGGCAAAGGCATCGCCAACGTCGAGGTCACCGAGCGCAACGGCCCGGTCGTCGCCGCGTTCCCGGTCCGGCCGACCGACCAGATCATGCTTGTCACCGACGGCGGGCAGCTGATCCGCTGTCCGGTCGACGACATCCGGATCGCCGGCCGCAAGACCCAGGGCGTGACGCTGTTCCGCGTCGAGGGCGGCGAGCGCGTGGTCTCCGTCGCCTGGCTCAGCGAGTCCGGCGCCGACGACGAGGAGAACGGGAACGGCGCCGCGGGCGACGACGGGGAGGTTGCGGGCTAGGCCGGCCAACGCCGGTCCGGCCGCGGCGTCCGAAAAAGCGCGAAGGGGAGAGAAGATGGCAAGCCATCCGAGAACCGGCGTCTATCCCGGAACCTTCGATCCGATCACCGTCGGCCATCTCGACGTGATCGCGCGCTCGGCGCGCCACATTGTCGATCGGCTGATCGTCGCCGTCGCGGTCAACGCCGGCAAGGATCCGCTGTTCGACACCGACGACCGCGTCCAGCTCGTGCGCGACGGGCTCGACAGCCTGCCGGCGGAAGTCCGCGCCAGCATCGACGTGCAGCCGTTCGACAATCTGCTGATGCATTTCGTCGGCGAGGTCGGCGCCAGCGTCATCGTGCGCGGCCTGCGGGCGGTCTCCGACTTCGAGTACGAGTTCCAGATGGCGGCGATGAACCGGCGGCTCAATTCCGAGGTCGAGACCGTGTTCCTGATGGCGTCGGACCGCAACCAGTTCATCTCGTCGCGGTTCGTCAAGGAGATCGGCCGGCTCGGCGGCGACGTCTCGCAGTTCGTGCCGCCCAAGGTGCACGAACGCCTGCTGCGCCGCTTCGCGCAGGACGACTGACCAAGGTCGGCGGTGCGTGCCGTGGCGGAGGACCGGGTCTTCGTCCGCGATGCCCTGGTCCGGCTGGGCCTCGTCGACGACGCGGCGGACGTCGGCTTCGCGCGCTTGACCGGCGGCGTATCCTCGGATATCTGGCGCGTCGACCTGCCGGACGGGCCCGTCTGCATCAAGCGGGCCCTGCCGACGCTGCGCGTGGCGATGGAGTGGCAGGCCCCGGTGGAGCGCAACGCCTACGAGGTCGCGTGGATGCAGACGGCGGCGGCGATCGTGCCGTCCTCGGTGCCGCGCGTGATCGCGCACGACGCACGGGCCGGGCTGTTCGCCATGGACTATCTCGATCCGGGCGCGTATCGCTCGTGGAAGCAGGAGCTGCGACGCGGCCGCGCCGATCTCGGGGTCGCCGCCGCGGTCGGGCGGCGCATCGCCCGCATCCATTCGGCGACCGCCGGCGATGCGGCCGTCGCCGCGCGTTTCGCGACCGACGCGATCTTCCACGCGATCCGCGCCGAGCCCTATCTCGAGGCGACGGCGGCGCGCCATCCCGATCTGCGCGCGGCGCTGTTCGAGCTGTCGCGGCGCACGATGGCGCAGCAGCGGGCGCTGGTGCACGGCGATGTCAGCCCGAAGAATATCGTCATCGGGCCGCAGGGGCCGGTATTCCTCGACGCCGAATGCGCCTGGTACGGCGATCCGGCGTTCGACATCGCCTTCTGCCTCAACCACATGCTGCTCAAATGCCTGTGGGTACCGGCGGCCGCCCCGGGATTCCTCGGCTGCTTCGATGCGCTCGCCGAATCGTGGCTCGCCGGCGTCGACTGGGAGCCGGCGGCGGCGGCGGAGTCGCGCGCAGCCACTCTGCTGCCGGGGCTGTTCCTCGGCCGCGTCGACGGCAGGTCGCCGGTCGAGTACCTGACGGCGGAGACGGAGCGCGAGCGGGTGCGCCGCGTGGCCCGGGACCTGCTGGCGCGGCCCGTCGCCCGCCTCGCCGCGGTGCGCGACGCCTGGGCCCGGGAGCTGGGCCCGTGAGCCGGCCCGTTATCGAGGCGGTGCGCGGGCGGCGCGTCTGGGATTCGCGCGGCCGGCCGACGGTCGAGGCGGAGGTCCGGCTTGCGGACGGCGCCGTCGGACGCGCCATCGCCCCGGCCGGTGCCTCGACCGGGAGCGGCGAGGCGCTCGACCGCCGCGACGGCGGAGCGCGCTTCGGCGGCCGCGACGTGAGGGGCGCGGTCGCCGCGGTGAACGGCGAGATCGCGCAGGCGCTCGCCGGCCTCGCCGCGACCGACCAGGCGCTGATCGACGCGACGCTGATCGAGTGCGACGGTACGCCCGACAAGTCCCGGCTCGGCGGCAACGCGATCGTCGCGGTGTCGCTGGCCGCGGCGCACGCGGCCGCCGCTTCGCGCGGCGAGGCGCTGTGGAAGTATCTACTAGTAGACGATACGCCGGTGCTGCCGTTGCCCGAGATACAGATTCTCGGGGGCGGGGCCCATGCCGGGCGCCGCGTCGACATCCAGGACTTCATGGTGATCGCGATCGGCGCCGCCGACTACGCCCAGGCGCTCGACTGGACGGCGGAGGTCTACGGCGCGGCGGGCGCTATCCTCGAAGGGCAGGGCCGATTGCGCGGCATCGCCGACGAGGGCGGCTACTGGCCCGCCTTCGAGAGCAACGAGCAGGGGCTGGAGCTCGTCGTGCGGGCGATCGAGCAGGCCGGCCTCGTGCCGGGCGAGCAGATGGCGATCTCGCTCGACGTCGCCGCCTCCGAGTTCGGCCGCGAGGGACGCTACCGGCTCGGCCTCGAGGGCCGCGAGCTCGACAGCGACGGGCTGATCGAGCTGCTGCTCGACTGGCTCGCGCGCTATCCCGTCGTCGCCGTCGAGGATCCGCTCGGCGAGGACGATATCGCCGGTTTCTGCCGTTTCACCGCGGCGGCCGGCGACCGCGTCGTCGTCGGCGACGATCTGCTCGTGACCAGCGCCGACCGCGTCGCGGCGGCGGCGCAGGAGGGGGCGTGCAACGCGCTGCTCGTCAAGCCGAACCAGGCGGGCACGCTCAGCGAGGCGCGCGCGGCGCTGGATGCGGCGCGCGCCGCGGGCTGGACGACGATCGCCTCGGCCCGCTCGGGCGAGAGCGAGGACGTCTCGATCGTCCATCTGGCGGTCGGCTGGGGCGCACCGGTCCTCAAGGTGGGCTCGCTCGCGCGCTCCGAGCGCACGGCGAAGTGGAACGAGGGGCTGCGCATCGCCCAGGCGCTGGGCGGCGCCGGCGTTCTGCCGCCGCGCTCCGCCTTCCCGTGGGGCCGCGGCTAGCGCGTTATCCGTTTCGTTCGCTTCGGCCCGCTCCCCCATCCGGCCACGCACAGCGCACGGTACCGTTGGGTGGCCGGATGGGGGAGCGGGCCGGTGCCGATTCCACGCAGCTGGATGATGTAACGGCGCCGGGGGCGGGCAATCCGTTCAGGCTCTGGCACGGATCCCGGAACCGAGCTCATGCCGGGCCACGAGCCATCGTGCATCGGCCCGGGCCCGGATCCGTCTCCGGCCAGATGCGAAGTTGTATATTAAGTAATTAAAACAACAAACTAAATAAATTTTTTATGAAACAAGTTCAATCACGTCGCGGCGCGGCGGTCGCGACGGGGTGCGCACCGTTCAACGCGGATGGCAGTCGGTGCAGGCCCAGCCGCGCCCGCTGCGCAGGAGCGCGGGCGTCGCCGCGTGCGGGTCGTGGCAGCTGCTGCACGCGAAACGTCCGTCGGCGTCGGTCGGGTAGGCGGCGGGCAGCGGCCGCGCCGGCACCATGCCGACCGGGTGGCTTCCGCCGTGGCCGCGGCCGCCGATCTCGGCGTGGCAGCCGCCGCACAGGCTCTGCTGGGGCGCGCGCATGCGCGCCGGACGCAGCAGCGCGCCGTCGGCGTCGAGCGCGTGGCAGCGGCCGCAGGCGAGCGATGCGTGCGGACCCTGTGCGGACTGTGCGGACGCCTGCCGCGCCGGCGCGCCGGCAAGGCCGATGGCGAGGCCGGCCACGAGGATGGCAACGAGCGGCGCTGCCGGGCGCAAGGCGTGGCGTCGACGCGAATGCCCCGTCGTCCCGCTGTCCTCCGGTGTCGCCCGCGACCGCTCGAGGGCGCGGTTTTCAAAGGCTTGTCGGTGCCGCATCTGTTCAATGCCGCGGTCGATCCCGGTGCGCGTCGGCCACGCATGAAGCGCCGGCACCGATGCCGGCCCCACGCCCGGACGTCTCGAACTGGTGAGCGCGGCAGGACTCGAACCTGCGACCCGCTGATTAAAAGTCAGCTGCTCTACCACCTGAGCTACGCGCCCGCTTTGATCTCGCCGACCGCGGGGCGGCCGGCGGGGCCGAACATAGGGAGGACGGGGCAGGGGGTCAATGCCCGTCTCCGGCCTGCCGGCGGGGTTGCAGCGCACGCTCCTCGACCGCGATCCGCCAAGTCAGCAGGGCGGCGTTGGCGAGCGTGAAACCGAGCGCGATGCGCCAGGCGCCGAATACGAGCGGCAGCACGGCGATCTCGGCGGCGACGATGGCGTAGTTTGGATGGCGCAGCCAGCGATACGGGCCGCGCCGTACCAACGGCGCGTTCGGGACCGTGACGATGCGCGTCGTCCAGTATGCGCCGAGGCTGGCGATGACCCAGATGCGGGCGCCCTGCAGCGCCGCGAAGACGGCCAGCAGCGGCCAGTGCGCGGGCGTTTCGGTCGGCACAGCGACGAAGACCGCGGCGAGCCAGCCGACGTGCAGCGCGAAGATGAACGGATAGTGGCCGGCTCCGACCTCGTGTCCGCCGCGGGCGACGAGCCGGGCAGTGTTGCGCCGCGACAGGACGAGTTCGCCGAGGCGCTGCAGCGCGACCAGCAGCACCAGCCACTGGGCGAGGCCCATCAGTCCTGCTCCAGCACCGCGAAGCCGGCCGTGAAACCGGGACCCAGCGCACCGAGCAGCATCGGGCCGGGACGCGTCTGCGGCAGCACGCGGTCGAGCACGAACAGGACGGTCGCCGCCGACATGTTGCCGTAGTCGCGCAGTACCGCGCGCGCCGCGTCGAGCGCGTCGGCCGGCGCCTGCAGCGCCTCCGCGAGCGCGTCGATGACCTTCACGCCGCCCGGATGCATGACGAACTGCGTGATGTCAGACCGTGTGAGCCCGACCGAGGCGAGGAAGCGGTCGGTCGCGGCGCGGAATTCGCTGCGCACGAGGGCCGGGATGTCGCGGCTGAACAGCACGCCGAACCCGTCGTCCTCGACGCGCCAGCCCATCACGTCGAGCGAGTCGGGCCAAGTGTGCTCGCCGGCGGCGACGATACGCGGGCCCGCGCCCTCGGTGGAAATCAGCGCGCCCGCGGCGCCGTCGCCGAAGATGGCGGTGGCGACGATATTGCTGTTCGAAAGGTCGCGCGGCCGGAAGGTGAGCCCGCACAGCTCGACGACGAGGAACAGCCAGCGCTGGCCGGGGTGCGCGCGGGCGAGCGCCGCGGTGCGTGCGAGGCCGAGCACGCCGCCGGCACAACCGAGCCCGAACACGGGCAGGCGCTGCAGGTCGCGGCGGAACCGCATGCGCTCCATCAGCCGCGCGTCGAGGCTCGGCGCCGTCATGCCGGTGGTCGAGACGACGACCAGCCCGTCGACCGCCTCGGGCGTGCAGCCGGCGCGCACCAGACAGTCCTCGGCGGTCGCCTGCAACAGTTCGAGCGCGCTGGCGACGAAGAGATCGTGCCGCTCGGGCCAGCCGTGGTGCAGCCCGTACCAATCCAACGGCACGCAGGAATGGCGCTTGTCGATACCGGCGTTGCCGTAGATCGGCCGCATGCGCCGGAACGTCTCGGCACGGCCGGCAAAGACGGTCTCGGCGGCGAGGGCGACATCGGTCTGCCGGATTTCGAGCGGCGGGACGGCGGTGGCGAGGCTCAACAGGCGCGGCGTCATGGGGACCGGTGCATTTCGTTGGTGCGCATTGGTGTACAGTGGTTCCCATAGCACTATTCCGACGCCGCCCCTGCCGGGGATCACGATTTTGGGAGGCGAAATGTTCGAGGGGTTCGAGCGCCGACGCATCGATGTCGGCGAGGTGACGATCAACGCCGTGATCGGCGGCAGCGGCCCGCCGCTGCTGCTCCTGCACGGCTATCCGCAGACCCACGTCATGTGGCGCAAGATCGCGCCGGCGCTGGCGCGCCGCTTCACCGTCGTGGCCAGCGACCTGCGCGGCTACGGCGACAGCGACAAGCCGGCCGGCGATGCGGCGCACGAAGCCTACAGCAAGCGGCGCATGGCGCGGGATCAGGTCGAGGTGATGACGACCCTCGGATTCGAGCGCTTTTCGGTGGCCGGGCACGACCGTGGCGGCCGCGTCACCCACCGCATGTGCCTCGATCATCCGGAGCGCGTGATACGCGCCGCCGTGCTCGATATCGTGCCGACGCACACGATCTTCGCGACGCTCGACAAGACCGTTGCCTATGGCTACTACCACTGGCTCTTCCTGAGCCAGCCGCACGACCTGCCGGAACGCCTGATCGGCGCCGATCCGGATTACTTCCTCGGGCGCAAGATGGGCCACTGGAGTGCCGGCATGGAGGGCTTCGAGGAGGCGGCAATGGCGGAATACCGGCGCGCTTTCCGCGACCCGGCGACCATCCATGCCAGCTGCGAGGACTACCGCGCCGCGATCACCGTCGACCTCGAACACGACGAGGCCGACCTCGACCGCCGGATCAGCTGTCCGCTGCTCGTGCTCTGGGGATCCCGAGGCCTCATGCACAAGAGCTACGACGTCCTCGACACGTGGCGGTCGAAGGCCGTCGACGTGCGCGGCCGGGCCATCGACTGCGGCCACTTCCTGGCCGAGGAGGCGCCCGACGCCACGCTCGCCGCGCTGCAGCCGTTCTTCGACGGTGACTCGCATTGAGTCCTTGGGCTTGCCCCATGTCGTCCCTATATTTGCTCGCTGTGGCCCACTGAAGCGGTACCGCCGCGCGGAACGAGAGGGATAGCTTGGAGAGCACGACGCCCGCAGAGGACGAACAGCCCGGCGCACCGGGCGCCGGCGACGGCGCATCCGAGGTCGGCCCCGACGGCAAGCCGCGCAAGCGGATGGGTTTCGGCGGCCGGCTGCGCGCCTACTTCCTCGCCGGCGTGCTGGTCACGGCGCCGATCACGATCACCGTGGCACTGGCCTCGTGGTTCATCGATTTCGTCGACAGCCGCGTCGTGCCGCTGATCCCCAGCAAGTACAATCCCGACTTCTATCTCAAGGAATATCTGGGCTACGAGATCGGCCTGCCCGGGCTCGGCCTGCTCGTCCTGTTCATCGTCATCACCCTGATCGGTGCGCTGACCGCCGGTATCGTCGGGCGTTTCGTGCTCCGGTTCGGCGAGAACATGCTGAACCGCATGCCGGTCATCCGCAGCGTCTACGGTGCGAGCAAGCAGATCCTCGAGACGGTGCTGCAGCAGCAGTCGAACGCGTTCCGCCAGCCCGTGCTCGTCGAATATCCGCGCAAGGGTCTGTGGGCGATCGCTTTCATCACTGGGACCACCGAAGGCGAGGTCCAGCACCTCGTCGCCGACCGCCTGATCAACGTGTTCCTGCCGACGACGCCGAACCCGACCTCGGGCTTCCTGCTGTTCGTCCCCAAACAGGACCTGATCATCCTCGACATGAGCGTCGAGGAGGCGATCAAGATGGTGATTTCCGCCGGCATCGTGACGCCGCCCGACCGTCGGCCGCGCCAGGTCCAGGCGCTTCCGGTGACCACCGCGCACGAGCCGCTGCCGGAAGGCGCCGAGGAGCTGGCGAAGACCCTCATCCCGACCGAAGAGTGACCGCGGCGGCGTCGCGCTCGAACAGGTAGAGCAGTATCCGGAGGGCCTTGCCCCGCGGGGTCTCGAGCGCCGGGTCACGCTCCAGGACGAGCTTCACGTCGTCGCGCGCCACGGCCAACAGTTCGCCGTGCAGGGCGAGGTCGGCGAGCCGGAAGGCGGGCAACCCGCTCTGGCGCACGCCGAGCAGTTCGCCGGCGCCGCGCAGGCGCAAATCCTCCTCGGCGATGCGGAAGCCGTCGTCGGTCTCGCGCATCACCGCGATGCGGGCACGCGCCGTCTCCCCCAGCGGTTGCGCGTAGAGCAGCAGACAGGTCGAGGGACGCTCGCCGCGGCCGATCCGGCCGCGCAGCTGGTGCAGCTGGGCGAGCCCGAAACGCTCGGCGTGCTCGATCACCATCACCGACGCCTCGGGGACGTCGATGCCGACCTCGATCACGGTCGTCGCCACGAGGATGCGCGCCGAGCCGCCGGCGAAGCGCGCCATCGCGGCGTCCTTGTCGGTTGCTTTCATGCGGCCGTGCACGAGGGCGATACGGTTGCCGAAGCGCTGCGCAAGGTCGGCGAAGCGGGCTTCCGCGGCGGCAACATCGGTCGCCTCCGACTCCGCGACCAGCGGGCAGACCCAGTAGATGCGGGCATCGTTCTCGAGGGCGCGCGACACCGCTCCGATCACCTCGTCGATCCGCGACAGTGGCACGGCACGCGTGTCGACCCGCCTGCGCCCCGCTGGCTTCTCGGTCAACCGCGAGCTCTCGAGATCGCCGTAGGCCGTCATCATCAGCGTGCGCGGGATCGGCGTCGCGGTCATCACCAGCATGTCGACACCGCGTCCCTTGGCGGCGAGGTCGAGCCGCTGGTGCACGCCGAAGCGGTGCTGCTCGTCGACGACCGCGAGCATGAGATCGGCGAACGCCACCGACTCCTGGAACAGCGCGTGCGTGCCGATGGCGATCGCGATCGAGCCGTCGGCGAGACCGTCGACGACGCGGCGCCGCTCGGCCGTCCGGTCGCGACCGGCGAGCAACGCAATGCGCACGCCGGCGGCGCGGGCGAGCGGCTCGACCGTCGCCAGATGCTGGCGCGCGAGCAGTTCGGTCGGCGCCATCAGGGCCGCCTGTCCGCCGCACTCGACGGCGTTCAGCATGGCAAGCAGCGCGACGACGGTCTTGCCGCTGCCGACATCGCCCTGCAGCAGCCGCAGCATTCGGGTCGGCGCCGCCATGTCGGCGACGATCTCGTCGAGCGCCGTCCGCTGCGAGGCGGTGAGGCGGAAGGGCAGGGCTTCGACGACCTTGCGGCGTAGGCGGCCATCGCCCTGCAGCGCCCGGCCCGGGCGCCGCCGCTGTTGCGCGCGGATCAGCGCCAGCGCCAGTTGATTGGCGAGCAGCTCGTCATAGGCGAGCCGTTCGCGCGCCGGCGAGTGCGGCGACAGGGCGGCCTCGCCGTCGGGTGCGTGGGCGGTGACGAGCGACGGTCTCCAGCCGCCCCAGCCGCGCCTGCGCACGAAATCCGGATCCAGCCACTCGGGAAGCTCGGGGGCGCGCTCGAGCGCCGCTTCGATGGCCTTGACGAGGGTCTTGGGGCTGAGGCCCGCGGTCATCGGATAGACCGGCTCGATGCGACGGATGCGGCCGGCGTCCTGCGGCGCCACGATATGGTCGGGATGCGCGATCTGCACCTCGTCGCGGAAGCGCTCGAGGCGGCCGCTCACGACGCGGGTCGCGCCGACCGGCAGGATGCGCTCCAGATAGTCCGGCTTGGCGTGGAAGAAAACGAGGGTCACGTACCCCGTCTCGTCGGCGCACAGCACCCGGAACGGACGCCGCCTGTCGGTCGGCGGCTGGTGGGCGTCGACGCGAACCGTCAGCGTCACCACGCGGCCCGCGGGCGCCTCGGCAACCTTGGGCGAGAACCGTCGGTCGACAAGTTCGCGCGGCAGGTGCCAGAGCAGGTCGACGACGCTGCCGCCGGCGAGCGACTCGATCTGCTTCGCCAGCCGTGGCCCGATGCCGGGCAGGCCGGTCACCGGGGCAAAGAGCGGAAAGAGGATCTCGGGGCGCAAGTGTATCTCGCCGAAGCTCGCCGTGATGCAGCGCGACAGCGCGCCGAAACCGCCGGCGCCGGCCATTATTGACCGGGTATCCGGCGGCAGGCAACCGGCGCACGGCCGGCAACGGGATTTACGGATCGCCCGCGGCCCCTTATATGCTGCCACGTCATGAGCACATCGGACATCGACGCGGAAGTTCGCCGCAAGCGCGCACTGTACCGGAGCTGGCACCGCGGTACGCGCGAGATGGACCTGCTGCTGGGCGGGTTCGCCGATCGTCACCTGGCAACCTTCTCGGAGCGCCAGATCGGTCTCTACGAAGCGCTGCTGGAACGCGCCGACGCCGACATCTACGACTGGATGTGCGGTCGTTCCGCGGTCCCTGCCGAGTTCGATCACGACGTCATGAAACTGCTCAAGAATTTCAAAATTCAGGCGTAGGCCGTTGTTATCGATACGACAATACCTGTCGCGGCCGGGTCGCACGACGTGCGCCGGCGTGCCGGAAGGCCTCGATGCGGTCCTGCTGGCCGCGTGCGCCGGCGCGGGTCCGATCGTGCACGTGGCGCGCGACGATGCGCGCCTGTCGCGTCTCGTCGATCTGCTGCGTTTCGCGGCGCCGCGCCTGCGTGTGCTCTCGTTTCCCGCGTGGGACTGCCTGCCCTACGACCGCGTTTCGCCGAACCCCGGAATCGTCGCCAGGCGCCTCGACGCGCTGTCGCGACTGCAGGCGGGCGAGGCGGTGGACATCGTCGTTACGACGGTAAGCGCGATCCTGCAGCGTGTGCCGCCGCGCGCGGCACTCGCCGGCACGACGCTGTCGCCGGCCGTCGGCGAGGCGATCGGCCTGGAACGCCTGACCGCGTTCTTCGCCGATAATGGCTACCATCGCGCCGGCACCGTGCGCGAGCCCGGGGAATTCGCCGTCCGCGGCGGCATTGTCGACGTCTTCCCGCCCGGCGAGAGCGAACCGCTGCGGCTCGATTTCTTCGGCGACGAGCTCGAATCGGTGCGTCGCTTCGATGCGATGACGCAGCGCACGACCGGCGCCGAGCAGGGGCTCATGCTGCGGCCGGTTAGCGAGGTACCGCTGACCGATGCGGCGATCCGGCGTTTCCGCAACGGCTACCGGGCGCTGTTCGGGACGATTTCCGGCAGCGATCCGCTCTACGAGGCGATCAGTGCCGGTCAGCGCCATGTCGGCATGGAGCACTGGCTGCCGCTCTACCACGAAAGCCTCGAGACGCTGTTCGACTACGTTCCCGATGCGCCGGTCACGCTCGACCATCAGGTCGACGGCGCGGTCGACGCCCGTCTCGACCTGATCGCCGAGTATTACAACGCGCGCTGCGAACTGGTGCCCGCGACGCGTCGCGAGGCACGCAATGCGGGCGAGGGGGCACCGGCCTATCTGCCGGTGCCGCCCGGCACGATGTTCCTCGAGGCAGGCGAGTGGCAGGACCTGCTCGCCGGCCGGCCCAGCCTGGCTTTCACGCCCTTCGCGCCGGCCGACGGGGCGGAACGGACGGTCGACGCCGGCGGCCGGCGCATCGAGGATTTCGCCGCGGCGCGTGCCGACCCGGCGGTTCAGCTGTTCGATGCGGTGCGCGAGCGACTCGCGGAACAGCGCCGCCGCCGGCGCGTGATCGTGACCGCCTTCAGCACCGGCTCGCGCGACCGGCTCACGACCCTGCTCGGCGAACACGGGCTGGCGCCTCTGCTCGCCGTCGACGACTGGGAGACGGCGCAGACCCTGCCGGAGCAGGGGATCGCCATGGCGGTGGCCGACCTCGAGCGCGGGTTTATGGTCGACGGCACGGCCGTCTACAGCGAGCAGGATCTGCTCGGGGACCGTCTCGTCCGGCCGGCGCGCCGGCGGCGGCGGGCGGAGAGCTTCATCGCCGAATATTCGACGCTGAGCACCGGCGACACCGTCGTCCATGTCGAGCACGGGATCGGCCGCTACGACGGCCTCGAGACGCTGAGCGTCGAGGGGGCGCCGCACGATTGCCTGCGGCTCGTCTATCACGGCGGCGACAAGCTGTACCTGCCCGTCGAGAACCTCGACGTGCTCTCGCGCTTCGGCTCGGAGGATGCCGAGGTCCAGCTCGACCGGCTTGGATCGACGGCATGGCAGGCGCGCAAGGCGCGCGTGAAGGAGCGCATCCGCGATGTCGCGAACGAGCTGCTGCGCGTGGCGGCGGAACGCCAGCTGCGCCGCGGCATCGTCCTCACGGCGCCGGAGGGGCAGTACGACGAATTCTGCAGCCGGTTCGCCTGGAGCGAGACCGAGGACCAGCAGCGGGCGATCGACGACGTCGTCGATGACCTGGCCTCGGGCCGGCCGATGGACCGCCTGATCTGCGGCGACGTCGGCTTCGGCAAGACCGAGGTCGCGCTGCGCGCCGCCTTCATCGCCGCGATGCGAGGCTTCCAGGTGGCCATCGTCGTGCCGACGACGTTGCTGGCGCGCCAGCATTTCGAGACCTTCACCGCCCGCTTCGCCGGCCTGCCGGTCCGTCTCGGCATGCTGTCGCGCATGGTGAGCGCGCGCGAGGCCGCGGTCGTCAGGGCCGGCCTGCGGGACGGCACGATCGACATCGTCATCGGCACGCATGCGCTGCTCGCGAAGTCGATCGGCTTTGCCGACCTCGGTCTGCTCGTCATCGACGAGGAGCAACATTTCGGCGTTGCCCAGAAGGAACGGCTGAAGCAGATGCGTTCGCAGGTGCATGTGCTGACGCTTACGGCGACGCCGATTCCGCGCACGCTGCAGATGGCGCTGACCGGCGTGCGCGAAATGAGCATCATCGCGACGCCGCCGGTCGATCGCCTCGCCGTCCGGACCTTCGTCCTGCCCTACGACCCGGTCATCGTCCGCGAGGCGATCCTGCGCGAGAAATTCAGGGGCGGCCGCACGTTCTATGTCTGCCCGCGCATCGCCGACCTGTCGCGCGTCCGGGACCGCCTCGAGCGACTGGTGCCCGAAGCGCGCATCGGCGTCGCGCACGGGCAGATGCCGGCGAGCCGACTGGAGGCGGTGATGAGCGGCTTTCTGGCCGGGCGCTACGACGTTCTACTGAGCACGAACATCATCGAATCCGGCCTCGACATTCCCGAAGCGAACACCATGGTCGTTCACCGCGCGGACCGCTTCGGGCTGGCCCAGCTCTATCAGATCCGCGGCCGCATCGGACGCTCCAAGATGCGCGCCTACGCGTATCTGACGCTACCCCCGGGGCAGGTCCTGTCGCCAGCGGCGCAAAAGCGCCTCGAGGTCATGCAGACACTCGACACGCTGGGCGCCGGGTTCACCCTCGCCAGCCACGATTTGGATATCCGGGGCGCCGGGAACCTGCTCGGCGACGAGCAGTCGGGACATATCCGCGAGATCGGCGTCGAACTCTATCAGCAGCTGCTGCAGGACGCGGTGCAGGCGGCGACCGCTGCGGACGGGGAAGTCGCGGCGGAGGAATGGACGCCGCAGATCGCGCTCGGGACGCCGGTGCTGATTCCCGACGATTACGTGCCGGATCTGCCGGTACGGCTCGGCCTCTATCGACGCCTCGCGCACCTCGTCGAGCCGGCCGAGATCGACGCCTTCGCAGCCGAGCTGATCGACCGCTTCGGCCCGCTCCCGGATGCCGTGGAGAACCTGCTGCGCGTCATCGCGATCAAGCAGCTATGCCGGCGCGCCCGGGTGGCGCGGGTCGAGGCCGGTCCGAAAGGGGCGGTGCTGGCCTTCCACGAGAATCGTTTTCCCAACCCCGATGCGCTCGTCGGCATCATTCAGCGCGAGGCCGACACGATCCGGCTGCGGCCGGACCACACGCTGGTCGTGATGCGCGACTGGGCCGACCCGCGCGAGCGGATCGCCGGAATCTACCAGCAGCTGGGCATTCTCGCCGATATCGCGGAGCGGCAGGGGGCGGCCGCCTGAGCGCCGGTCACGGCCCCGCCGATTGCCGGGCCTCTTCTTCGATCAGGTCGAACACCGGCATGAAGGCCTCCGGCTGCTGCGCGCCGACGACGGCATAGCGCTCCTCGACGATGAAGCAGGGTACGCCCGAGATGTTCAGCGACACGGCGAAATCATGCTCGGCGAGGATCTCCGCGCGGTCCTCGACGCCGGCGAGATATTCCCGCGTCGCCTCCTCGTCGAGCCCGCACTCAGCGGCGATCTCCACCAGCACGCCGAGGTCGCCGATGTCGCGGCCGTCGAGGAAATAGGCGCGGAACAGCGCTTCGGCCGCGTCCTTGCCGCGCTCCGCCCCGGTCGCGCGGCGAATCAGCCGGTGCGCGTTCACCGTGTTGGGCGTCCGCGCGATCCTGTCGAACGCGAAGGCGATACCCTCCTCGGCGCCGGCCCGGCCGATCATCTCGTAGAGCTGCGCGGCGCGCTCGGCGCCGCCGAACTTGAGCGCGAGGTACGCGTCGCGCGGCATGCCTTCCGGTGGCATGCCGGGGTTCAGCTGAAAAGCCCGCCAGCGCATCGTGACACGGTCCGCCAGATCGCGCTCGCCGAGGGCGCGCTCGAGGCGGCGCTTGCCGATGAAGCACCAGGGACAGATCGGATCGGAGAAGATGTCGATGATCATCGAAACCTTCTAACACGCACGGGCCTGCAGCCGGCACCGCTGCGCAACACGATCGTGTGAGGCGACGCCGCCGGCCATCGCCCGGGCACATGTCATTCCAGCGCCTCGCTCGCCCGGCCGACCAGCGACTCAAGCGTTTCGTCGGCCGCGATCGTGGCCAATGCGGACTGCAGATACACGTTGACGCCGACCGGAACGTTGTCGGTCAGCCGGAATTCCGACTGGTGCAGCACGCCGGTGATGCGTCCGCGGACGGTTTCCGCGTCGTCGCCGGGCGTTTCGGGGAGCAGGACCAGGAATTCGTCGGTCCCGGTATGGCCGATCGTGTCCTCGACGCGGACCAGCCCCGACAGCCAGTCGGCGAGCTGCTGGCGCAGCAGCGTCGCGGCCTCTTCGCCGTAGACGGCGAGGATCTCGGTGATCGTCGGGATGTAGAGCAGGATGGCCGAGGACCGCATCCCGCGGACCTCGCCGTCGGCCGCGAGCCGGGCGAGGTGTGATTCGACGAACCGGCTCGAATAGACACTGCCCAGCGGATCAGCGGTGCCGGCGGCCAGGGCGCTGGCGATACGCCGGCCGAGCGCCCGTTTCAGTTCGCGGCCGCGCAGCAGCAGGCGCAGGTGGATATCGACGAAGTCGCAGTCCAGCGGCGTCGCGGCGAAGACGCTGGCGCCCAGCGAATAGGCCTCGGCGGCATCGGCGAACGTCCCTTCCTCGGCGGCGACGAAGATCGGCAGGTCGAACAGCCGCCTGTCGTTTCGCACGGAATGGCAGAAATACAGCGCCTTGTCGCGATCCGCACCCTCTTGGATGTAGACCAGCGCGCCGTCGAATCCGGCGTCGCCGTCGTCCTCGACGCGCGATCGCGCGCGGTAGGGATCCGGCTCGGCGACGAACGTCAGGCCGGTCTCCGACAGCCGCGGGCAGACCGCCGCCAGCTGCGCGGCATCGAGCCCGACCACGAGCAGCCTGAAATCGGTGCGTGACAGGTCGCCGCTGACCTCGGTGTCGACCGCGACGCCGAATTCGGCCGCGGTGGCGGCACGCCTGTCCAGCTCCGCTTCCATCGCGCTGAGCCGGAGCAACGCCCTCAGCCTCGCCCTGATCTCGCGGTCGTCGGTCTCCTGCTCGAAGACTTCGTCGGCACCGGCCTCGTAGTAGGCGCGCAGCCGGTCCGGGGCGCCGCCGGCACAGATCATCGCCACGGGGATGTGTCGCGTATCGGCGCCAGCCTTGAGCCCGCGCAGCAATCCGACCGCGTCCTTCATGCTGTCGCCCAGCAGCACCACGTTCGGTCGGCGCGACGCCGCCTCCGCCGCAAGCGAAGCACCGCCGGCCTCGTCGCACCGGCAGCCCGCCGCTGCCAGCGACGCGGCGATCCGCTCGGTCTGGCCGGCGCCCGCGATCAGCAGGTGTGCCGCAAATCCCATGCTTACCTCTTTCGTCTGCGCCGCTAGCCTGACATAGTCGAGAGCGGAATGGCGGCGATCGGCAGGGGCTATTGTATATCGCTTGACGGATAAGGCGAGACGGGACTGCCGCGATTGCGATAGATCAACGACTTCCGGTGCGTCGTGAACGGAAAATCGGGAAACAATCAAGACCAGCTTCGAATTCGAGAGGGAGCCGTGCAAACCCCAGTCCAGATAACATTCAGAGGCATGCCCACATCGGACGCCGTCGAACGGAGAATTCGGGAAAAAGCAGCAAAACTGGAGCACTACCACGATCGCATCACGTCGTGCCGCGTCGTCGTCGAGGCGCCGCACAGGCGCCACCACAAGGGACGGCTCTACACGGTCAGCATCGACTTGACGGTTCCCGGCGGCGAACTCGTGGTCAACAACGAAAAGCGCTTCCACCACTCGCACGAGGACGTTTACGTCGCGCTGCGCGACGCGTTCAACGCCATGCGGCGGCAGCTCGAGGACTTCGCCCGCACCCAGAGGGGCGACGTCAAGATGCACGAGGGGCCGCCCCAGGGCACGGTCAGGCGGCTGTTTCCGGACCACGGCTTCATCGAGACCGCGGACCGCGGCGACGTCTACTTCCACCGCAACAGCGTCGTCGACGGCAAGTTCGACGAGTTACGCGAGGGCGTGCAGGTGCGGTTCGTCGCCGTCGACGGCGAGCAGGGGCTGCAGGCCAGCACCGTGCACCCCCTCGGCTAGCGGCGCAGCGCGCCGCATGTCGAGCGGCCGAAAATCGCTGGCGCCGTCGTCATCTGACCATCCGGATTAGGTCTCAGACCTCGTAAACGAGCGGACCGACCGATTTGGGGCATCCCGCGCACGGCCGCGTGCGCCGCGCAGCTCGACGCGGCTGACGGCGTTTGGCGGATGGGGTGGGATTCGAACCCACGAGAGGCGTTAACCCCTGCCGGTTTTCAAGACCGGTGCCTTCAACCGCTCGGCCACCCATCCGCAATCGAGCTTCAAAAAAACCAGGCCGCGATGCTCAGCTACGTAACACGCTGATTGTTGATTTGCCACCGAGCGCGACTGATTTCGCAGAGGACGAGGCGCAGCCGTGCGGACGTCGCGAACGTTCGTCGTACCGCCCGTCGGTCCGCCGGAGTCTCGGTGAAGCGGCCGGGCCGTGGCAGGTGCCGAGCGGTCCGGTCCTGGGCCGGGTGCGGTGACGGCGCGAATGGGGCGGCCGTGACCGGCGATCACGGCGGCGATAACGATCCCTTAATTGGTCGCCGATAGTTTTCCGCATCGGAGCAATGCGCAGCCGGATTTGCCGATGAGCGCATGCCGTCAAATGCGCCGCTCGAAGGCAGTTGGCCCCGACGGAAAAGGCTTCTCGTCGGGGGCGCACTGGCAAGTTGAGAAGAGGGGCGCACTGGCAAGTTGAGAAGAGGGGCGCACTGGCAAGTTGAGAAGAGGATTGTGTGATGCCACGAACGTTTTGCTTCCGCCTCGCGCTCATTCTGGCCCTGACGCTGGGTAGTGCGGGCCTCGCCTCGGCCGAAACGCCCGCGACGGTGACACCGGCGCAGTTGGCGCAATTCGAACGGGGTCAGAATGCCTTCGAGCGCGGCGATTACGCCATTGCGTTGACGGAGTGGCGGCCATTGGCGGAACAGGGTCTCTCCGGGGCGCAGTTCGGTCTCGGAGCACTGTATTTCTTCGGCTTGGGTGTGCCGCAGGACTACGCCAAAGCCCACGCACTGTTCAGCGTTGCAAGCGCTCAAGGCTTTGCGAGCGCCGATGATCTCAGGGACGAGGCGGCGAAGCAAATGACGGCCGCCGAAATCGCAAAAGCCCGGCGGATCGCCAACGACTGTGCCAAAACAGGTTACAAACGCTGCAAATTCTGATCTTTTGCAACGTCGATCCAAGGATTCACCTTTTCGACGTGAACCTGGCAATCGTTGTGTCGCAATCGCCGCTTCGCCCCATTCCAAACGGGCCAGCTGCGGCGAGATCGAGACCAGCCGAAGGCTGGATCAGCGCGAGATGAGCCATGTTCAGGGGCTCGCTTGTCGCTGGACGCCGGATCGTTGCCTGCGGCCCAAACTGGCACCAGCCTCGGTCCCATATTGTGGCCGCCGGTGCGATGTCGTGGCGGCATTCGGATGGATCAAGACGGTCGAGACGACCGCTGCAAAGCAGTGGCCTGCGGCTCGCCCGGCGCCGAGCGGCACCGCGTCCGCGCTCATTCCTGTGCCCCGGCGGGCATACGAAACACGTCGATCACGCCGCGCCCGCCGTCTGGCCGATCCACCGCCAGGTAGTCCGGCGTCAGGAAGGCGACCCGGGCGCGATGGTGCGGCGCCAGGTGACGACGGTAGATCTCGGCGCCGTCGCTGGTGCGGACGACGAACAGTGCGCCCTTGATGCCGCCGATATTCAGGTTCGTCGACACGGACACGGCGACGTATCGGCCGCTCGGGTCGACGGCGACGGAATCGATGCCCCGGCCGCGCGGGATCGCGATCAGGCCCTTGCCGAACCGCAGCGACCAGGCCAGGTGCGGCGGTCCGTCCTCGCGATAGCCGTCCCAGCAGACCCAACCGTCGGCGACCCAGCGGAAGCCCCAGCGGGCGTTGTAGATGCGTGGCGGCGAGACGGGACCGCGGATGACGCGGCCCGACCCATCGACGGCGACGACCTCGGTGCGGCCGATCACGAGCGTAAACGGCCCGTCGACGGAGGCGGCGCCGATCAGCTCGATCTGGTACGCCGCTGGCAGGTCGAGCCCGACGCTGCGCTCCCAACCGGCGAGCGGATGCCGCAGGTTGAGGTGCGCTCTCGGCGGGCCGCCCGCAATCGGTATCCGGTCGAGCCAGGCGACGACCTCGCCGTCTTCGGCGAGCGCCGGGTCCCAGTAGCGCTTGCCTGGCGGCGGCTCGAGCAGCAGCGGCCCGCCGCTTCTCGGACCGGAATAGACGAGCCCGGCGTCGGTCCGGTAGAGCACATGGCCGCCCGCGGCGACGTGGTCCATCGTCGATCCGCTGCGGCCCGCCGGACTCGGCGTGAGCGCGCAGTCGGGCATCTTGAGCAGACCGCGATCCATGCTGCCGAGCAGAATGACCCACGCTTCGCCGGCCTGTTCCAGGGTCATGCCGGCGCCCGCGTGAACCTGTGCCAGAGCGGCGCCTTCGGCGCTGCAGACCCGCTGCAATTCCCCGATTTCCGGCCGGTTGTCCGCACCGACCAGGATCAGGCGGGGCACGGCGTAGTAAAGGCCCCAGTTGGCGACGAGGAAGAAGACCGGAACCGTCGCTACCAGTACGATCCAGCGCCAGGGTCGCCGCCCGGTGAGCACGAAATAGAAGATCGCGGCCGCCATCGCCTGCAGTATCAGGATCACGGCGACGGCGCCGAGGGAAAACGGCGTCGGCTCGAAGAGTCCGGCCCACAGGACGCCGAGCGGCAGCCAGCCGGCGTGGACGTTGGCCAGCGGCACCGCGTTGACCACGAAGGACAGGGCGATGGCGGCCCAGACCGCACGATTTCTGGAGCTCACAGCCATGGTCGGCTTTACCACTCCTAGTCCCGAGGACGGGCCGTCCCGGGCCCCGTGCGACGGCTATCGCGAGTGCGTGCGCCCGCGGCCGGGCGCGGTCCGCGCTCGTGCTTACCATGGCAACCTTACCGCAAGGTTTATGGCGGTCGCGGGCGCAGGTTCCGATTCACGGAATTTCAACCAGCGGTGACCGATACCGGTAGACATCCGCCGCGTCAATTCGCCCGTCCGGGCAGCCAGGGGGTCCATGTTCGACGGCCGACGACGAACTTATTGCCAGTATACGGGTCGTATGGCACAAGGACCGGTGATTCCAGATCGGTTCCAACATGGGCGGAGGATGTCCGGTTTCGCGATCCGTGCAGCGCGGCGTCTGATGGCCGGCGGTCTGACGGCCATGGCAGGCATCGTCCTCACGGTCGCGGCATCGGCACACGATCCGGCGGCGCATGCGCCGGTGAACGGAACGGCGGCCGCGATCCCGTTTCCCGAGTGGCTCGCGGAGCTGCGCTCCGAGGCGGCAAGGCTCGGAATCTCGGAACAGACGCTTGCATCGGCGCTCGACGGAATCGAGCCGATTCCGCGCGTCGTCGAGCTCGACCGCAACCAGCCCGAATTCACCCTGACGTTCCGCGAATACCTTCTGCGCGTCGCGCCGGACACGCGCGTCGCGCGGGGCCAGCGACGGCTCGCGGAACATCGCGAGCTGCTGGAGGCGGTCGCCGCGCAATACGGCGTGCCCGCCGAGATGATCGTCGCCCTGTGGGGCATCGAGACCGATTTCGGGCGCGTTTCCGGGGGCTTCCAGGTCATCCCGGCGCTCGCCACCCTGGCGCACGACGGTAGGCGCAGCGCCTATTTTCGCAGCGAACTCATGAATGCGCTCGCCATCATCGACGGCGGTCACATCTCCGCCGCCGATATGAAGGGCTCGTGGGCCGGCGCGATGGGGCAGTCCCAGTTCATGCCGTCGAGCTTCCTGAATTACGCGGTCGACCGGGACGGCGACGGGCGCAAGGACATCTGGTCGACACCGGCAGACGTGTTCGCGTCGGCCGCCAATCTGCTCGCGGGAAACGGCTGGCGCCGCGGCCAGGCCTGGGGCCTGCACGTACGGCTGCCGTCGGTTTTCGATCTCGGGGTCGAGGGCCTGGAATCGCGCCGCCGGCTCGCGGTCTGGCGGCAGATGGGAATTCGTCTGGCGGATGGCGCCGATCTTCCGGACGACGACGTCCTGGCATCGCTGATCATGCCCGACGGGCCTGACGGCCCGGTGTTTCTGGTGTATGACAATTACCGTGCGATCATGCGCTGGAACCGCTCGCACTACTTCGCGCTGACGGCGGGTTATCTGGCCGACCGGATCGCCGGGCGGAACATCGTGATCTTCGGAGAATGAGGCAACCATCAATCCCCTGTCTGATCGTGCGGCGCTGGTGGTGCTTGTTCCTGTCGCTGGCGCTGCTGTCGGCGTGCGCAGCGGTCGAGCCGACAAAGCGACCGGGCAAGATCACGCCCGGGAACTATAAGATCGGCAAGCCCTATCAGGTCGGAGGGCAATGGTATTATCCGCAGCCCGATTACGGCTACGACGAGCGCGGCATTGCGTCGTGGTATGGCCCGAATTTCCATGGCCGACGGACGGCCAACGGCGAGATCTTCAACATGAACGCCATCAGCGGCGCGCACAAGACGCTGCCGCTGCCGAGCGTCGTCCGCATCACCAACCTCGAGAACGGGCGTGCGCTGACGGTCCGCATCAACGATCGCGGCCCCTTCGCGCGCGGCCGCATCGTCGACCTGTCGAAGCGCGCGGCCGACCTGCTCGGGTTCGCCGACAAGGGAACCGCGATGGTGCGGGTTCAGCTGTTGCTCGAGGAGAGCCGCCAGGCTGCGCTTGAAGCCGGAGCGGACAATCTGCCGGAATTCGGTCCGCCGCCACCGCGGGCGGCGCCGAGTGTTGCGGTCACGGTCGAGGAGCTGCAGCCGGAGGGCGGCGACACGGTCGCCACATCGCAGCCGCCACGGCGGCAGGGCCTGGTCGCGGTGTCGAGTCCGTCCGCCGCAGCCAAAGCGCCGTTCAACGGCATCACGGCGGTCGGCGATGCTGCTCTGGCGGGGCGCGTCGATGCCGCCGCACCGATTGCGGACGAGCGATCCACAACGCCCGAGGAGGTCCCGCGAGCCGGCTCCAATGCGGCGGATGCCGTGACGCTCGTACCGGTGACGGATAGCCCGCAGATTTTCGTGCAGGCCGGCGCGTTCGCGCAGTACGACAATGCCAACCGGATGCGGGCGCGCCTCTCGGTGTTGGGCCCGCCGGTTCGGATCACGCAGATCTATGTCACAAATCAGCCACTTTTCCGGGTACGCATAGGACCGCTCGAATCGGTCACGCACGCCGACCTGACGCTGGACCGGGTCCTCGCCGTCGGCGTCGAGGAGGCGCAGATCATCGTCGATTGAGCCCGACCCGACTCACAACCACGGATTAGTTAACCCATGAAGCGAACGAGGAACCTTGCCATTGCCGCGGTGCTGGCGGCCTTATCCGTTCTCGGCGCGGGAGAGACCGCGCGCGCGTTCGAGACCTCTGCGCCGCAGGCCATCATCGTCGATTTCGATACGGGGGCGATTCTCTTCGAGAAAAACGCGGACGATCCCGTGGGGCCGGCCTCGATGGCCAAGATGATGACGACGTACCTGCTGTTCGAGCGCCTCAAGGATGGCCGGATGTCGCTCGAGGAACAGGTGACCGTCAGTGAGGGCGTGTGGCGCAGATGGTACAAGTCCGAAGGCTCGAAGATGTTCCTCGAGGTCGGCAAGCAAGTCAGTATCGAAGATCTGATCCGCGGCATCGTCGTGCAGTCCGGCAACGACGCTTCGGACGTGGTCGCCGAAGCGATCGCCGGAACCAAGGAGGCCTTCGCGGACGAAATGAACCGCAAGGCGCGCGCGCTCGGCATGACGAGCAGCGTTTTCAGGAACGCCAGCGGCTGGCCCGAACCGGATCAGTACACGACGGTTCGCGATCTCGCCGTGCTGGTCGCCGCGACGATCCGGGATTTCCCGGAGATGTATCACTACTACGCAGAAAAAACTTTTGAATTCAATAAGATAAGGCAGGGCAACCGGAACCCCCTCCTGTACAAGGATATCGGCGCGGACGGGCTGAAGACGGGTCACACCGAAGATTCCGGCTACGGGCTCGCCGCCTCGGCGCAACGCGACGGCCGCCGCGTCGTCGTCGTCGCGCACGGCATGAAGTCGATGCGTGAACGCGGTGAGCAGGTCGAGCGCATGATCAACTGGGCGTTTCGCGAATGGGACCACGTCGCGCTGTTCGAGTCGGGCGAGACCGTCGCCGAGGTCCCGGTCTGGGTCGGCACGGCGGACGTTGTGCCGGTCGTGATCGACAGGGATCTGGTCGTCTCCGTGCCACGCAAGTCGCGCCGCCGGTTGACGGTTAATGTCATGCACCGGAAGGCGATTCCGGCGCCGGTCGTCCGTGGCGACGCGATCGCCACGCTCGTCGTCGCTGCGCCGGGCATGGCGGCCGTTGAGGTGCCCCTCTATTCCGGTGCCGACGTCGACGAGAAGGGCTTCTTCGGCCGGATCGGATCGGCGATTCGCCATCTCGTGACCGGCGGCGCGGGGTGACCGGTGAACGCCGATGAGCGGGCAGGGCAGGGGCCGCTTCATCACCCTTGAAGGGGGTGAAGGTGCCGGCAAGTCGACGCAGGCGAGCCGACTTGCCGGGGTATTGCGCGCCTCCGGGGCCGAAGTCGTGCTGACGCGCGAACCGGGCGGCTCGCCGGGGGCCGAGGAGATCCGCGCCCTGCTCGTCGACGGCGACGTCGCGCGCTGGGACGCGATAACCGAGACTCTGCTTCACTTCGCGGCCCGGCGCGACCATCTGCTGAACACTATCGCGCCGGCGCTCGATCGTGGTGCCTGGGTGATATCCGACCGCTTCGTCGACTCGACGGTGGCCTATCAGGGGTACGGACACGGCGTGCCGCTGAAGCTGATCGACGAGCTCGCCCGGATCTGCATCGCTGACCGGCGGCCGGACCTGACCCTGATCCTCGACCTGCCGGTCGCCGTCGGCCTCGCGCGCGCGAACCGTCGCGGCACCGCAGAAGACCGCTACGAGCGCATGAATGACGAATTCCACGCGCGCGTTCGCGACGGTTTCCGCGAGATTGCCCGGCGCGAGCCCTCGCGCTGCGTCGTCGTCGATGCGAGCGGCGATGTCGAAGCGGTGCACCGGGCGGTGGTCGAGGCGGTGACGCGTCGACTCGGCATGGCCGCGTTACCATGAGCGAGCCGTCAGCCTGGCCGGCGCCCCGGCAGACGACCCGGCTCCACGGGCACGAAGCCGCGGAACGCGAGGTTCTCGATGCCTGGAACGCCGGACGTATGCACCATGCCTGGCTGATCGCCGGGCCGCCCGGTATCGGCAAGGCGACCCTGGCGTACCGGATCGTGCGCTTCGTCCTCGCCCATGGCCGGGATTCGGCGGGGTTGTTGGCGAATGTTGCCGCCTCCGCGGACAGCCTCGACACGGCGCCCGACGATCCGGTATCGCGACGTGTTGCCTCGGGCGGACATCCCGACCTGATGACGGTCGAGCGTTCGGTCAATCCGAGCAACGGACGGTTACGCGGCGAGATCGTCGTCGACGACGTCCGGCGGCTGTCGTCGTTTCTGGCGCTCACCGCGGCCGAAGGGGCGTGGCGAGCCGTCGTCGTCGACGTCGCGGACGAGATGAACCGGTCGGCGGCGAACGCCCTGCTCAAGGGCCTCGAGGAACCGCCGCCGCGGACCCTGTTCCTGCTCGTCAGCAATATGCCGGGCCGGTTGCTGCCGACGATCCGTTCGCGCTGCCGCACGCTGACGCTGTCGCCGCTGGACGACGCGGCGGTATCCCGGCTGCTGGGCGAGTTCGCGGCCGACATCGACGCGGCGGATGCGGCGGCCCTCGCGAGGCTGTCGGAAGGCAGCATCGGCCACGCGCTGATGCTCGCGGAAAGCGGCGGACTCGAGCTTTATCGGGAACTTGTCCGGTTGCTGAGCGGCCTCGAAACCATGGATGTTCGCGCGGTGCACACGTTGGGGGACCGGCTCGGCCGCGCCGGTGGGGAGGATGCGTTCGCGTTGCTGGGCGGCCTGCTCGACCGTTGGATCGCGGCCATGGTCCGCTCGCAGCTGAGGGGCACCGAGGCAAGCGAAATCGTGCCCGGGGAAGCGGAGATCGCGCGCCGTCTGTTTGCCCGAGGCGGCCTTGCGAAGTGGCTTGAGGTGTGGGAAAAGGTCTGCCAGCTATTTTCCCAGGCGGGCAGCGCCAATCTCGACCGCAAGCAGGTGGTGGTCAGCGCATTTCTCGCTCTCGAGCAGGCCGCACGCGGCTGAACCCTGATCGAACGCTGGGCGACTTGTGGGGGAGCCACGATGGCGGGTGACGACACCTATTACATCACGACGCCGATCTACTACGTTAACGACGCCCCCCATATCGGCCACGCGTACACGACGCTCGCCTGCGACGTGCTTGCGCGGTTCAAGCGGCTCGACGGCTATCGCGTCCATTTCCTGACCGGAACCGACGAGCACGGGCAGAAGGTCGAAAAGGCCGCCGCCGATGCCGGCACCGACCCCCAGGCCTTCACCGACCGGGTATCGCTGAACTTCCGCGAGCTGGCCACGGCGATGAAGTTCAGCAACGACGACTTCATCCGCACGACGGAGGAGCGACACAAGCGATCGGTCCAGGCGATCTGGCGCCGGCTGGAGGAGGCGGGTGAGATCTACCTCGGCAGCTATGCCGGCTGGTACGCGGTTCGCGACGAGGCGTTCTACGCCGACTCCGAGGTGACCGAGCAGGCGGACGGAACCCGCACGGCGGCGTCGGGGGCCGTCGTCGACTGGGTCGAGGAGCCGAGCTATTTCTTTCGGCTGTCGCAGTGGCAGGACCGGTTGCTCGAATTCTACGAGCGCCACCCCGACTTCATCCTGCCCGATAGCCGACGCAACGAGGTCGTCAGCTTCGTCAGATCGGGGCTCAAGGACCTCTCGATCTCGCGCACCACGTTCAAGTGGGGCGTCGCGGTCCCGGGCGATGATGCGCATATCACCTATGTCTGGCTGGACGCGCTGACCAACTACATCACCGCGGTCGGCTATCCCGACACCGACTGCGAGCTGTTCCGCACCTTCTGGCCGGCCGACCTGCATATGGTCGGCAAGGACATCCTGCGGTTCCACGCGGTCTACTGGCCGGCCTTCCTGATGGCTGCGGGGATCGCCCCGCCGAAGCGGGTGTTCGCGCACGGCTGGTGGACCAACGAGGGCCAGAAGATCTCGAAGTCGCTGGGAAACGTGATCGAGCCGCACGCGCTGATCGAGAGCTACGGGCTCGATCCGGTTCGCTATTTCCTGCTGCGCGAGGTGCCGTTCGGCAACGACGGAGATTTCTCGCACCGGGCCATGGTCGGGCGCCTCAACGGCGATCTCGCCAACGATCTCGGCAATCTCTGCCAGCGCGTGCTCTCGATGATTGCGAAGAACTGCGACGGTCGGGTGCCCGACCCCGGCGATCGCGAGACCGAGAGCGATGCCCGGCTGCGAGCCAGCGCAGCGGGGATCCTGGCACGGATGCGCGAGCACCTCGACGTGCAAGCCTTTCACAGCGCGCTGGGCGCGCTCTGGGAGGTCGTCGGGGAGGCGAACCGCTATATCGACGCAGAGGCACCCTGGAGCCTCCGCAAGAGCGATCCAGGACGAATGCAGGCGGTGCTCTACACCCTGGCCGAGGTCATCCGCCACATCGCCATCCTCGTGCAGCCCTTCATGCCCGATGCGGGTGGACGTATGCTCGATCAACTGTCGGTTCCCGACGCTGCGCGTGCCGTCGCGGCGCTCGATGGTGCGGCGCTGAAGCCCGGGACGCGGTTGCCGAAGCCGGAACCGGTGTTTCCGCGCTTCGTCGACGACGCGGACGCGGATTGACGGCGGCGATGCAACTGGTCGACAGCCATTGCCATCTCGATTTTCCCGATTTCGGGGACGAGCTCGATTCCATCGTCGCCCGTGCCCGTGCCGCGGGCGTGTCGACGATGGTCACGATCTGCACGCGATTGAGCCGGTTCGACGACGTCCGCGCGATCGCCGAGCGCTATGACGGCGTCTGGTGTTCGGTCGGGGTCCATCCGCACGAGGCGGACGAGGAGGGGGCTGCGGCAACGCCGGCGGCGCTCGGCGCGCTCGCCGCCGAGCCGCTGGTCGTCGGCATCGGCGAGACCGGCCTCGACTACTACTATGAACACAGCTCGAAAGCCGCGCAGCAGGCGAGCTTCCGGGCCCATATCGCGGCCGCGCGCTCGACCGGTCTGCCGCTCATCGTGCACACCCGCGACGCCGACGAGGACACCGCCGCGATTCTGCACGAGGAATACCGAAACGGTTCGTTCAAGGGCGTTATCCATTGCTTTAGCACGTCACGAGAACTTGCTGAGAAAGCTATAGAAATCGGGATGTATATTTCCCTCTCCGGTATTGTTACGTTTCGCCGCGCCGAGGCGCTGCGCGATATCGTCCGCGATCTGCCGACGGAACGGCTGCTCGTCGAGACCGATTCGCCCTACCTCGCCCCGGTGCCGAAACGCGGCAAGCGCAACGAGCCGGCGTTCGTCGCGCACACGGCGGCGGCCGTGGCCGCGCTCAAGGAGATGTCGGTGGCCCGGCTGGCAGCCGTGACGACGGAGAATTTCTTTCGACTTTTCGGCAAGGTGGGCCGGCCGGCCGGCGACGAAGCCGTGACCTGAAGGCTGGGAACGCGGGCGATGAGAGTGAGCGTGCTCGGCTGCGGGGCCTCGGGGGGCGTGCCGCTGATCGGCAACGATTGGGGTGAGTGCGATCCTGCGGAGCCGCGGAACCGCCGGCTGCGATCTTCGATCCTGATCGAATCGGGTGCGACCGCGGTTCTCGTCGATGCGTCGCCCGACTGCCGTGCACAATTGCTGGCCGCCGGCGTCGATCACCTCGACGCCGTCGTGTTCACGCACGCGCACGCCGACCATGTGCACGGCATCGACGACCTGCGCTGGGTCAATGTGGCGATGGGCCGGGCGATCCCGGTTTACGGCAGCGCCGAGACGCTGGCGCGCATCGAATCCGGTTTCGGCTATGCCTTCTCGCCGCCGGATCCGGCCGCCGGCGGGAGTTTCTACAAGCCGTGCCTGGAGCCGCGGCCCTTCGAAGGCGTGACCCCGTTCACGATCGGCGACCTGGAGTTCCGACCGATTCGTCAGGACCACGGGTTCAGCGAGAGTTACGGGTTCCGCATCGGGGATTTCGCCTACGACGTCGATGTCGTGCGCCTCGACGAGCGCGCGCTGGACGCCTTGCGGGGCGTTCGGCACTGGATCGTCGGGTGTCTCGGACGGAGGCCGCATCCGACGCACGCGCATCTCGAGCGGGTCCTCGAATGGACCGACGCGCTACGGCCGGGGCAAGCCTGGCTGAGCCACATGAGCGTGCAGCTCGACTACCGGACGTTGCTTGCGGAGTTGCCCGAGACAGTGCGGCCGGCCCATGACGGGCTGCGGATAGAGATCGGGGACACGGCTCGCTGACGCATGCGTGCAGGCGCGCTATGCCACCCGTCATTTTCCATAATATACATTATGCGACAATCAGGTCAGGCGGCGGAAGTCACCGTCGGATCGCATTCGCGGCCCGTTCCCGCCCGCCCGGTCGACGAATCCCGCTCTCGATTTGTGAAATGACGCGCTGCGCGCGCGACGAACGGCCGCGGCAGGTCAAGCCTGGCGCGGCCGCGATCGTGCACGCGTTCAGGAAGATGCCGCGGCGATCACTCGGGCGGAATATGCGCGACCTCGCCGTGGTGCGGCGTCGGACGGTAGCGCACGATCGAGAAGTCGACATCCGGCAGAACCGTGCGCAACGCCTCAACGTCGTTGCGGCTGAGGCCCTCCGTGCCGGTCTCCCAGACCGACACGCGGGCGGTATCGACGCCGAGTGCGGCGGCCAGGTCGTCGACGCTCATGCCGGCGTCCTCGCGGGCATCGCGGATGATCCCGGCGAGGCGCGGACAACCGATGTTGCGGCCATCGCCCCGGTTCTTCCAGATCAGGGCGTCGAGATTGTACTCAGGTCGGCGACTCATCCCTTCAGGCTCCGACAGTTTGCGGGCGGATCAGATCGACGACTGTAACCGGCAAAGGGTTAACGCGCGATTTACGGGCCCCGCCATTCGCGGTGCCGCGCGTCGCTGGCTAAGCCCCCGGATTCGGGGCTTGTGCTCAACCGTAGAGATCCCGGTCGCGGTGCCACGCCTTGACGAACAGCTCGAGCAGTCGGCGCGCTTCGTCGCTGTGGGTCGCATACTGCAGCAGCCCCTTGGTCACGAACGAGGAAAACGCAACCGCCTCCCCCTTCCCCCGCAGCTGGATGGTCCGGGCGACCTCGTCGAGATCGTCGTGCACCAACCGGCGCGCCATGACGTTCAGCTGCGTCTTGACGAACCTGTTCTTGTCGCGCCAGCGGCGCTGGGCTGCAGTGCCGGCCATGATGCTCCAGAGCTTCCGGGCGGTCCCTTCACAGGAGGAAATTCGGTGCGAAGCCTAGCGGAATTATCTACTAGTAGACATTCTACCCGCATCGTCCACCGTTGTCGAGACGCGATGGGCTTTGTTCGCCGGCGCTCGTCGCCTAAGCTCTCGCAACCGCCTGCGAATATCGGACGTGAGAGACCATGAGCGAGAATATGGACCGACTGCTGCAGGTCATGGCGCGGCTGCGCGATCCCGAAAATGGCTGCCCGTGGGACGTCGAGCAGGATTTCAAGTCGATCGCGCCCTATACGATCGAGGAAGCGTACGAAGTGGCCGAGGCGATCGATCGCGGCGACATGCCGGCGTTGCGCGACGAACTCGGGGATCTGTTGCTGCAGGTCGTCTTCCACGCGCGCATGGCCGAGGAAGCCGGCGCCTTCCATTTCGACGACGTGGTGACCTCCATCGTCGACAAGATGGTGCGCCGTCACCCGCACGTCTTCGCGGACACCGTCGTCGAGTCGGCGGACGCGCAGACCTCGGCCTGGGAAGACCAGAAAGCCGGCGAACGCCGCGCCCGGGCGGCAGCCGAAGGGCGGCAGGCGAGCCTTCTTGACGGCGTCTCGATCGCCCTCCCCGGCCTGACCCGGGCGGTCAAGCTCGGACGCCGCGCCGCGCGTGCCGGTTTCGACTGGCCCGATGCCGGGCCCGTCATCGACAAGATCGCCGAGGAACTGTCGGAACTGAGGACCGAGATCGCCGCCGGTGCACCGGCGGCCCGGATCGAGGACGAGGTCGGCGATCTGCTGTTCTCGATCGCCAACCTCGCGCGTCACCTGGGCGTCGAGCCCGAAGCGGCGGTCCGGCACAGCAATCGCAAGTTCATCGCACGTTTCCAGCACATGGAGGCCTGCCTGCGCGCCGACGACCGTGACGTCGTCGGCACCTCGCCGGACGAGCTGGAGCGCCTCTGGGTCGAGGCCAAGAACGACCTCGAGAGACGCAAGTAAGCGATTGCAGACAGTCAGTCGTTGGTCAGCAGGTGCATCAGGCTGGAGGTATCCCAGCGACTGCCGCCGCGCGCCTGCAGCTGGGCGTAGAACTGGTCGACGAGCGCCGTGACCGGGAGCCTCGCGCCGTTGTGCTTCGCCTCCGCAAGGCAGATGCCCAGATCCTTCCGCATCCAGTCGACGGCGAAGCCATAGTCGAACTTGCCCTGCAGCATGGTCGCGGCCCGATTGTCCATCTGCCACGACTGCGCCGCACCCTGGGAGATCACGGCGACCACCCGCTCCATGTCGAGGCCGGCCCTGGCGCCGAAATTGAGGCCCTCCGCGAGGCCCTGCAACAATCCGGCGATGCACAGCTGGTTGACCATCTTGGTCAGCTGGCCGGCGCCCGACGGCCCCATCAGCGTGACCGCGCGCGCGAAACAGTCGATGACCGGCCGGGCACGCTCGAAATCGGCCGGCTCTCCGCCGCACATGACCGTCAGCACCCCGTTCTCCGCCCCTGCCTCCCCGCCCGAGACCGGTGCATCGATGAAGCCGGTATCCCGTTGCCGCGCGATCGCGGACAGCTCGCGCGCGACGTCGGCGGAGGCGGTCGTGTTGTCGACGAGTACGGCGCCCGGCTTCATGCCCGCGAACGCCCCGTTGTCGCCGAGGACGACGCTGCGCAGATCGTCGTCGTTGCCGACGCAGGTGAAGACGAACTCCGCGTCCGACGCCGCCTCGCGCGGCGTTGGCGCCATGGCGCCACCATGCCGCTTGACCCACGCTTCCGCCTTCGCCGACGTGCGGTTGTAGACGGTCACGTCATGGCCGCCGGATTGCAGATGGCCGGCCATGTGGTGGCCCATGACACCGAGACCGATGAAAGCGACTTTGGACATGATACGGGTTCCTCTCGCTTGCCCGGCGCGACGGCGGCGCTCGATCGCCGGCCGGGAGGGTAGCCGGGACTCGCCCCGACCTCAATGCGCGGGTGTCTCCGACAGGTAGTTCTTGACGTCCTCCCAGCTCGTCGCGTCGGATGCCGAGAGCAGTCCCTCCACCCTCTCGTGCGCGCGGTACGGTCGACCGTCGAGCCGCGCCGTGCGTCCGCCGGCTTCGGCGAGCAGCAGCACGCCCGCCGCGTGATCCCAGGGCCACAGCCGGCGGTACAGCGAGAAATGCTTTTCGCCGCGGGCCAGCGCCAGGTAGTCGTGAGCCGCGCAGCGATAGATCTTGATCTCCCTGAACCGATGCGCCCGCCGGCGCACATATTCGCGCATGTGGGGCGGGAAATAGCTGTAATTGAGCGATCCCGACATGTCCTCGAGCGGCACCGGCGGCGCCGTCCGCAGGCGCGCGCCGTCGAGCCACGCGCCCTCGCCCCGCGCCGCCGTCGCGGTGCTCCCCGAAACCGGATCGTGGATCCAGCCGGCGCGCGTCTCACCGTCGACCAGGAAACTGACGATCACGGCGAACAGCGGCTTGCCGGCCGCGAAATTGCCGGTCCCGTCGACCGGGTCGACGAGCCACGCCGCGCCCTTTTCGGCGAGCGACCGGAGCAGGGACGGATCGCGCGAGGCCGCTTCCTCGCCGACGAAACGCGAGCCCGGAACCAGATTCACCAGTTCGCGCGCCAGCCTCTCCTCGGCCTCGAGGTCGGCGATGGTGACGACTTCGCCGGCCTTCTTTTCCATTATTTCGTGGCGCGCCAGACGCTGGAAACGAGGCAGGATAATGTCCTGCGCCGCGTCGCGAATGATCGCTTCGACCCGCTGCGGATCCGGGATGGCCGTCACGCAGCTCAGACGCCTCCGGACCTGAAGCGCCGGCGGAACCTGGCCTCGTCGACGCTGTCCAGGGCAACCAGCAGGTGTGCCGCCATACCGTCATCGTGCCGCTCCAGCACCTGGCCGTGACGGTAAAGCCATGCGAGCGCCGCGCCATCCGCGAGGTCGACCTCCAGATCGACGACGTGCCGGCTCTCGGCGAGCCGCCGGTCGATGGCCGCGAGCAGGTCGTCGCACCCCTCCCCGCTCAGCGCCGACAGCGCGACCGCGTTGCGATCACGGGCGGCTTGGGCCAGCACGGTTTCGCGACCTTCCGCATCCAGCAGGTCGAGCTTGTTTCGGGCCTCGATCGGCTGCGCATCCTCGAGCCCGAGCTCGGCCAGCACCGACTCGACGTCGGCCTTCTGCGACGCGCTGTCCTTGTGCGAGATGTCCCGTACATGGACGATCAGATCGGCCTCCTCCACCTCTTCCAGCGTTGCCTGGAAGGCGGCCACCAGCTGCGTCGGCAGGTCGGAGATGAAGCCGACCGTATCGGATAGCACGACGGTGCGCCCCGACGGCAGCTCGAGCGCCCGCATGGTCGGGTCCAGGGTCGAGAAGAGCATGTCCCGCGCCATCACGGCGGCGCGGGTCAGGCGATTGAAGAGCGTCGATTTGCCGGCATTCGTGTAGCCGACCAGCGCGACCACGGGATAGGGCACCCGCTGGCGCGCCTCGCGGTGCAGGCCGCGTGTCCGCTTCACGCCGTCGAGATCGCGCCGCAGGCGCGCAATCCGCTCGCCGATGAGACGCCGGTCGATCTCGAGCTGGCTTTCGCCCGGGCCACCGAGAAACCCGAATCCGCCGCGCTGGCGCTCGAGGTGGGTCCAGCTGCGAACGAGACGCGAACGCTGGTAGCTGAGGGCGGCGAGCTCCACCTGCATGCTGCCCTCGCGGGTCCGCGCACGCGCACCGAAAATCTCCAGAATCAGGCCGGTGCGGTCGATAACCTTCGCCTTCCACGCCTGTTCGAGATTGCGTTGCTGGATCGGCGCGAGCGCCGCGTCGACGATGACGAGTCCGATCGCTTGCGCCTCGATCAGCGTCGCAAGACGGGCTACCGTGCCCTTGCCGAACAGGGAAGATGGCCGGACGCGGACAACACGAACGGGCTCGGCGTGAACGACGTCGAGTCCGATTGCCCGGGCAAGCCCCACCGCCTCCTCGAGGCGCGCTTCCGTGCTGCGCCCGGCCGCACCGTTGGCGAGTACCGGGTGCAGAACGAGTACGCGATCGGTTCGCGGAGCAAGCGGGCCGTTCGCTGCCGCTACTCCTGTCCGCAAGTCAGTCCGCCGTCGCAGTCTCGGCTCGGTCCGGTTCGAAAAGCTGAACCGGTTGCGCCGGCATCACGGTCGAGATCGCGTGCTTATAGACGAGCTGTGAATGCGCATCGCGCCGCAACAGCACCGAGAAATTATCGAACCAGGTGATAATCCCCTGCAGCTTGACACCGTTAACGAGAAATACCGTAACCGGCATCTTGTTCTTGCGGACGTGGTTAAGGAATACGTCCTGTACGTTCTGGCTCTTTTCAGAAGACATTATATCGCCCCGAACTGCGTCGCTTGTGATTGGGTGCTCCGCTCTCGTAGGAAGCTCCAGGAATAATATGGTTAAGTTGTAGTCCGTCGCCAATGGAAAATTGAGACCCGTCTACGTGCGCCACCTTTCGACGAGTGCCGAAACCGCATTACAACCTGAGAAAACGTGAAGGGGTGGCCATTTAGCGAATTCCGCCGCATCCGTGTCGCTGCGGTTGACGAGCACCGGGACGCAGCCGGTACGGTGGGCGATCTCCATGTCGATCCCCGAATCTCCGACGAACCAGACCTCCGGACCGGCCGCCGACGGCGCGTCCCTGAGCGCCAGAGTCAACGCTTCCGGCGCCGGCTTGTCGCGCTCGGCGTCGCCGGCGCCGACGATGCTCGCGATCAGCCTGTGCCAGCCCAGGTGCTCGACCTCGCGCCGCAGGTAGTGACCCGTCTTGTTGCTGACGACGGCGACGTAGATCCCGGCGTCGCGCAGTGCTTGCAACAGGTCACCGGCGCCGGCGCTCGGCTTCAGCGCCGCGATGTGCACGCGCTCGAAGGCGTCGTAGAAGACGTCGCGCGCCTCGCGCCAGCGTTCCCCGAACAGGGCGGGGAAGCTGTCGCGCAGCGAGTTGCGCACGCGCGCGCGCGTCTCCTCGAGGCTCCAGGGGCGATGGCCCATCGCCGCAAGCGTGATCGTCAGCGCCTCGTGAATGGTCGGCCACGTATCGACCAGCGTGTTGTCCCAGTCGAACACGATTGCGCGGGGTGCCGGTGGCGCGGAGATCACGCCCCTGCCCTCAGGCCCGCGGCGTAATCGCGATACCAGTCCAGCAGCCTGCGCGACAGCGGGCCCGGCCTACCCTCGCCGATGGCGACGTCATCGATTTGGACGACCGGGGTCACGAACGACGTGGCGCTGGTGACGAATGCCTCGCGCGCCTGCCGCGCCTCGACGACGCTGAAGGGGCGTTCGTCGAACGGTACGCCCTCCTCGGCCGCGATCGCGAGGATCGTCCGGCGGGTCACGCCGTGCAGGATGTCGTTGCTCAGCTGGCGCGTCACGAGCTGTCCCTCCCGGGTGACGATCCAGGCATTGGAGGAAGTGCCCTCGGTGACGTTCCCGTCGCCGTCGACCAGCCAGGCCTCGTAGGCGTCCGCCTCCTTGGCCTGTTGCTTGCCCATGCAGTTGGGGAGCAGCGAGACGGTCTTGATGTCGCGGCGTGCCCAGCGAATATCCGGTATGGTGATTACCTTCACGCCGTCGGTGAATTTGGGTTGCGCGGCGAAGTCGATGTGCTTCGTCATCAGCACCAGGGCCGGCGACACCCCGGCCGGATATTTGTGGTCACGGGGCGCCACGCCCCGCGTCACCTGCATGTAGATCAGGCCGTTGCGGACGCCGTTCCGACGGATCAGCTCGTGGCAGACCAGCTGCAGCGCGCGGCGGCTCATCGGCATGGCGATGGCGAGTTCGGAGAGGGAACGCTCGAGCCGGTCGAGATGCGGACCTTCGTCGACCGGCCGCCCGCCAACGATGATGACGACTTCGTAGACACCGTCGGCGAACTGGTAGCCCCTGTCCTCGATGTGGACCGCCGCCCTGTCGTGCGGCACGTACTGCCCGTTGACATATGCGTAACGCGGCACGTCTCGACCCCGCTGCTCAGAAAAACTCGAGGCGCACGGCGAACATCTTCTCGACCTTCTTCACCGTGTCGGCCGTTGCCAGCAGGATGACCCGGTCGTTGTCCTCGATGACGGTCGAACCGCGCGGGATGATCACCGTGCCGTCGCGGACCACGGCGCCGATGATGACGCCGCTCGGGAGATCGATCTCGTTGAGGGGCACACCGACCAGCGGCGACGTCTCCAGCGCCTCGGCCTCGATGACTTCGGCAAAACCGTCGCCGAGCGAGTGCACGGCCCGGATTCGGCCTCGCCGGACGTGCTGCAGGATCGTCGAAACCGTGATCGCCCGCGGGCTGACGACGACATCGATGCCCAGCGTCGTGATCAAGGGCGCGTAGGTCGCCTTGTTGATCAGCGTAACCGCCCGTTCGACGCCGTAGCGTTTGGCCAGCAGCGACGCCAGGATGTTCGTCTCGTCGTCGTTCGATACGGCGACCACGGCCTCGGCCGTCGCCGCGTTCGCCTCCTCGAGGATCTCGTTCTCGAGCGCATCGCCCTGGATCACGGTCACGCCGGGCAGGGCCTGGGCGACCCGCCGCGCCCGCTCGCGGTCGATCTCGATGATCTTGGTCGATATGCCCTGCCGCGCCCCTGACAGTTCCCGCGCAAGGTTCAGCCCGATATTGCCGCCACCGATGATGACGACCCGACGCGCGGATTTCTCGTCGTGGCCGAAGGCCGCCATTGCGCGCGGCACGTGGTTGGAGTCGGCGACGAAATAGACCTCGTCGCCCGGAAGCATCTGGTCGCTGGACGTCGGGACCGTTGCCTCGCCCTCGCGGACGATGCCGACGACGATGATGTTGAGCTCGGGAAACAGGGAGGTGAGCTGACGCAACGGCGTGTGAACGACCGGGCAGTGCTCCGTGCACCGTACGCCGATGACGCGGACCTTGTCGTCGGCCAAGGGGATCATGTCGAAGGCGCCCGGCACGCTCATGCGTCGTCCGATCGCCTTCGCGACCTCGATCTCGGGCGAGATGATGACGTCGATCGGCAGATGCTCGCGACTGAACAGGTCGGCCCACATCGGATTGAGGTAACTCTGCTGCCTGATTCGCGCGATCTTGGTCGGCACGTTGAACAACGAATGCGCGATCTGGCAGGCCACCATGTTGACCTCATCGGCGTAGGTCACGGCGATCAGCATGTCGGCATCGGGCGCGCCGGCCTGCTCGAGGATATCGGGGTGGGAGGCATGGCCGACCAGGGCCTGAACGTCGAGCAGGTCGTTGACCTTGCCGATCAGCTCGGCGGACTGGTCGATCACCGTTACGTCGTTGTTCTCGACGGCCAGGTAGCGGGCAATATTGAAGCCGACCTGCCCCGCACCGCACACAATGACTTTCATGTCGAAATCTTTCCGGCGGGCTCGTCAGGTACCCGTTTGCTGGGTTTTGGCCGAATCATGAAGGCCGAGCAGCTTCAGCTTGCGGTGCAGGGCCGCCCGATCCATGCCGACGAAGTCGGCGGTGCGGCTGATATTGCCGCCGAACCGGGTCAGATGGAATACCAGATATTCGCGCTCGAAGGTCTCGCGCGCCTCGCGCAGCGGCTGGCTGAGCACCCCGAGGGCACGATTCCAGCGGGTCGCGTCACCCTGTCCCTGCCCGATCGCCTGGGCCACCTGCTCCCCGTTGATTCGCGCTTCCCCCGTCCCGGCAGCCGTCAGCAGCAGCCGCTCGATCACATTGCTCAGCTCCCAGAGATTGCCCGGCCATTCGTAGGCCTCGAGCGCGGCGATGCCATCCGGCGCGATCGGGCGCGGCGTCCGGCCTTTTTCGCCGGCAACGCGCTGCATCAGGTGTGCCGCCAGCATCGCGATGTCCTTGCGCCTCGCGTGCAACGGCGGCATGTCGATCGGCACGACGTTGAGACGGTAATACAGCTCCTCGTGGAACAGGCCGTTGTCGACCGCCTCTCTCAAATTGCCGGTCGAGGTTGCAAGGATCCGGGCATCGGACTCGATCGTCTTACTGCCGCCGACGCGGCGAAACGTGCTGTCGTGCAGGAACGACACGACGCGCGCCTGCGCTTCCGGGGAGAGATCTCCGACCTCGTCGAGAACCAGTGTGCCGCCGTGCGCTTTCTCGAGCATGCCGATCTCACGCGGCTTGCCGGCTTGGGCTTCCTCGCCGAAGAGCAGGGCGTCCCTGGCACCGGGTTCCATCGTCGCGCAATTCAGCGTCTCGATGCGCCCCCGCGAACGCTGCGACAGGTGGTGGATCGTCGACGCCACGAGCGATTTGCCCGATCCTGGGGGGCCGCTGATCAGCACACGGCTGTCGGTCGGCGCCACCTTGTCGATCAGCTTGCGCAGCTGCGTGATGATCGGCGAGATACCGATGATTTCCTCGGTCAAGGGCGATGTTTTGCGCCGCAGCGCCTCGTTCTCCTCGCGCAGCCGCAGCTCGTGGACCGCCCGCTGCACGGTGTGGATCAGGACGTCCGCCTTGAACGGCTTGGTGATGAAGTCGTAGGCGCCCATCTTCGTCGCCTTGACAGCCATGTCGAAGGTCGCATGGCCGCTGATCATGACGACCTGCTGTTCGGGATAGTCGGCGCGGATGGTTGCAAGCGTCTCCAGCCCGTCCATCTCGCTGTTGCCCAACCAGACATCGAGAACGACGAGCGCCGGTTGCCGCCCGGCCATGAGTTCGAGGGCCTCGGTGCTGTTCGCGGCCTGGCTGGCGGCGAAGCCGATGTCCTCGAGGATGCCGGCGATCTGGGTGCGGATGTCCGCTTCGTCGTCGACGATCAGGATTTCACGAGCCATGCGCCGCCGGCTCCTGAGCGAGCTTCGCCGTCCGTTTCACCTTCTTCTTCGAGGCGTCACCGCGACGCAGCTGCAGCTTTATCAGCGCGCCGCTTTTCGGGGCGTCGTCCAGGATCAGGGCGCCGCCGTGGTCCTCCATGATCTTGCGCGCGATGGCCAGCCCGAGACCGGTGCCCTTCTGCCGTGTCGTCACGTAGGGCTCGGTCAGTCGGTCGCGGCCGTCCCTCGGCAGTCCGGGGCCGTTGTCCTCGACCTCGATCACCGTGCTGTCGTCGGTACCGATGAGGCGCACGACGATGCGCGGTTCGTGCTGGTTGCCGCCGTTGTGGCGTTCGATCGCCTCGACGGCGTTCTGCAGCAGGTTTGCTACCGCCTGCCCGATCTGGTGGCCGTCGCACCGGGCGTAGAGCGGCTCGTCGGGAAGCTCGGTGACGAACTCGATCTGCGGCTGCGCGTTGCGTTGCAGGAATACGGCCTGACGGCAGATCTCGGTTAGATTCTCGAGCCTCAGGACCGGCGCCGGCATGCGTGCGAAATTCGAGAACTCCTCGATCATGCGCCCGATGTCGTCGACCTGGCGGATGATCGTATCGGTGCAGATCTCGAAGGTTTCCGGGTCGCTCTCGATTTCACCGAGATATTTGCGCTTGAGCCGCTCGGCGGACAGCTGGATCGGCGTCAGCGGGTTGCGGATCTGGTGCGCGATACGGCGCGCGACGTCCGCCCAGGCCCCCTTCCACTGCGCCGCCAGAAGCTCAGAAATATCATCAAATGTCACCACGAAGCCTATGATATCACCCTTTAATTCTTCAACGGCGACGACCACGAGAAGGGTCCTGATTTCGCCGTCCCTGGTGATCTTGATCTGGGCTTCGATGGGGGTTCCGCGGCGACGCTGCGCTTCCTTCACCAGCCCGGCCATCTCCGGCACCACGTCGTCGAGCGTCTTGCCGAGCATGTCCTCGGCCTCGATACCCAGCAGACGGGCGGCGGACCGGTTCGGCAGATCGATGCGGCCATCGCGGTCGATGCCGATGACGCCGGCGGAGACGCCGGAGAGTACGGTCTCCGTGAACTGTCGGCGCTCGTCGAGCTGCTCGTTGGCCTTCACCACCTGCTTGCGCTGACTGTCCAGCTGATCCGCCATGCGGTTGAAGGCTCGGCTCAGCGTACCGATTTCGTCATTTGGCGGCAGTTCGCGGACGCGCGCGGTGAGATCGCCCTCGCGAACCTTCTCGACGGCCGCGATGAGTTCGCTGATCGGGCGCGACAGACCGGTCGAGACGATGAGGCCGAGCCATACCGCGGCGGTGACGAGGAGCAGCGCGACCAGGAGAAAGATCAGCGTGAACGAGATCTGGATACCGGCGCTCTTCGCTTCGAGATTGTGGAATTCCTCTACGGCATCGCGCGTCCGCTCGGTATGTGCGAGCACCTTGGAGTCGACGAAGCGGCCGACATAGAGATAGGCGTCGAGGAAACTGTCGAGGCGCACCAAGGCGCGCACCCGGTCGTCGGTCTCGTTGACGAAGATCGGCACCTCGCCCGCCCGCGCGCTCTCGACGTAGGAACCCTCCAGCGGTTCGAATTCGAGCGCATAGGTCAGGCCCGAGCGGGCCAGCACCTTGCCCGTGCCGTCGAACACGATCGCCTCCGTCAGGCCGCGGATCTGCGCCTGCAGGTTCAGGGCCTGGTTCAGGAGGCGCGGATTGGTCTCGAGCAGCGGCGCGTCCTGGTTGAGGTCCCGTGCCATGCGCAGGATGTCCGCGCGGATATTCTCCTGATGCTCCTCGAGATACCCCTGGGCGGCCGACCGCGCCTCTTCGAGGGTATTGGAGACCCGCTCGCTGAACCAGGACTGGATGCCGAAATCGAAGAACAGAACCGAGAACAACAGGATGATAATGGTCGGTGTCACCGCGACGAGACCGAACAGCATGCTCAGCCGGACGTGCAGGCGCGACCCGGCGGAGCCCTGCCGGCGCGCGGTCCACAGTTTCACGATGCGGCGCAGCACGACGGCGGCCAGCGCCAGCAACAGGATGCCGTCGATCTTGAGCAACAGCAGCACGTGCGAAGGCCTGCTGCCGAGCGGCCCGGCCTCGGTCAGCGTTACGTAGGTCGCGATCGCGAACGCGATCGCGAGAAGCGGCAGGGCAACCGTGAGGATCCGTTTGATCCGCAAACGGTTCCAGAGGGTGGCAAAGCGGTCCAGCCAGCGCTTGCGCGCACTGACGGCGTTGGTGGCGGTCATGAAGGGCTCATTGAAATCCAGGCGCTCATTTTACGCTTCGTATCACTTCGATGTCCAACTCCCGGATCTTCTTGCGCAGCGTATTTCGATTGAGTCCAAGCAGTTGCGCCGCCTTGATCTGGTTGCCCCCGGTCGCGGACAGGCAGATTTCGATCAGCGGCCGCTCGATCTCGCGCAGCACCCGGTCGTACAGTCCGGCCGCCGGCAGTTCGTTGTTATGGGCCGCGAAATAGGCCTTGAGGTGCTGTTCGACGATGCCCGAGAGGCCTCCGCGCACATCGTTTCCGGACGATTCCAGCAAGTCCGGCGCCCCGTCCGCCAGTTCGGCCTCGATGACCTCGATGCCGATCTCCTCCTGCGAGTAAAGCGCGGCGAGCCGGCGTACCAGGTTTTCCAGCTCGCGGACATTGCCCGGCCAGCGATAGGATTGCAGGCGCGCCATCGCCGCCGGGTCGAGCCGTTTGGCAGGG
>JBFHDX010000011.1:0-55152 GCA_041584475.1 Alphaproteobacteria bacterium
CCATGTCGTCGACAGCCGCGAGCCGCCGACCGGCGTCGGCGAGCCCGGGGTGCCGCCGATCGGGCCGGCGGTCGCGAACGCCATCTTCGCGGCCACCGGCACGATGCCGACGGAGCTTCCGCTGACAAGGACCGGGCTGGCCTGAGGGCGTCGCGTCGTAGCCGGGCCCAGGTCACGGCGGCAGTGCGTGGCGGCGAAGTCCATTCGTCATTGCGAGCCGCAGGCGAAGCAATCCAGAGTCCCGAGTTACCGGCTCCGGATTGCCGCGGCGGCTGCACCGCCTCGCAACGACAAGCCTTTGTCCCGCACCAGGGCCGTGATGCTATCGGGCCTGCCCCCTGGCCCCCGTGCACCGAACGGCCGGTGAAGGCTCGCCCCCTCCCCGACCCCTCCCCCTCAAGGGAGACGGGCGTTTCTGCGAAGCGGCGCGAACCAGCCCCTCCCCATAGCGCTCTCGACCCCGCTCGCGGTCACCCTGGCAAAGGGGGTCGGCCATTGCTTCACCCCCTCCCCAACCCGTCCCCCGCTTGCGGGAGAGGGGCTCGTCCGTATCGCCTTGGCGGATAGAGCCCCTCTCCCTTTAGGGGGAGGGGTCGGGGAGGGGGTGGGGATCGCCGGGTTCGGCGTGAGACGCGATTACCACGCTGTGGCGAGGCCTTCCGTGCCCTATTCCATCGCCTCGACGCGGCGCCGCGCGTCGCGGGCGAGGTCGCTTCCCGGATACGTGTCCTCGAGCGTCGTAAGTGCGCGCCGGGCCGCCGCCCGGTCGCCGAGCGCCGCGGTGCTGGCGACCAGCGCGTGGAGTACTTCGGCCGACCCGTCGCCGGCCTGCCGCGCGCGCTCGAGCAGGGAGATCGCCCGGCGGTGATCGCCGCGCGCCGACAACAGCCGGCCGAGCCCGGCCAGCGCCGCCGCATCGCTCGGCATCTGGCGCACCGCCGCCTCGTATGGCGCGATCGCAGCCCCGCCCCGGCCGGATGAGACGAGGAAGTCGCCGAGCGTGAGCTGCAGGAGTCCGTCCTCCGGCGCCGACGCGACCGCCCGCCGCAACGTCGCCTCGGCCGCCGCCGGGTCGCCCCGCGCCATTTGCAGCCGGGCGATCATCACCCAGGCGTCGCCGAGTTGCGGATCCAGCGTCACCGCTTCCGCGAAGGCGCGCTCGGCGAACCTGAAATTGCGCAGCGCCAGCGCGGTGCCGGCGATCGCCATCTGGCCTTCCGGGAAGTCGGCCTTGGCGAAGAGCGAGTCCTGGTATTCGCGCTGAACCGCCCGGAACTGCCCCTGCATTTCGGGCGGAATCGCGGCGGCCGGCGCGTCGAGCAGGGTTCGCGCGACCTCGATCCTCACCGACCGCGCCGGGTCGTCGAGCAGCGGCAGCAGGCGCTCGGCCCGGGCGTCCGGCGGGGTCCCTCGCTGTATGGTCACGGCGGCGGCACGGACCAGCGGATCGCGGTCGCCGAGCAGCGGAGCGGTTGCGGCGGCGGCTTCGGCGTCGGCCACCGGGCGCAACAGGTCGAGCGCGGTGGCCCGGACGATCGCCGGAACTGCAGCGTCGCGCGCAAGCGCGAGCAGCCGGGCCCTTGTGCGGCTGTCGACCCGGGACCGCGCGGCGGCGATCGCTTCGGCGTAATGGGGCCTCCCGCCGCGTCCTTGTGGATACCAGCGGGCGACCTGCGCGGCCGCCCATTCGGCGTCCCGCTCCGCGTGGCAGTCGTTGCACGCGTTCGGCGTGCCGAGACGCACCGAGAGGTCGGGCCGCGGCACGCGGAAGCTGTGATCGCGGCGGCCGTCGACGACCATGTAATAGCGCATCGGCATGTGGCAACCGACGCACCGCGCGCCGGGACTGCCCTTCTCGTGGTAGTGGTGCGCGGCGGCATCGTAGGCGGCGCGCTTCAGCATCGGGTATTCGGGGTTGCCCTCGTCGTTGTGGCATTGGATGCAGACCGCGTTGTCGTCGGCGCGCAACGCCGCGGTATGCGGCTCGTGACAGTCCGAACACCGTACGCCGCGCGCGTACATGCTCGACTGTAGGAACGAGCCATAGACGTACACCTCGTCGAGGATCTGTCCGTCGGCGTGGTAGGCGCCCTCGCGCAGCAGCGCCAGCCGGTAGTGATCGGCGAAGCGGCTGCCGGCCGGCGGCGTGGAATCGCCGAGCGGCTCGCGCCGCGAATGGCAGGGGGCGCATTGCCGGATCTCGGTGTCGGCGTCGCCGGTGGCGAAATCGACGACGAGACCGGTGTCGCCGACCCTTGCCCACGAGGCCGCGTCGAATTCGGCGGGCGATCTCGCCCACGCGGCATGCGCCTCCCCGGGGCCGTGGCAGGCCTCGCAGCCGACGCCCATCTCGACCTGCGTGCTGGCGTAGCGGCGGGTCGGCGGATCGTAGTTCTTGTGGAAGTCGGTCACGTGGCATTCGGCGCAGCGCGCGTTCCACGTCTTGAAGGGGCCGGTCCAGTGGAAACCGTCGTCTTCGCGCAAGATCTGGTCGGGATAGAGGTCATACCACTGCCTGCGCCCGGTATCCCACGAGGCGTCCGGGACCTGCAGGCGGCCGGGCGCGGTTTCGACCAGATACTGCTGCAGCGGCGTGACGCCGACGACGTGGCGCACCTCGTATTCGGTCACGTCGCCGCCCGGCTCTTCCGTCGCCATGAAATATCGCCCGTCGCGGCGGAAGAAGCGGGTCATCACCCCGTCGATATTGACCGCGGCGTCCTCGAAATCGCCGAGCACCGTCTCCGGCGTCGCGACCCGCAGCGCCCAGCCGTGATGGGAATTCCGCCAGCGCTCGTGTTCGCCCGCATGGCACGCGGCGCACTCACCGCTCGTCATATGGGCCGGCGCGCGCGGGGACGCCGTATCCTCATCGGCCCGGACGCCGGACGGCAGGGCGGCGCCGGCGGCGAGCGCAAGCGTGGCCGCGAAGGCCGCCACCCGGCGCGGCCCGCCGGCCGTGGCTCCGATCATCCGCTGCATAACGGCACCGCTCATCCCTTGCCTCTTGCGCCGATCCCCCCGGCAAGCTTCGCACCTCACCGCCCGGCCGGCAAACGTCGATTCGCGCGATCCCGCCACGATTGCCAAACACGCCCGCTTCGCCGCCCGCCCACAATCCGGATTATGACAGCTTTATTGTCAATTAGTATTGACTAATATCTGGCCATTTTCGGCGCCACGAGTCGCCGGCTGAAGCCGCTGTTTTCTAAGGCCCCGCGGCGCCGCATCTGTTCAAGACGTCTCCCATCGGCGGCACTGCGCGCGCCCTGCTCTGTCGTCTTTCGGGAGAATCCCGGCGCCGCGCGGTGACCGGTGCCGGAGGGGTCAGTCGCAGGTCAGCACGATCTTGCCGATATGCGTGCTGCTCTCCATCAGGCGGTGCGCCGCCGCCGCCTCGGCCAGCGGAAACGTCGCGTGGATGATCGGCCGCACTCTGCCGGTCTCGATCAGTGGCCAGACCTGCTGGCGCAGCTCGTCGGCGATGGCCCCCTTCTGTGCGACCGTGCGCGGGCGCAGGGTCGAGCCGGTAATGGTCAGACGCTTGATAATGATCGGCGTGAAGTTCAACTCGACGGTGTTGCTCTCGAGGAAGGCGATCTGCACGAGGCGGCCCTCGACGGCCAGCGCCTCGATGTTGCGCGCGATGTAGGAGCCACCGACCATGTCGAGGATCAGGTCGACGCCGCTGCCGCCGGTCAGCTCGGCGAGCACCGCGACGAAATCCTCCTCGCGGTAGTTGATCGCACGCTCGGCGCCCAGCTGCTCGCAGTAGCGGGCCTTCTCGGCGCTGCCCACGGTGGTGAATACGCGTGCGCCGAAGGCATGCGCCAACTGGATCGCCGTCGTGCCGATGCCGCTCGAGCCGCCGTGCACGAGGAAGGTCTCGCCCTCCCTCAGGCGGCCGCGCTGAAAGACGTTGGTCCAGACCGTGAAGACCGTCTCGGGCAGGCCCGCGGCCTCGACCGGCGACAGGCCCCTTGGCAGCGGCAGGCACTGCGGTGACGGCGCCACACAATATTCCGCATAGCCGCCGCCGGCGACCAAGGCGCAGACCGCGTCGCCGTCGCGCCAGTCGCGGACGCCAGCGCCGATCTCGACTATCGTGCCCGCGACCTCGAGGCCGGGAACCGGCGACGCACCGGGCGGCGGGTCGTAGCCGCCGCGTCGCTGCAGCACGTCGGGGCGGTTGACGCCGGCGGCGACGACGCGGATCAGCACCTCGTCCGCCCCCGGGTGCGGGACCGGGCCGCGCGCCGGCACCAGAACCTCCGGCCCGCCGAACTCCGGCAGGTCGATGTAGGTCATCTCGTCGGGGATCGGGCTGGCCATCGTCGAATCCTGCGGCGCCGTCGAAGGTCAGCCGTGCTTGGCCTTCGCCTCGCGGCGCCGCGCGTGGAGAATAGGCTCGGTATAGCCGTTGGGCTGCTCGCGGCCCTTGAACACGAGATCGCAGGCGGCCTGGAAGGCAATGCTGCCGTCGAAGTCGGGCGCCATGTTGCGGTAGGCCGGATCGCCCTCGTTCTGGCGGTCGACGACGGCGGCCATGCGCTTCATCGTTTCCAGCACCTGCTCCTTTGTGCAGATGCCGTGATGCAGCCAGTTGGCGATGTGCTGGCTTGAGATGCGCAGCGTGGCGCGATCCTCCATCAGGCCGACGTCGTTGATGTCCGGCACCTTCGAACAGCCGACCCCCTCCTCGATCCAGCGCACGACGTAACCGAGGATGCCCTGGGTGTTGTTGTCGAGCTCGTGCTGAACCTCCTCCGGCGAGAGGTTCGCGCCGTGCAGCAGCGGGATCGTCAGGATGTCGTCGAGGCTGGCACGGTCGCGGCCGGCCAGCTTCTCCTGGACGGTCGAGACGCGGGTCCGATGATAGTGGATCGCGTGCAGCGTCGCCGCGGTCGGTGACGGTACCCAGGCCGTGTTCGCGCCGGCCTCGGGATGAGCGCCCTTGGTCTCCATCATTTGCCGCATCTCGTCGGGTTTCGGCCACATGCCCTTGCCGATCTGGGCCCGGCCGCGGAAACCGGTCTCGAGCCCGATGTCGACGTTCCAGTCCTCGTAGGCGACGATCCACGGCTCGTCGCGCATCGCCTCCTTGCGCACCATCGGGCCGGCCTCCATGCTGGTGTGGATCTCGTCGCCGGTGCGATCGAGGAAACCGGTGTTGATGAAGACGACGCGGTCGCGCGCCGCGCGGATGCATGCCTTGAGGTTGACCGTGGTGCGCCGCTCCTCGTCCATGACTCCGATCTTCAACGTGTTCCGCGGCAGTCCCAGCGCCTCCTCGACGCGACCGAACAGCTCGCCCGTATAGGCGACCTCCTCGGGCCCGTGCAGCTTCGGCTTGACGATGTACATGCTGCCGGCGCGGCTGTTGCGGAACTTCCCCAGGTGCTTCAGGTCGTGCATGGCGACCAGCGTCGTCACCATGGCGTCGAGGATCTCTTCGGGGATCTCGTTGCCGTCGCGGTCGAGCACGGCGTCGATCGTCATCAGGAGCCCGACATTGCGGACCAGCAGGAGGCTTCGCCCCGGCAGCGTGAGCGTCGAGCCGTCCGGCGCCCGGAACGTGCGGTCCGGATTCAGGCGCCGCGTCATCGTCCGGCCGCCCTTTTCGAATGTCGCCTCGAGGTCGCCGTTCATCAGGCCGAGCCAGTTTCGATAGGCGAGGACCTTGTCCGCGGCGTCGACCGTCGCCACCGAATCCTCGCAGTCCTGGATCGTCGTGATCGCCGCCTCGAGCATGATGTCGCGCACCCCGGCGGGATGCCCCTTGCCGACGATATCGTCGCGGTCGACCAGCAGCTCCAGATGCAGTCCGTTGTTGCGCAGCAAGACCGAGGCCGGCGGATTGGCGCCGAGATAACCGACGAACTGCTGCGGCCGGACAAGCCCGCTCTCGCTGCCATCGGCAAGCGTCACGACGAGATGCGGCCCGTCCCGCCGATATCCGGTGGCGTCGCGGTGGCTGCCGCGCGCCAGCGGAGCGGCGGCGTCGAGGAATTCCGCGGCATGGGCGAACACGCGCTGGCCGCGTTTGGGATTGTACGTGCGCCCCTTCTCGCAGCCGTCGTCCTCGGCGATGACGTCGGTGCCGTAAAGCGCGTCGTAGAGACTGTGCCAGCGCGCGTTGGTGGCGTTCAGCGCGTAGCGGGCGTTGGTGACCGGCACGACGAGCTGCGGGCCGGCGATCTCGGCGATCTCCGGGTCGACGTTCGTCGTCGCGATCTCGAAGTCGCCGCCTTCGGGCAGCAGATAGCCGATCTCCTCGAGAAACGCCCGGTACGCCGCGGCGTCGTGCGGCTCGCCCCGGCGCGCAAGATGCCACGCGTCGATGCGCTGCTGCAGCGCGTCCCGCTTTGCCAGCAGCGCCCGGTTCTTCGGCGTCAGATCGTCGACGATGCGCTCGAACGCCGCCCAGAACGCGTCGGGCTCGATGCCGGTGCCGGGTGCAGCTTCGTCGGCAATGAAATTGTAGAGCTCCGCGTCAACTTGCAGCGTCCCCTTGCGCACTCGCTCGGTCATCGATCCAGTGTCCTTCCCACCGCCGGTACGGCCGGCCGCGCCGTACCGCGTAGCGTCCAGAATAGTACGGGAAATCTCCGTCGGCGTCGCCGCTATATGGCCCCGGATGTCGTGTCGGTCCACCGGTTTCCGCCTTCGTCGGCGAGCATTCCGCATCGTGGAACGGGTCTTGGCCGGCGGCACCGTGGGGCCGCGGTTCCGCTGCCGCCTTCGCGGCCGCTCATTCGAGAAAAAAAACGCGGCGGGAGCCGGTGCGCTTGGCTCTCGCCGCAGGAGTGTTTTACGAATGCACGTGGTCCCATAAAGACCACGGAGACCCTACCATCCGGACCTTACAATGTCCTTACAAGGCATCGGAAAAAAGCGCCGGCGGCCGACCCGGGACGAGCGCGCGGCCTGCGGCAACCGGTCGTACTGACATCGGGGCGCGAGACGCTTACCCTTGAACCGGAAGAATGCGGTCGGTGCCGGCGCCGTCGCGGCGCCGGAACAACCGACCGGGAAGGCTCCGGCGACGAACCGCCGGTAGGGCAACGACGATTCGGGCGTGCCGTATCCGGTGCCCGAAAACCGGCATTCGGGAGGACGACCAGCGGCGCGGCGACTGTTACGCGTCGCCCGCGATTAGCCGGTTGAAGCGCGATCGCAACCGGTTCAATAACAACAACAACAAAGAAACTGCCGGGAGCGTATCGAATGCACATCCTGCTGATCGAAGACCATCAAAGGCTTGCCGCACTGATCCGCAAGGGCCTCGAACGGATGCAGTTCACCGTCGACAGCTGCACCGAGGGGGCCGAAGGGCTTGCAGCGCTGCGGTCGAGCCGCTTCGATGCCGTCATCCTCGATCTCGGCCTGCCGGACATGGATGGCATGCAGGTTCTGCGCGAAATGCGCGAGGCCGACAATGCCGTACCGGTTCTCGTGCTGACGTCACGCATCCGCGTCAGCGACCGCGTGCAGGGCCTCGACGCCGGCGCCGACGATTATCTGACCAAGCCGTTCGACATGGGTGAACTCGTCGCGCGGCTACGCGCCCTGCTGCGGCGACCGAGCAGCCTCGTCGGCAAGATCCTCAACATCGGCAATCTGACGTTCGATACGGGCGCGCGCGAAGCCAGCATCGCTGGTCAGGCGCTGATGCTGACCCCGCTCGAGACGCGTCTGCTCGAACTGCTCGTCCGGCGTGGCGGCAAGGTGGTCCCCAAGACCCAGCTGGAGGATAATCTCTATGGTATGGGCGAGACGATCTCGTCGAACTCGCTGGAGGTCCTCGTGCATCGTCTGCGCAAGAAGCTGAGCGACGCCGGCGCACAGGTCAGCGTGCATACGGTCCGGGGAGTCGGCTATATGTTGACGGGGGAGGACGGTTGAGCGGCAGGTTCGGCAATCGGGCCGTCACGCCGTAAGCCTGCACATGTTCAGGATCTACAGATACTTCGCCATCGCCTCGGCCGTCGTGATGCTGGTCGCGATGAGCATCATGGGGTTCGTCTACCAGCGCCAGGCCATCGAGACGCTGGTGGCGGTCGCCGAGAATCAGAACATCGTGCTCGCCCGCAGTCTGTCGGACATCGTCCTCTCGCGCTTCGTCGGCGACCCGAGGACGGGTGCGAGCGTGGATCTGACCGCGATCCGGCCGCAGACGGCGGAAGTCACGGACTTGCTGCGCCTGGCGACCGAGAAATCGCGGATTCTCAAGATCAAGATCTACAGCACCGACGGGTTGACCCTGTATTCGTCGGACCCGGCCGACCTCGGGAAGGACCGTCGGGAGCAGCCGCACAGCTACGCCTTCTTCTCCGCGGCCCGACACGGCGAGGCGCAGAGCGAGCTCTCGTTCGAGGACCGGATCAGTGCCTTCTCGGGCGAAGTCTTCGATCGCGACGTCGTCGAGACCTACGTCCCGATCATCGGCGCGTCGGGCGGCATCACCGGCGTGTTCGAACTCTATTCCGATGTGACGACGCTGAAGAGCCAGATCGACCGGCTGATCCCCGGCGCGCTCCTCGTTATCGCGGTCGTGTTCATTCTGCTTTACGGGACGCTGCTACTCGTCGTCATGCGGCGCGCGATCGCGCCGCTGCGGCTCGCCTCCGAGCGGGCCAGCCGGATCGGGCCGCAATCGCCCGGCGTGCGGCTGCCGACCGCAGGCATGGCGGCCGAGGTCCTGCCCCTGATCGCGGCGGTGAACGGGGCGCTCGACCGCCTCGACCATGCGCTCGAAGCGCAACGCCAGTTCACCGCCGATGCGGCCCACGAGCTGCTGACCCCGATCGCAGTGCTGCGCGCCAACGTCGATACGCTGGCCGACGAGGAGACGGCGGCAAGCTTCCGCCAGGACGTGACCGCAATGACCGAAATTGTGACGCAGCTCCTTGAACTCGCGGAAATCGACGCGATGGAGGCGGCAACCTCGCGACCGGTCAATTCCCGGGACGTCGCCTTCGAAGTGGTTGCCATGATGGCCCCCGCTGCCCATGCCGAAGGCAAGGAAATCGCGCTGACCGGCGCGGCGCAGCCGGCCGCCGTCGCGTGCTGCCCGAAGGCACTGGAGCGAGCGCTGCGCAACCTCGTCAAGAACGCGCTCGAGGCGACGCCGCCCGGCACGGCGGTCGATGTCGACGTGTTCGCCGACGGCGCGATTCGCGTCACCGATCGCGGTCCCGGCGTGCCGGTGGACAAGCGCGAAATCATCTTCCAGCGGTTCTGGAGGGGCAGCCAGCGCGCCAGGCCAGGGGCTGGCCTCGGCCTGTCGATCGTCAAGCGGTTCGCCGACACGCATGGTGGTTCGATCGAAGTCGCCGATGCACCCGGCGGAGGCGCGATGTTCACGCTCCGATTGCCGCGTGCAGCGAAGCCGCAAGGCGTGCACACCGAAAAGCGGGACACGACGAAATCCTGATCCGCCGGCGCCACGCACCGACCACCGGACGCGATGCCTGTGACATATTGGCGCATTGCCCCGGACCGCCGGTTCCGGTCCACTTGCCTAACGCACCGCTTGTCCAGTATATTGAAATTGTACTCTGCTGTGGCTGTATTTACTCCCGTGCGCGGGCGGATCGGGTTCAAGGTGCCGGTCGCAGAACGGAGAGGTGTTCGGGAACGGCTCGGCGAGTTCATCGCGCGGGAAGACTATCGCAGGCAACACCGAGAAGCAGGATCGCTGACCATCGCAGGATACCGTGTCGCGTCCGACCCCGACGGCCCGAGACGGGATTGAAGGATCGCATGGCGAAGCGAGCACCGGCTGCCACTCGGCGCGCGTCGCCCCAGACGCGTCGAAATCGGGAACGCAACAGCGAATGCATGGACAAAACTCTACCTACCGAGAGGTCAGACGCGACTGCGGCAGTTGCGTGATCCGTCATTATTCATTGTGCGCCGGCCTCGACGAGGCGGAGATGGAGACGATATCCGCAATCGCCATGGAGAGCGCCTACACGAAAGGCGCGACGATATTTCAGCAGAACGACCGGTTCGAGAAGATCCTCGTCGTCACCGGGGGCTTCATCCGGCTGTCACGCCTGCTGTCGAACGGCAAACGGCAGATCACCGGATTCATCGGCCCGGGCGACATTCTCGGCGGGCTGAAACAGCAGTCGATGTGCCATTGCACGGCCGAGGCGATCAACGACGTCACGGTCTGCGCCTTTCGGCGCAACGAGCTGCTGCACGTTCTGCACGACTTTCCGGAACTGTGCATCAGGTTGCTGCTGACGGCGACCGACGAGATCGAGGCGCAGTACGAGCAGATCACCCTGCTCGGGCGAAAGTCCGCCGATCAGCGCGTGGCTGCGTTCCTGCTGATCATGCAGCAGCGTTGGAAGCGCGACGAACTGCCGACCTCGTCGGTGCCGTTGCCGATGGCGCGGGTCGATATCGCCGACTATCTCGGCCTGACGGTCGAATCGGTAAGCCGCGCGCTGCACGAGATCAAGGCCAAGGATTTCATAAGACTGCCGAAGCCGAGCCTCGTCGAACTGAAGAACCTGCCCGGGCTGTATCAGATGGCGGAGCTGGAGGAAATTCCGGCGCCGCGGGTGGCCATGGGGTTGTGACCCGGTCCGGTCAGCCCGAAACCCCGTCCGTCCGATGCCCGTCGCGTGCCGGAAAACGCGACGGCTCGACCATCGATTCCATGCTGGGGACGGCAGTGCCGGCGAAAGCCGCGGCCGCGCGGAGACCAAAATGAAGTTCGGGGTCACGGCGGCGCTGCTGTTCATGCTCCCGGCATCGATCGCCGTCGCGGGGTCGGCGGGTCGGGCCGATGACGGTGTCGCCGGCGGACTGCGCGTCGAGCATGCGTGGGCGCGGGCGACGACGGGGCACGCGAGAAACGCAGCCGCCTACCTGACCTTGGTCAATGACGGGGACAAGGTCGAGCGGCTGGTCGCGGTGGCGACGCCGGCCGCCCGCCGAGCAGAGCTGCACACGGTCGTCACCGAGGGAGGCATCGTCAGGATGCGCCGGGTCAGGGCGATCGAGGTGAATCCGGGCGAGTCAGTCGTGCTGGCACCGGGCGGCCTGCACATCATGCTGACGGGGCTGGACCGGCGGCTCGAAAAGGGCGCGACTTTGCCGCTTCGAGTCGGCTTCGAATCGGGCGCCGTGATCGATGTCGAGGCGACCGTGCAGGGGCCGGCAAGCATGCGTCACGACGACGGCTCGTCGCACGACCACAAGCCGCCGGCGGCTGCCGGCTCCCACATGAATTGACCGGCGTCCGAATCCCGGCGGACGCGATCGATCCGCTCCGCGTCTCGGCGGAGCCGGCAATGCAGCGGATGGAGGCGTATCTTGACCGACCTTGCAGAACTGTATGAGCAGCGGTTCGGCCTGGCGCTGCCGGAACGCGCCCGCGACACCGCGGTGCCCGAGACCGTCGCCGGGATCCTCGGACGCCGCAGCATCCGCCGCTACCGCCCGGACCCGGTGCCGGCGCCCCTGCTGACCGCCCTGCTGACCTGCGCGCAGTCGGCGCCGACCAAGTCGAACCTGCAACAATATTCGATCGTCGTCGTCGGCGACCCGGCGAAACGGGAACAGCTTGCCGACCTGTTGCCGACGGCGCAATGGGCGGCGCGTGCGCCCGTGTTCCTGGTCTTTCTCGGCGACGTGCGGCGCGGCCGTGCGGTCGCGGCAATGCGCGGCTACGACCATCGCAACGACAACGTCGACACCTTCATGAACGCGGCCGTGGACGCGGCGCTGGCGATGCAGTGCTTCATCGACGCCGCCGAGGCCGCGGGGTTGGGCTGCTGCCCGATCAGCATGGTCCGGAACGAGCTCGAAGCGCTGGCGGCGCTGCTCGAGCTACCGGACGGCGTGTTCCCCGTCGCCGGATTGTCGGCCGGTTGGCCGGACCAGGAGGCCGCGGTGTCGATGCGGCTGCCGCCTGCCGTCGTCGTCCATTACGACCGCTACGACGACGGCACCCTGGAAACCGAGATCGACGCCTATGACGAGCGCGTGTTCGCACGTGCGCCAATCCCGCCGGAGCGCCAGCGCCATGTCGACCGCTACGGCGTTGCCGAGCGCGGCACCTGGTCGGAAAACGTCGCCCGCCAGCTGTCGCTGCCCGAACGCGCTGGCTTTCGCGCCTGGCTCGAGCGGCGCGGCCTCTCGCTGGGCTAGGGGAACTCGCGGCCGACCCTACTTCGATTTCGGCAGCTCGATACCGCCGTTCGCGGCGTAGACCTTGGCGACCGCCGAGTCGTCTTCCCCCCCGTGGCCGGCGCCGCTCGCCATCAGAAACAGGTTGAGCGCAGCCGATGCCAGCGGCACAGGGAACTTTGCGCGGTGCGCCGTCGCGGCGACGATGCCCAGATCCTTGACGAATATGTCGACCGCGGAGCGGGGCTGATAGTCGCCGTCGAGGATATGCGGCACCCGGTTCTCGAACATCCACGAGGTCCCGGCGCATTTCGAGATCACCTCGAACAGACGGTTCGGGTCGATACCCGCGCGGATACCGAAAGTGACCGCCTCGCACGCGGCTGCGATATGGACGCCGGCAAGCAGCTGGTTGACGATCTTCATGGCGGCGCCGGCGCCGGCCTCGTCGCCGAGCCTGTAGACCGTCTCCGCCATCGCATCCAGCACCGCGGAGGCGCGGTCGAACGCTTCCCGAGTGCCAGCCGCCATGATCGTCAGGCTGCCCGCGGCGGCCTTGGCGGCGCCGCCGCTGATTGGCGCGTCGAGATAGTGGATCCCGCGCTCGGCGAGGCTCGTCGCCGTTCGCCGCGCGAATCCCGGCGACACGGTGGCACAGGACACGAACACCGAACCGGGCTTCAGCGCTGCGGCGATGCCCGCGTCACCGAACAGGATCGCGTGGGTCTGGTCCTCGCTGACCACGACGCTCACGACGACGTCGAGGTGCGGCACCTCCTCCGCCGGCCGTACGCCCGCGACGCCACCCTCGCGCGCGAAGGCTTCGCAGCGCTCGGCGTTGACGTCGAAGCCGATGGTCGGCAGTCCGGCGCGCAGCAGCGACGTCGCCATGCCGAACCCCATCGACCCGAGGCCGAAGACGCCCACATTCGTCTTTCCGGTCCCATCCGTCATGGCAGTTTCCTCGTGGTTTCCCCGACGACGGAGGTGCCGCCGGAAAGCAACTCTAGCAGAAGGGCGGCAAAGGCGTCCGGCGCCTCGTACATCACCCAATGGCCGGTCCCCGGCATCACCCGGAAATCGAGCGCCGGATCGATGTCGTGCAGGATCGCGCGGCGCTGCGACAGGTATGCACCGGCCGTCGCGTCCTGCTCGCCCCAGATCGCGGCCTTGCGCGCGGGCACGTGCCGGAGCGCGCGGGCGAGCGTATCGGTCGACGAGATGGGCCGGCTCTTGATGCGGTGCAGCGCCGTATTGCCGGCCTGGATATGGAGCGCCAGCGCATCGATGCGGGCCGGATCGGCGAACATCAGGATCTCGAGATTGCGGCGATGCGCCGCCATCGCCTGCTCGGGCGACATCGAGGAATCGCGCGCCAGCAGCTCGGGCATGTCGCCCCTGCGCGCGCCGAGACCGCCGGGCGCGACGAGGACGAGCGCCTCGACCCGCGCGCCCAGCTGCGCCGCCATGTGCCCGGCGATGACGCCGCCGAAGGAGAAGCCCGCTATCGAAGGCCGTTCGTCGTCGCGCAGGAGCCGCTCGAGACCGGCGACGAGCGGCGCGGTGATCGTCTCGGCGTCGTGCGGCGGCGGCGGCGCAGCGGACTCGCCGAACCCCGGCATGTCGGGGACGAGCAGGCGGTAGCGGGCCGACAGGCGCTTTATGACGCGCACCCAGTGTGCCCACGTGCCGTAGCCGCCGTGCAGCAGCACGAGCGGCGGGCCCGCACCCCAGAGATGCCAACGGACATCGCCCCACGCATTTTCCGTCGCCACCGTCTCCCCGAGTTCGCGCAGGCTCTGCAGCGCCTCCTCGGGCGGCAACGCGTCGAGATCGACCGGCTTGCCCGTCATGCCAGCCAGCCGAAGGCCGACGCCGCCTCGAACAGGAAGTAGGCGGCGCCGCAGAGGATGAAGACCTCCATGTACAGCGTGTGCACGCGGATCGGGGTCGCGCGCACGATCCAGCGGCCGACATAGGTGCCGGGAATGGTGAACAGCCCGATCACGACACCCTTGATGAACAGGGACAGGTCGAGCAGCGGCGAGACGCCGAACACCGAGGATTTGACCAGGTTCAGGCCGAAGCCGATGGCGGATACGGTGCCGACAAGCTGCTCGCCGGCGAGCCCCGCGCCGAGCAGGAACGGCGCCAGCATCATGCCGGCGCCGAAGGTCGTCCCCGAGATCAGACCATACGGTACCGCGGCGGCGGCAAGGCCGCGGTGTCCGACCCTGAAGTCGTGCTTCGACATGTAGCGCCGCAGCGGAACCGTGGCGACGAGGAAGGCACCAAGAAGCAAGGCCACGATACTGACCGGCAGCGCGACATAGACGATGGCGCTGAGGATGATGAACGGCAGCGCCGTGCCGAACACGCTGGCGAAGGCGCGCCAGTCGACGGAATGGCGAAACGCCCAGACCCGGTTGCTGTTGGAGATGATCATCGCCGTCGCGGTGACGGGAACCGTCTCCTTGACGCCGAGGATCGGCGCCAGGCAGATGGCGAGGAGCAGGCCGCCGGCGAACCCCCCGACGGCGTGGAACACGGCGGTCCCGAACGCCGCCAGTACGATCAGCACCATCGACAGGACGTCCAGTTCCAACGACAACCCTTTCCTCGCGGTCTGTCGACAATTCGCCGCCGGGGAGACCGGCGGACGCGGTCGCAGGTTAACCGACAATCTGCGCGTTGTCTCGGCTTCTCGGCGGCTTACGGAGGTCGCAGGCGGCGTTGCGACGGGATGCCGGATTGTCTACAGTCGCCCCGACAGCGACGGCCGAACCCGGCGCCGAACCGGGAAGGACGCGGAGGATCGCGCGCGATGGCGAAACCCAGGACGATCTTCGACAAGATCTGGGACACGCACGTCGTCGCCGAGCGCGAGGACGGCGAGTGCCTGATCTACATCGACCGCCTGCTGCTGCAGGAGAACTCTTTCCACGCCTTCGACAAGCTGCGGCGCGAGGGGCGCACCGTCCGCAACCCTGGACAGGCCTTCGCCTTCGCCGACCATTACGTGCCGACGACGGGGCGCGAGCGCGGCCTCGACGCCATCGCCGACCCCGAGATCCGCAACATGGTCGAGATCATCGAGGCCGACACGCGGGCGTTTGGCATCACCCTGTTCGGCCTCGGGGACATCCGCCAGGGCATCCTCCACGTCGTCGGGCCGGAACAGGGCATCACGCAGCCGGGCCTCGTCATCGCCGGCGCCGATTCGCACACCTCGACGCACGGCGCGCTCGGCGCGTATGCGTTCGGCATCGGCTCGTCGGAGGTGGCGCACGTGCTCGCCGTCCAGGGCCTGTGGCGGCCCCGGCCGAGGACCATGCGCGTTCACGTCGACGACGTCCTGCCGCCGGGCACGACGGCGAAGGACCTGATCCTCGCGATCATCGGCACGATCGGTGCCGGCGGTGCGGTCGGCCACGTCATCGAGTATGACGGCCCGGGCATCGCCGCGCTGTCCGTCGAGCAGCGCATGACGGTCTGCAACATGTCGATCGAGGCCGGTGCGCGTGCCGGCCTCGTGTCGCCCGACGACAAGGTGTTCGACTATCTGGCCGACCGGCCCTACGCGCCGCGGGGGGAACTGCGGGACCGGGCGCTCGCCTGGTGGCGGACACTGCCGAGCGAGAACGGCGCGTCCTACGACCGCGAGGTTCGGATCGCCGCAGCCGACATCGCGCCGATGGTCACCTGGGGCACCAGTCCCGAGCAGGTCGCCCCGATCACCGGCCGCATCCCCGACCCCGCGGACGAGCCGGACACCGAACGTCGCGCCCGCATGGAAAAGGCGCTCGCCTACATGGCGCTGAGACCCGGCACCGAGCTGCGCCGCATTCCCGTCGACCGCGTGTTCATCGGCTCGTGCACCAACAGCCGCATCGAGGATCTGCGCGCCGCCGCCGCGGTGGCCAAGGGACGCAGGGCGGCGGTGCCGACCATGGTCGTGCCGGGCTCCGGCCTCATCAGGCGGCAGGCCGAGCGCGAGGGGCTGCACGAGATCTTTATCGCCGCCGGCTTCGAGTGGCGCGAGCCTGGCTGCTCGATGTGCGTCGGCATCAACGGCGACACGCTGCAGCCCGGCGAGCGCTGCGCCTCGACCTCGAACCGCAATTTCGAGGGCCGCCAGGGGCGCGGCGGGCGTACCCATCTGGTGAGCCCCGCCATGGCCGCCGCCGCCGCGGTCACCGGTCGGCTCGCCGACGTCCGGGACCTCGCCGGAGAGGGATGAGCGAGGGATGGAGCCCTTCACGACCCTGACCGCCGTCGCCGCGCCGCTCGATCTGGCCAACGTCAACACCGACCAGATCTTTCCGGCCCGCTTCATCAAGAAACCGCGCGCGCACGGCTACGCCGCGTTTACCTTCCACGACCTGCGCCGCGACGATAGCGGCGCGTTGCGGCCCGACTTTCCGCTCAACCAGCCGCGATTTCGCGACGCCCGGGTTCTCGTTGCCGACGCCAATTTCGGCTGCGGCTCGTCGCGAGAGGGCGCGGTCTACACGCTGCAGGACCACGGTATCAGGGCCGTCATCGCGCCCAGCTTCGGCGACATCTTTGCAGCCAACTGCACGAAGAACGGCGTGCTGACGGTCACGCTGCCGACCGAGACGGTCGCCGGGCTGCGCCGGGAGCTTCACGACGCCGCCGACCCTCGGCTCACGATCGATTTGGCGGCGGAGACGATCCGGCGGCCGAGCGGTGAGATTCTGTCGTTCTCGCCCGAGCCGTTCCAGAAGCACTGTCTGATGAACGGGCTCAACGAGATCGACCTCTCGCTCGAGCTGGCCGACCGCATGACGGCATTCGAGCTGGACTATCGCAAGCGCTTTCCCTGGCTCGCTTCGGCGGCGAGACCGCGTGCCGGCTGACGGCCCGGGCGCATGCGCATTCGCGAGGTCTCGCTATACCGCGTCGAACTGCCGCTCGTCGCGCCGTACCGCTTGTCCTACCGGACCTTCGAGAGTTTCCAGCCGCTGATCGTCGAGCTGCGCGACGAGGACGGGCGCGAGGGCTGGGGCGAGCAACATATCGCGCCGGGCTCGAGCGCCGAGACGCGGGACGGCGGTTGGGAGTTCGCGGCGGAGACAGGCGAACGGCTCGTCGGCTTGCCGCCCGATGGCGCGCGGCGGCTCGTTGCGGCACGCGCCGCGGCGAGCCCGGTCGCGGCGACCGCGCTGGCCACCGCGCTCGAGATGCTGCAGGGGACGCCGCTCCTGTCATCGGCCCTCGAGCGACGGTTCCGGCTGCTGACCGCATTCAACGCAACCGAACAGAGAGCCATCGGCGACGAGGTGGAGGCGCGGCTCGCCCAGGGATTCACGACGTTCAAGATCAAGGTCGGAACCGATGTCGAGGCGGACATCGAGCGGCTGGGCTGGATCCAGCGGGCCGCGGCCGGCCGCGCGACCCTGCGCATCGACGCCAACCGCGCCTACAGCCGGGATGACGGCTGTCGCTTCGCCACCGCCATCGACCCCACCGGCATCGAGCTGTTCGAGCAACCCTGCGCGGCCGAGGACTGGGACGCGAACGCGGCCGTCGCGGCCGTATCGCGTGTCTCGCTCATGCTCGACGAGCCGATCTGCGCGCTGGCGGATATCGACCGCGCGGCGACGATCCCCGGTATCGGGCTGTGCAAGGTCAAGCTCAAGCGGTTCGGGTCGCTCGCCGGTCTGGCGACGGCCGTCGACCATATCCATGCGCGCGGCATGCGAGCGGTTCTCGGCGACGGCCTCGGCGCCGAGGTCAATTGCTGGATGGAGGCCTGCGTGGCCGACGGCCGCATCGACAATGCCGGCGAGTTCAACGGCTATCTCAAGATCAGGCCCGAGGCCCGCCTGCTCGCCGACCCGTTGCGGTTCGAGGCGGGCGAACTGGTTATCCCCGCCGGCTGGCGGCCGCGTGTCGAGCGCCGGCGGCTCGACCGGCGGACCCTGCTGCGCAAGCGCTGCGCCCCGACCACGTTGGACACCGGTAGGGCCTGACGCCGCGCCGGCGGCTCGCCGCGCTAGCCGCCGTAGCGGTCGGCCCATGCCAGCCAGTCGTCGTGGTCGACGGCCTCGTCGCGCGCCGGCAACGGCGCCAGAAGTGCCGCCGCCGCGCCGCTGTCGCCGTCGGCCCGGATCGCGCGCAACACCTCCGTCATCGTGCGGATCACCGCGCGCTGGAGGTCGGAGGGCACGATCACCAGCTGGTAGCCTAGCCGGCCCAGCCGCTCCACCGGCACGAACGGCGTGCGCCCGCCACGGAACATGTTGATCATCAGCGGCGCGGGCAGGCGCCGTGGGATCTCCTCGATCTGCTCCTCGCTCTCGGGCGCCTCGACGAACAGCAGATCGGCACCCGCCTCCCTGTAGGCCGCCGCCCGTTCGAGCGCCGCGGCGAACCCTTCGACGGCGATGGCGTCGGTGCGCGCGGCGATCACGAAATCCGGATCGCGGCGCGCGGCGACGGCAGCGCGGATCTTGCCCGCCATCTCCTCTGTCGCGATCAACTGTTTCCCGGCAACGTGACCGCAGCGCTTCGGAAAGCCCTGATCCTCGAGATGCAGCCCGGCGAGTCCCAGCTGCTCGAACGTCCGCACCGTCCGTCGCACGTGGAGCGCGGTACCGTGGCCGGTGTCGCCGTCGGCCAGCACGGGGCAGCCCGCCGCCTCGACGATCTGGCGCAGGCGCTCCGCCATTTCCGCGATGCCGACGAGGCCGAGATCGGGCAGGCCGATACTGCGCGCGATCGCGCCGCCGCTGGCATAGATCACCGGGAAGCCGGCGCGGCGCGCGAGGTGGGCCGAAAGGCCGTCGAACACGCCGGGGGCGACGAGGGGGCCGTGGCCCGCAAGTTCCGCCCTGAAACGCGCACCGGGGGTTTGCATCGATCGGTCCTCCGCGGCGGTTCGTCGACTGGCCGCCAGCCGGTTCTGTTTACAATATCGCCGTCCGGTGCGGGCGCTCGACCGTTGCGCCGCACCGGCGAATCAGCGCGTTGCGGCATGGTTTGACGGGTTGTCGCCCTACCCGCAGCCGAGGCCGCTGCCGTCATTTTGTTGACAATCCGGAGTGTTGTCGACCATCTTGTCCCGAGGCCGAAGGTCGTGCAGCGTTCTGGCGCGGGAGTGTCGTCGGACCCCTCGCGCGAGACCTGGGAACGGGGAAATCGGCCGCGATAATCTGCTCGGGAGGAAAACGATGAAATCCAGTCTCACCAACGCGCGCCGTGGCTTCCTGGTCGCCGCAGCCGGTGCCGTCGCGGCGCTGGCCGTGCCGGCCCTGGCGCAGGACGACTTCCCCAACCGGACCATCGAGGTCGTCATCCATTCGGCCTATGGCGGCGGTACCGACGTGACCGCGCGCATGATGATGATCCGCACCCGCCGCGAACTCGACACCGACATGGTCGTGGTCAGCCAGCGCGGCGGCTCCGGCGCCAAGGCGCAGGGCTACGTGCTCGGCAAGCCCGCCGACGGCCACACGATCATGGCGCTGACGCAGTCGCATCTCTACACGATGGCCCGCGGCAAGTCGGACATGAAGATCGACGATATCATCGGCGTCGCCCGCGCGATGGACGACCCGACATTCATCACCGTCGGGGCCAACAGCCAGTACAAGACGTTCGAGGAGCTCGTCGTGGCATCGAAGTCGAAACCCCTGAATTGGGGCGTCGCGCAGATCGGCGGCACCGAGCATATCGGCCTGGCCCAGCTCGCCAAGGCCGCGGGCATGCAGTACAAGGTCGTCCCCTTCGGTTCCGGCGGCCAGATGATCCAGGCGCTGCTGTCCGGCGCGATCGACGCGACGCTGCCGAATGTCAGCGAGGCCGGCTCGCAGATCCAGGACGGCGCCGTGCGGCCGTTGGTGGTGATGGCCGAGAAACGCCTGAAGGACTATCCGGACGTCCCGACGACCTTCGAAGCCGGCTACAAGGTCAAGACCTCGACGACGCGCGGCTACGCCGTGCTCGCCACCACGCCGAAGCCGATCATCGAGAAGATCTCGGCGGCGATGGTCAAGGCGATGAACCACGAGGTCTTCGCCAACTATCTGAAGAGCTCGGGCCTGACGCCCGAGGACAGTGTCGCGGGCTGGGAGGTCTGGGACAAGCACCTCAAGGAGGAGTACCAGATCGCCGCCGAGGCGCTGAAAGAACTCGGCCTCGACAAGTAGGTCGCGGGCCGGCTCGCGAGCAGGGGAACGGCCATGTCCAACGGCGCGCGGCCGCCCGGTCGGGAACAGGGGGGCGCCGGCGGTCGCTCGGCGATCGCCCGCCTCCTGCACCCGGTCGACTCCGTCATCGCGATCGGCATCATCGCCTTCTGCGGCTGGCTTCTTTACGAGACCGGGCAGTTCGACGAGGTTTCGTTCCTGTTTTCGCAGAACATCCCGCCCGAACTGTTCCCGCGGATCCTGATCGTCGTCATCATCCTGTTCTGCCTCGCGCTGCCGTTCGAGCACATCCTGCTTACGCGCAAGGGCAAGGACATCGACAAGGGGCGCCGCGACAAGGTGAGCGGCATGACCTGGCTGACGATGCTCGTGCTCGTCGCCACCGTCAGCGCTTCGCCGCTCCTCGGCACCTACCTGACGATGGTCGCGGTCTGCATCGTGCTGCCGCTGCTCTGGCACGAGCGCCGGCTGCACTACATCCTCGCTTTCGCAGCGGTCTTTCCGGCGGCGGTGACCGTGCTCTTCAACCTCGTCCTCGGCGTATTCTTCGAGCCCGGGATGATCGGCATCGCGTTCCACTGAGAACGAACGGAAGCGATCGATGGAACCCGTCGTCACCGGACTGTCGCTGCTTCTCGATCCGCTCAATATCGGGCTGATTCTCGGCGGCGTGCTGATCGGGGTGCTGGTCGGGGCGCTGCCCGGACTCAGCTCGCCGATGGCGATCGCGCTGCTGATCCCGTTCACCATCCAGCTCGAGCCGATCCCGGCGATCTCGATGATGGCGGCGCTGTACTGCGCGGGCACCTTCGGCGGATCGATCACGGCGATCCTCATCAACGCCCCGGGGGCGCCACCGGCGGCGGCCACCGCCCTCGACGGCTACCCGATGGCCAAGAAGGGCGAGGCGGGGCGCGCCCTCGGCCTGGCGACGATCTCGAGCGTCACCGGCGGCATCTTCAGCCTCGTCATCTTCATCTTCGCCGCCCCGATGCTGGCGACGCTGGCGCTGAAATTCAGGCCGCCGGAATATTTCGCGCTGTCGGTGTTCGCGCTGTCGATGCTGGCGTCGATCAGCGGCAAATCGTCGCTGCGCAACCTGATCTCCGGCGCCTTCGGCGTCCTCATCGGCACCATCGGGGTGCACCTCACCACCGGCGTCGAGCGCTTCACCTTCGACATCCCGGAACTGACCGAGGGAATCCATTTCGTCCCGGTGCTCATCGGCCTGTTCGCGATGGGCGAACTGCTGAGTCAGTCGCAGACCCTCGATGTCGCCTATGAAAGGATCCGGGCGACGGCGATGAAGCTGCCGAGCCGCGACGACATCCGCCGCGTCAAATGGACGATCCTGCGCTCGTCCGGCCTCGGCACGTTCATCGGCATCTTGCCGGCGGAGGGCTCCACGGTCGCCGCGATCATGGGCTACAACGAGGCGAAGCGCTGGTCCAAGAACAAGGACCAGTTCGGCCAGGGCTGCCCCGAGGGCATCGCCGGTCCGGAGGCGGCGAACAACGCCGCCACCGGCGGCGCCATGGTGCCGACGCTGGCGCTCGGGATTCCGGGCAGCGGCAGCACGGCGCTGATCCTCGCGGCGCTGATCATGCACGGGCTGCGGCCGGGCCCCTATCTCGTCAACGAGACGCCCGAATTCATCTACGCCATCTTCGGCGCCATGTTGGTCGCCAATGTCGGCTTCCTCGCGATCGGCCTGATCGGCGCGAAATTCTTCTCGCTCGTGACCCTGGTGCCGCCGCGGCTGCTGTGGCCGGCGGTGTTCACCTTCTCGATGATCGGCTCGTATTCGTACGGCGCCTCGATGTTCGATGTCTGGGTCATGATCATCTCCGGCATCGTCGGTTTCTTCATGCTGCGGCACGGGTTCGGACCGGCGCCGCTTGTCATGGGGCTGATCCTCGGCAAGCTGGTGGAGGAGACCTTCTCCCAGTCGATGATCATCTACGACAACAACTTCCTCGCCCTGTTCGAAAGCCCGATCGTCGTCGGCTTCTTCCTGCTCACCGCCGCCAGCCTGCTGTCGCCGCTCTATCCGCTGGTGCGCGATAGGGTGAGCTCGGCGATGGCCGGGAAGATCAGGGTACCGGGAGAATGACCGCGGCCGGTGCCAGGTCGGCCATCGTTACCGGCGCGGCGCGCAATATCGGCAGGGCCAGCGCGCTGGCCCTGGGGCAGCTGGGATTCGGCGTGCTGGTGCACGCTCAGCGCAACCGCGACGGCGCCGAGGAGACCGCGCGTCTGGTGCGCGACGCCGGTGGCGAGGCACGGACGCTGCTGGCCGACCTCACGGACCCCGAAGCCGCGGCCACGATCGCGGCGGCGGCGCGCGAGCTCGGCACGATCGCGGTTCTGGTCAACAATGCCGCCGTGCGCCGCGCCGTCCCGTTCCGCGAGATGACGCTCGAGGAGTGGCGGGCGATCCTCGCCGTGAACCTCGACGCCGCCTTCCTGTGCGCCGGCGCGGTCATCGGCGACATGGTATCCGCGGGTTGGGGCCGGATCGTCAATATCGGCGGGCTGACCGGGCATACGGGCGCCAGCGGGCGCGCCCACGTGGTGACGTCGAAGGCGGCGCTCGTCGGTCTGACCAAGGCGCTGGCGACCGAATTCGCCGGCACGGGGGTGACCGCGAACTGCGTCGTGCCCGGCGAGATCGAGACCGAGCGCGGCGGTGCCGCCGGCGCACGCGGTCAGCATCCGGACAAGCGGCCGCCGATGGTCGGCCGGCGCGGCGAGCCGCGCGAGGTGGCGGCGATGGTCGCCATGCTGTGCGGGCCGGATGCCGATTACGTGACGGGCCAGACGATCCACGTGAACGGCGGGGCCTATCTGCCGTGACGCGACGACCGACGAGCGCCGCCGAGCGTTTCGCCGAGTGGGCGGCGGAGCTCGCCGCGGCGGACATCCCTGAAGGCACGAGGCGGGCGCTGAACCGAACCCTCCTCGATGCGGCGGGACTGATGGTCGCGGCGCGCAACGAGGATTATGTGCGCGCCGCCGTCGCTGCGCGCGACGGTTCCGGCCCCTGTACGGCGATCGGCCACGAGGGCGACTTCGACGTCGCCGCGGCGGCGCTCGTCAACGGCACGGCGGTGCACGGCGAGGATTACGACGACACGTTCGAAGGGACGCCGGTCCACGTCGGCGCCGTGATGGTTCCGGCATTGCTCGCCGCCGCCGAGGCGCGCGGCCTCGGCGGCGGCGCCGTGCTCCGCGGACTGGCCGCAGGCGCCGAGCTCATCTGCCGGCTGGCGCTGGTCGCCCCGACCGCGATGCACCGCCAGGGATTCCATCCGACGGCGATCTGCGGCGCCTTCGGTGCCGCCGCCGGCATTGCCACCGCGCTCGGCCTTCCGGCCGACCGCATCGCCTCGGCACTCGGCATCGTCGGCAGCATGGCGTCGGGCATCATCGAGTATCTCGCCGAAGGCACGTGGACGAAGCGGATGCACCCGGGCTGGGCGGCGCAAGCGGGCTGGCGCGCCGCGCGCCTTGCCGAATGCGGCTTTGTCGGGCCGGCGACCGTGTTCGAGGGCACGCACGGTGCCTTCAGGGCGTTCGCCGTTCCCGAGATCGAGCGCGACTTCGCGCAGCTCAGCGACGGCTGGGGCACGCGCTGGGAGGTCGCCAGCCTCGCCTTCAAGCCCTATGCCTGCGGCACCATGGCCCAGCCCTTCATCGACTGCGCGCTGTCGCTGCGCGACCAGATCCCGGCGCCGCGCGCGATCCAGCGGCTCGACGCCCGGGTCGGCGAGGGCACGGTGCACCGGCTGTGGGAGCCGCGCGACGAGAAGATCAGGCCGTCGAGCCCCTATTCGGCGAAGTTCTCCGTCCCGTTCTGCGTCGCCGTTGCGATGGTCGACGGCGAAGCGGGGCTGGAGCAGTTCAGCGCGCGCAGGATCGCCGACGCGGAAACGCTAGAACTCGCCGCACGCGTGTTCTACGAGATCGATCCGAACGACGAGTATCCGCGGAACTACACCGGCTACCTGATGGCCTCGCTCGACGACGGCGGCCGGCTCACGGCGCGTCAGCCCTGCCTGCGCGGCGGTCGCGGCGCACCGCTGAGCGACGAGGAGATCGAGCGTAAGTTCTACGCCAACACCGCCTACGGGGGTTGGACGCGGGACCGCGCCGAGGCGCTTGCCGCGTTCTGCGCCGGGATCTTCGCTGCGCCGGACCTCGCCGCGCTGCGCCGGTTCGCAGGCTAGTCTCCGGATCCAGACAAGACCCAAGGCAAGGGAGCAGACTCGATGCCACATATCCCCGCCTCCGACGCACTCTCGCATGTCCGCGTGCTCGACGTGACGCGCGTTCGCTCGGGTCCGACCGCGGTCCGGCAGCTGGCCGACTGGGGCGCCGACGTTATCAAGGTCGAGCCGCCCGAGAGCCTCGAGCCCGACGGCGCGCTGGGTGCCGCGCGCCACACGCCGGACTTCCAGAACCTGCAGCGCAACAAGCGCAGCCTGACGCTGAACCTGAAGGATCCGGAAGGTCTCGCCATCTTCCTCAAGCTCGTCGATTCGGCCGACGTCGTCGTCGAGAATTTCCGGCCCGACGTGAAGCAGCGACTGGGGATCGACTACGAGAGCCTGCGCCAGCGCAACCCGAAGATCATCCTGGCCAGCATCTCGGGCTTCGGCCAGGACGGCCCCTACGCGAAGCGTCCCGGCTTCGACCAGATCGCTCAGGGCCTGGGCGGACTGATGTCGATCACGGGCGAGCCGGGCCGCGGACCGATGCGCGTCGGCATCCCGATCGCCGATCTTACCGCCGGCCTGTTCTGCGCGCTCGGCGTGCTCGTCGCGCTGATCGAGCGCGAGAAATCGGGCACCGGCCAGTGGCTGCATACGTCGCTGCTGCAATCGCAGATCTTCATGCTCGACTTCCAGGCGGCACGCTGGCTGACCAAGCAGGAGATCCCGCAGCAGGCCGGCAACAACCACCCCACGAGCGTGCCGACGGGCGTCTTCCAGACGTCCGACGGGACGATCAACGTCGCGGTCGCCGGAAACGTCATCTGGCAGCGCTTCGCGACGGCGATCGGCAAGGCTGAGTGGATCGAGGCTGAGGAATACAGGGACAACGCCGATCGTCTCGAGCGCCGCGATCAGCTCAACGCGGAGATCGAGGCGATCACCAGGACGCGCTCGAGCCGCGAGTGGGTCGAGGCGCTGACGGAGAGCGGCGTGCCGTGTGGCGAGATCTACCGCATCGACGAGGTCTTCGCCGACCCCCAGGTGCGCCATCTCGGTATCGCGCGCGAGATCGATACCGTGCCGTTCGGCCACACGCGGCTCGTCGGCCAGCCGATGGTGCTCGAGCGCACGCCGAGCACGATGGCGCAATCCCCGCCCGAGCGCGGACAGCACACGGACGAAATCCTGCGCGAGATCGGCTACGGTGAAGAGGATTTGGCGAAGCTGCGCAGTCGGCAGATCGTCTGAAACGGCGCGCCCATCGCCGAAACGCACCAACCGCAGGGACGGGAACGGACATGCAGTACGAGAAAATGATCGCGCAGAAGGCCGGTGCGGTCGGCCACATGATCTTCAACAACCCGGAGAAGCACAACGCGGTCTCGCTCGAGATGTGGGACGCCGCCGAGGCCATCCTCGACGATTTCGAGGCGGATCGGGAAATTCGTGTGATCGTCCTGTCGGGAGCCGGCGGCAAGTCGTTCGTCTCCGGCGCGGATATCTCGAAGTTCGAGAAGGAGCGCGGATCCGAAGAGGCCGTCCGCCACTACAACACGCGCATCAAGACGGTCTATGGCCGCATCAATGCGCTGGCGATGCCGACGATCGCGATGATCGACGGCTACTGTCTCGGCGGCGGCCTCAACCTTGCGGTCGCCTGCGACCTGCGTTTCTGCTCCGTCAAATCGAAGTTCGCCATGCCGGCCGCACGCCTGTCGCTGGGCTATCCCTATCATGCGATAAAGCGGCTCGTCGACGTTGTCGGCCAGGGGGCCGCCAAGGACCTGATGTTCTCGGCCCGTCGCATCGACGCCGACGAAGCGCTGCGCATCGGCCTCGTTCAGCAGGTCGTGTCCGAGGAGGGGCTCGAGAGCTTCGTCGCCGATTACGCCGCGCGGATCGCCGCGAACGCACCGCTGACCGTGCGCGCGATGAAGCTGATCGCCAACGAGGTCCTGAAGAACCCCGACGACCGGGACATGTCGATGTGCGACCGACTGGTCGCCGAATGTTTCGCCAGCGAGGACTACAAGGAGGGACGGCGCGCCTTTATGGAGAAGCGCGAGCCGCAGTTCAAGGGCCGCTAGCTAGGCGCGCCCCGGCCGGCTGCGTCGCGGCGCCTGCTCCCCGACGGCCGCCGACCGTTCGGCCTCGACCGCGGCGAGCAGCCGCTGCTTGGCCGCCAGCACGTGGCACTTCATGCTGACGCCGGCGGCGATCGGATCGCGATCGGCGATCGCCTCGACGATCTGCCGGTGCTCCTCGTTGGAGATGCGCATCGAACCCTGCTGCAGCAGGCCCTTCCGCCGGAACAGGTGGAGCTCCTTCACGAGGGTGCGGTACAGCCGTTCCAGCCGCCGGTTGTCGGCAAGGCTCAGAAGACAGTCGTGGAATTCCAGGTTCGCCGGATAGTACCGCTCGAGATCGCGATCCGCTGCGGCCGCATCCATGCGCCCGATCAGCACCCACAGCTCGTCGATCTGCGGGCCGGTGACACGGTCGGCGATCAGGCGCCCCATCAGCTCGTCGAGCGCCGAGCGGATATCGTAGACCTCGAGCGCCTCGCGCAAATCGAGCTCGCGCACGAAGACGCCGCGGTTCGGCACCGCGACCAGTAGCCCTTCCTGGGCCAGCGCCCGGCATGCCTCGCGGATCGGGCCACGGCTGGTGCCGAAACGCTCCGACAACGCAATCTCGTTGACCCGGTCACCGCCGCGCAGCGCACCGGTCATGATCAGGTCTTCGATGCCGGCCTGCACCCGCACCGTTAGCGACTCCCGCGCCTGCGCTCCGGCGCCGTTTCCCGCGGCCGGGCCGATGCCGGTATTCTTCGCCATGACCGGTTGACCTCTGCTGTCCGCGCAACCTGCCCTCGCCGGACCCGGTCGCACGACCGTCCGGCGCTGAAGCCGGCATCGACATTGTCGACAATCCGGCGCATCGGGGCGGATGCGTCGACTCGGCCGCCCCTCTCCGGACATTATAATACAGCCCGCACGGACGTGCAGCCCCGGCACGGGCGGGCGTCGATTGTCGACAGGGAGGCGCCCCGGGCCCGGTCGCGCCCGGGGGCGCGGGCCGTCAGTACGACATGAACAGGTGGCGGCTGCCGTCGGCGGCGAAGGCGATCACCTGAAACGGCTCCGGCGTCGCGCTGGGCATTCCCGGCGAACCCGCCGGCATGCCCGGAACGCCGATGCCGACGACGTCGGGGTGCGTTCCCAAGAGCCTCCGCACCGCCTCGGCGGGTACGTGCCCTTCGACCGTGAAATCACCGACGAGAGCGGTATGGCAGGTCTCGAGGTCGGCGGGGACGCCGGCCTTGCGCTTGATCGGCGCGAGGTCGTCGAGCGTAACGACCCTCACCTCGAACCCATCCGACCGCATATGGTCCGCCCAGAGGCCGCAACAGCCGCAGCTCGGGTTCTTGTACATCAGCACACGCGGCAGCGCGTCGGCCGCCGCGGGCACGGGATGCGCGGCGGCGAACATCGCCGCGGCCACCATACCGTCTCCGGCTAGCCTGAGGATCTGTCGCCGCGAACACGAAAAGATTGCCATAGCGCTACTCCCGAATCTGCCCACGGGTGCCCCGACACAAATCCTGCGACGTTCGGCACCGGGGAACGCCCCCGATCCGCGCGGTCGACGACCTTGTCTTGATCGGAGACCGGACGACAATTTCCGAAAACCCGGCCGCCGCCGCATTGAGCCAGATCATATCGACCAGCCGACAAGAAACGGCCCGCCTGCGGGCCGGCGCACCACCGGATCCGCAGACGGGCCGGATACGGCCCATCATCGTTGAGCGCAATTACTTCATGGCCGCGTAATAGGCGGCGAGGTCAGCGATATCACCGTCGCTCAGCTTGCCGGCGATGCGCACCATGCCCTTGTGGTCGCGGGCGCCCGACTTGTAATCCTTCATCGCCTTGACGAAATTGGCTTCGGTAATGCCGACGACCGGAGGATTCTTGCCCTTCCCCTTGCCGTCGGCGCCATGACAGGCGGCGCACGATTTCGCCTTCGCCTCGCCGGCGCCGGCGTTACCGGCGGCCTGGGCCACGCCGGCCATCCCCATCGCAAAGGCCGCCACCGCGACCATGATCCATTTGCTGCGCATCTCGAATCTCCTAACGATCATGATGGTTAACGATGCATGCGGATCCCGACGATCCGACCGCCGGCCCGCGTCAAATCAGGCAGACGTCTGACCGGTCCGGACGATCGTGTCGGAGTGTTCCCTCAGTTGTCCTTCGCTCCCTGGCTGACCCAGAAGCGCAACAGCAGCCGTTCGCACTTGGAAAGCCGCTTCGCGTTATGGGGCATCCACAGCGACGGATCGGTCCGCTGATCGATCACGGCGAGCAGGCTGCTCTCGAAGGCGCGGCCGGGGACGACCACGGGTCCGTGCTTGGTGCCCTTCATCAGAGCCGCATGGGATCGCATGTCGAGGCCGCTCGACTCGTATCCCGCGCCGCCCGGCTTGTGGCATTCAAGACACCGCAGTTCGAGGATTGGGTAAACATCCTCCGCAAAGCTCACCGCCTCCTGCGCGGCCGAATGACCCGACCAGAGCGTACCTGCCGCAAGAAGCGAAATCGCCGCTGCCCATGGGGTAATTCCAGGTTTGCGCCGAAACGTCATTTCATCGTCCTTTCGTGCTTGAGCCAAGCCAGAGCCCCCGTCACGCCATGACGCGGACCATAACAGAATTTGCGAACGCATCATATTGATGTAGATCAAGGTGTAGCAACACGCTGCCGGGCAATTTGACCGCTCCGGTGCACCGGGACTTCATGCATTCCGAGCACCGGCGCGACAGCGGGAGCCGACTCGGCAGCAAGAACAGGTTGAATGTTTTCGAAGCGCATGTTGGTGCCACGTCGTCGGGCGGTCTGACGCGCCATCCGCTGCGACCGTAGGCACACAGGAACCTTGTGGCACAACCACGTTGGGGGGCCGCGGCGATGGCTCAGACGCAAGTACACCGCATGTTCTTTCACTACTCCGAATTCCCTCTCAGCATGCGGACGCTGTTCACCGGCACGCTGATCATGCTGGGGCTGGGCTACCTATTCGCGATGATCCACGTCTACAATTCGCATGCCGGCCGCGACGGCAAGCCCGGCCTGTCGACCGAGGACATCGCCATCGCCTACAGCGGCAGCAAGGAGGCGACGCGGCTCGAATCGGCGCTGATGGGGCCGATGTCCGGCATGTTGCCGACGAGCGAGCGCGGCAGCCTCATCGGCTGGGTACGCCGCGGTCTCGACGAGCGCGAATACGAGGAGCAGATCGTGCCGATCATCGAGCGGCGCTGTATCGCCTGTCATGACGGCAGCAATCCGCATATTGCGGACCTGAGCGGCTACAGCGAGGTCGGCGAGGTGGCGCAGATCGATACCGGAATGAATATCGCGACGCTGGTCCGCGTCTCCCACATCCACCTGTTCGGGATCACGTTCCTGTTCTTCCTGATGGGACTGATCTTCACCCACGCCTATGTGCGGCCGGTCTGGTTCAAGTCTGCCGTCATCGCAACTCCCTTCGTGGCCATGGTTCTCGATGTGGGGTCGTGGTACCTGACCAAGCTGCACACCGGGTTCGCCTGGGTGGTGATCATCGGCGGCGGGCTGATGGGACTGAGCTTCGCCTTCCAGTGGTTCGTCTCGATGTACCAGATCTGGTTCTACAAATATTCGGCGAGGGAGCGTCAACAGGCGGCGACCACGATCTGACATGCGGCCGTCTCGCCGCAAGGGCGGCCGGGCGAAGGTAGTAAATCAGCTGAAAAAATCTGGCGCTGCCAGTTCCTGAAGCGATCGAGGATGTCATGAGGAATACGGCTATTGCGATTACGACGCTCGGGCTGATGCTGCTGGGCCCTGCCGGCGGCGTGCGCGCGGATGACGCCCCGCAGCCGCAGGGTGACGCCGCCGCCGGCAAGACCGTCGCCCAAGCATGCGCGGTATGCCACGGTGCGGATGGGCTCAGCCGGAAGCCGGGCATCCCGCGGCTCGCCGGCCAGCACGCTCACTATCTCGTCGACGCGCTGCGCGCCTACAAGAAGGACGAGCGGCACGACCCGAGCATGCAGGCGATCATGACCGACCTCGACGACAAGAACATCGTCGATGTCGCCGCCTTCTACGCCAACCTGAAGCCGTTCAACAAGCTGCCCGGCGGCGGGCCTCCGGCCGCCGAGGAAGATCCGTTCGCCGCCGTGCGCGAGGCAACGACGGATTGCGCCGGCTGCCACGGTGACGACGGCAATGTCGACGAGCCGGGCATGCCGGGCCTCGCAGGTCAGAGCGTCATCTACCTGATCACCGCCATGCAGGCCTACCGGGACGGTTTGCGTGACGAACCGACGATGCAGGCCTTCGCCGAGCCCCTGAGCAACGCCGAAATCGAGGACATGGCCTATTTCTATGCGGCGATGACGCCGCGACGCGCCGAGACGCCGGCTCCGGGTGACGCCCTCGCCGGGCTTTCCGCTACCGCGTCATGCGGCGGCTGCCACGGCCAGAACGGCAACAGCAAGGACCCCAAGACGCCGCGCCTTGCCGGACTCGATGCGGAGTATCTCGTGCTTTCCACCGTTGCCTACAAGGAGGGCCAGCGTGATCACGCCGTCATGCAGGAGGCCGTGACGGCGATGCGTGACGTCGACATCCAGAACATGGCCGCCTTCTACGCGACCAAGGAGCCGAGAGCCTTGCCCGTGCGCAAGCCCCTGACGACGGCGGAGTGGGTGAAGCGCTGCGATCGCTGTCACGGGCCGGACGGCAACAGCATCGATCCGCGCTTCCCGATCCTCGCCGGACAGGACAAGGCGTATCTGGCCAAGACGCTCGAGCTCTATCACGGCGGCGGTCGCCCGAGCTCGACCATGCAGGCGATGTCGTTCCTGATGGGCGAATCCGATATCGAGCGGCTGGCCGCCTACTACGCGAGCCGGCGGGCGAAGTAATTCACGCCGCGCGGCGTGCCCCCCGAACCGCCGCCGCTCAGCGCGGCGGCTGAGCAGCGTAATAGGTGGCGATACCCTCGATGATCGCCTCGCTGTAGGGCACGCTCATGCTGTGCATCATCGAGCTGCCGCGCTTGCCGTCGTGGTACGCGCGCAGCGACTTGACCAGGTAGGCCTTGTCCTGGCCGTTGATCTTCGGAATCGCCAGCGTCGGGTTCTCGACGTCGGGACCGTGGCAGCGCTCGCACTTGTCGGCCAGCTCTTGCGCGGTGACCGGCGACCGCTCCGCCGGGGCCGACCGCTGCACCGCATAGAATGCGGCGATATCCTCGATCTGCTCGTCCGTGTTGTCCGACAGCATGGCAGTGTGCGGGCGTGACCGGTCGCGGTAGGCCTTGATCGCCTTGACCAGATACTGCGGGTCCTGCGCCGCGAGGCTTGGTGTCGCGCTGTCGTGGCTGACCCCGTGCGCACCATGACACCCGCCGCAGGCGGCGGTCAGCGGCTCGCCGGCCGCAGGGTCGCCGAACGCGGGCGCCTCGCGCGGCGCCGGCGCCTGCGAGGCGTAGTAGAGCGCCAGGCTCTCGAGATCGACGTGGCTCAGTTCGCGCAGCATCTCCTTGCCCTCGATACTCCGTCTGCCATCGAGATAGGCGCGCACGGCGGCGATGAAGTAGCGCGGCTGTTGTCCGGCCAGGCCGGGAATGCCGGCGGTCGTGCTGTTGCCCTGCGCGCCGTGGCACCGGACGCAGGCGTCGGCGGCGGCCTCCCCCTTCTCGTAAGGAAACACCGGCTGGCCGGGAACCAGCCCGTCCTCGCCGGCGAGCGGCGGCAGGCCGGCATAGAACGCCGCGACGTTGCTGATCTCGGCGGCGCTCAGCTCCTCCGTCATGTCGCGCAGCGCCGCGTGCGTGCGCTTGCCTTCCTTGTAGGCAACCAGCGATTCGACGAGGTACCGTTCGACCTGCGCAGCCATGTGTGGAATGCCGGGGGCCGCGCCTCTGCCGTCGAGCCCGTGGCAGCCGGCGCATTGCGCTTCGGCAATGACCCTGCCGGCGGCGGCGTCGCCCGGCGGCAGACCCGCTTCCTCCTCCCGGTCACAGCCGGCGAGCGCCAGCGGTACGAGGAACGCGAGCGCGAGGGCCCGCAACGACATTTCGCGGCCGGACCGTCGGCGCCGGGTCGGCGAATGCACGGGCTTCCGGGTGGCGGAAATCGTCCTGAAGCTGCCTTCGAACTCTATTGCCATCGTTCGGGTCTCCATTTGCTCCGAGTGTGTGGCCTATGCCGACACCGAGTGTCCCCAGAAACCGGTCAACACGAGCACGAGCAGCGTGAGCCCGATGAGAATGAGCGTCGCCCCCAGAATCTTGGAGCCCACCGTCATCGGCCTCGACGGCGCGTCGACCAGGTACTTCTCGAGTTCGCCGCTCTCGACCAGGCGTTCGTACTCAAGCGTGTGCTCGCGCTTGTACTCCTCCAGCGGCATGACGCCCGTGAACATCAGGATGTCCATCGGGAACTTGTCCGGCCGGAAATGCACGTTGAAGAAATGCACCGAGAACAGGAACACGGCGGCGAGGAACGCTTCCTCCCCGTGGATGAGGGTCGCGACGTTGAAGACCCATCCGGGCAGGAACGACGCCGTGATCTCAGGGAACCAGAGCATCGCACCGCTGATCCCGATGATCACCATGCCCCAGAACGGCGCCCAGTAGTCGAATTTCTTCCAGTAGGTCCAGCGATCGAAGACGGGCCGTGGACCGAGGCCGAAGAACCACTTGAACATGCCGATGATGTCCCAGAGGTCCTGCAGGTTCGGGACGGTCGAGGTCGGCCCGAAGAACCGGAACGTCCGCCAGTTCCGGATGACGTAGATCGTGACGTAGATCAGGTGCCCGAAGAAGACGGTGATGAACGTCGCCGCGGCGATCCTGTGCACGAACGCCGCCGACTGGGGTCCGCCGATCAGGCCCATGAACGCCTTCGCCCACGCGCTTTCGGCATAGAGCACCGCGGTGCCGGTCAGCACCAGCGTCATGATCGAGATCGCGAACAGCAAATGGGCCAGCCGCCACATGGCGGGCCAGCGCCGAACATATTTCGTGCCGCCTTCCGGCAACGCGTCCAGCTGGACGTGCGGCACGATGCGCTGTTGCTTGCGCTCCTTGTACTCGCGGTAGAACCAGAGCGCCGAATGGGTCCAGAAGAACGCGAACACGCCGGTCAGCAGCAGGATCATGAATTTCGAGGTGATATAGAGATACGGATAGCGCTCGAAATCGTTCGGGTTGCCGTGCGGCTGGAAGGTGGCGAAGCCTGCAGTCGCTTTCTCGTGGCATTTCCGGCAGGTCTCGAGGCGGCTGTCGGCATGCATCTTCGACGCGGGATCGGCCAGCCGCTGGATCTCGTGCGAACCGTGGCAGTCGAAGCATTTCGCCGTGTAGGCGTATCCCAGCGTGCTGACCTGCCCGTGATACGTCCCGGTGTAGGTGTCGAGCTCGCGATCGTGGCAGTTCCCGCAGTTCTTGGTGATCGCCAGTCGAATCGATCCCGCGACCGGCGACTCGATGGTGTGGGTCGTGTGGCAGTCGATACAGACCGCCGCATAGGGGTTGCCGTTCTCCAGCACCTCCTTGCCGTGCACCGAGGTGGCATAGACAGCCTCCTGCCTGACATGGCACTTGCCGCACACGTCGGGGATCTCGAGGCGCGACTCGGCGCCGATCGAGCTGTCGATCGGATACACGTAATGGGCGTTGTGGCAGTCGTAGCAGGTGGCGTTGGTGCGCGACTGGTCCTCGAGGTTGGGCCGCGCGTGGACGGAGTGCATGTAGCTCTCGATCTGTTCCACGACGTCGCCCAGCCGGGCGAACTCCGTCGTGCGGTTCTGTCGGCGCGCGCTGTCCCACAGGTTGCGGTGGCACTGCACGCAGCCGACCCGCCGGTCGACGTTCTCGCGATGCGGAATATCGGTGATGTCCTTGTGGCACTCGACACAGGCACGCCGGCCGTGCACGCTACGGCCGAACCTGTCCGGCTCGATGTGGAGGTTGCGCATCGCCCCGCCCGGGCCCTCCATTTCGAAGCCTTCCATGCCGTGACAGCTCAGGCACAGCTCGTTGTCGGGATTGCCGCTGTCGCTCGCGGCCGCCGCTTCGCCGCCGGTGTCGGCCTGCGCCCGGGCGTCGATCGCGACGGTGCCGAGCGCGGCCGCCAGTACGACCAGCCAAAGCGCGGCCCGCGCAACGACGCGCCGCGACGCGCCGCGACGCGTAATCACCGGCGCGCCGTCAAGGCGTTGTCCCATGCCGCCGCCGGGCATCCCGTCTCCGGCCTCGTGCGCACGGCTCGCGGCGCAACGACGATCGCTGTCGAGCAAGTTCACCCCCTTACGCTGTTCCCGGGACCGGCCCGAGCAGTCGCTGGAGCCGGGCGAAGCCCGGCCAAGATACGAGAGGCCAATCCCCCCATTAAATGACCTGCATCAAATGAAAGCCGAAAGGCGACTGGCGGCGACATGGCGAACTCCTCGGGCAGCGGTTCCGCTCCCCAGGTCGCCCGCCGTTCAGTCGTCGGCGGCGCCTCCGCGATCGCCCGACGCTGCCGTGCCGGTCCCGCTCCAGCGTCTGACCAGACCGACGTCGATCCCGAACAGGTCGAGGGCGCGCCCGACGCTCTGGTCGACGATGTCGTCCAGCGTTTGCGGCCGATGATAGAAGGCCGGTACCGGCGGCATGACGACCGCCCCGATGTCGCTCGCGCGCAGCGCCAGCTCCAGGTGCCCGCGGTGCAACGGCGTCTCCCGCAGCATGAGGACGAGGCGGCGGCGCTCCTTGAGGCAGACGTCGGCCGTGCGGACGATCAGGTTCTCGTTGTAGCTGTTGGCGATGCCGCTCAGCGTGCGGATCGAGCACGGGGCGATCAGCATGCCGAGCGTCGGATAGGAACCGCTCGACAACGATGCGCCGATGTCCTTGTAGGAATGCACGACGTCGGCGAGGGCGCGGACCTCGTCGAGGCCGTACCGGGTTTCCTCGGCAAGCGTCAGGGCGGCCGACGGCGAGACGATCAGATGCGTCTCGAAATCGTCGCTGTCCCGCAGCGCCTGCAGCGCCCGCACGCCGTAGATGGCGCCCGAGGCGCCGGTCATCGCGATGATCAAACGCTGCACGGGGAACCTCGTTCTGCCGCCGCACTCTCATGGCCCGACGGCACGACTCTCCTCGCGCACCCGAGCGCTGTCAAGGAGGGCGGCGTGCCGCCCTCCCCGCCCCGACGATCCGCCGTTCAGGTGACGATCTGGTAGAAGATGCAGATCAGCGCCAGCCAGCCGATGGTGAAGGTCAGCGTGCGCGTGAACGGGATGCCCGCGGTATACAGGATGTAGTGCGCGAGCCGCGCCCAGAAGTAGGTGATCGCCGCGGCCGCGGTCGCGTCGTTCGTCGCGTTGGTGAGGTGCGCGACCAGCACCAGCGCCGCGAACAGGACGAGGTTCTCGACCGCGTTGTAATGGGCCTTCTTCGCCCGCTCCGCCCAGGCCGGCACGGGTTCGTTGTCGACCTTGTAGGTCAGCGTCGGAATGACGCCGTACTTCGTGATCCGCGCGAGAATGTAAGGAATCCAGAACAGCAGTGTCAGGCCGCTGACCCAGGCCAGCATCGAGAGATCGGTGGACATCTTCAACCCCCTCTGCAACCGACTTCGCACCGGCCGCAGCCGCGGTTGCCTGAACGGATGCGGCGCCGTCGGAGCTGCATATTAGGGCGATTTCCGGTCTGATGTGCAGCACTTTCGCGCGCGCCGAGTGCCGGCCGGCCGCGTCAGGGGGCGCCGACGACCGCCTCGACCTCGATCAGGAACTCCTCCTTGACGAGCCGGTCGACGATAAGCAGCGTGTTGGGCGGGAAGACGTCGCCGCCGAACCATTCCGGGAAGTGACGCGCACGCATGCGCATGAAGCCGGGGATGTCCTGCGAATGCACCAGGTACGTCGTGAACTTCACGATCGAGCGGAAATCGAGCCCGATGCCTGCCAGCACGTCGCGCAGATTGCCGAAGACCTGCAGGAACTGCGCGTCGAAATCGCCGGTCCCGACGACATCGCCCGCCGCACCGACGGAGAGCTGGCCGGCCACGAAAAACGTCTTGCCGCCCTCGACGCAGCCGATATGCGAGTACAGCCCCTGCGCCGGCGCGGCGCTCGCCGGGTTCTCGTACCAGACCTTCACCATTCCTTTCCTCCGTGGTTGCGGGCGCGGCGCCGGCGGCGGCGCGCCCCGGCTCGCCTCAACCCTCGAGCTCGACCCAGCCGCCGGCGGCCGCCGACGCGGCCATGCCGTGGATGACCCGCTCGATCGCCAGCCCCCGTTCGAAATCGGCGAACACCGGCTCGCCGGAACCGATCGCCGCGAGGAGTTCGGCCAGCTCGATAGTCTTCAGCTCGTTGAAGCCGAGACCGTGGCCGGGCGCCGGGCAGAAACTCGCGTAGGGCACGTGGTCGGGCCCGGTGAGGAGGCGACGGAACCCGCGCGTGGCCGGTTCATCGTCCGCGTTGAACAGTTCCAGCTCGTTCATGCGCTCCTGATCGAACGCGATCATCCCCCGCATGCCGTGCACCTCGAAGCGCAGGCCGCATTTGCGGCCCCACGCGGCGCGGCTCGAGGCGAGCGTGCCGCCGGCGCCGTTCTCGAACCCGACGATCGCGTGGGCGACGTCCTCGTTCTCGACCGGACGGGTCTCGCCGGCGCGACCCTCCGCGACCGGGCGCGCCTCGTACACGGTGCGCGTCACCGCCGACAGCCGGGTGATGCGGCCGACGAGGAAATGCGCGACGCTGACGAGGTGGCAGGTAATGTCGCCGAGGACGCCGAGGCCCGCCTCGTCGAGCCGGCAGCGCCACGACCAGGGCAGATCGGCGTCCGCCATGTAGTCCTCGTCGACCGTTCCGCGGAAATCGAAGACCTCGCCGATGGCGCCGGCGCGGATCAGGGCCCGCGCGTGCTTCAGCGCCGGATTGCACAGGTAATTATAGCCGAGCGCGGTGCGACTCCCCGCGCGCGCCGCGGCGGCCGCCATGCGCGCGGCATCGTCGAGCGTCAGCGCCATCGGCTTCTCGCACCAGACGTGCCGGCCTGCCTCGAGCGCCGCGATCGCGATCTCGGCATGCAGCGCGTTGGGCGTCGCGATCGAGACGAGTTCGACGGCAGGGTCCGCGATCACCTCGCGCCAGTCCGTCGTCGACCGCGCGAAGCCGAAGGCCTCGGCCCGCTCGCCCGCCACCGCCGCGTCGACGTCGCACAGCAGCTCGAGGCGCGGCGCCGGCACGTTGCCGAACACCGTCTTGACCGTGCGGTAGGCAAGCGCATGGCACTTGCCCATGAACCCCGTGCCGATCAGGCCGACGCCGATGTCCGTCATCTGGCGGCGGGTTCCGGCCGGGCGGGCATCGTCAGACCGTACCCCCGAGCTCGGCCGACAGGTCCTGCAGCTCCTTGCCGCCGGCCATCAGGGTCTGCAGCTCGTCGAGCGTGATCTCGCTCTTGGCGAAGTTGCCGAGGGTCTGCCCGCGGTTGAGGACCGTGAAGCGGTCGCCGACGGCCATCGCGTGCCGCACGTTGTGGGTGATGAAGATGACGCCGAGCCCCTTCTGCCGCACCTGGTTGATGTATTTCAGCACCATCGAGGTCTGGGCCACGCCGAGCGCCGATGTCGGCTCATCGAGGATCAGCACCTTGGCGCCGAAATAGACCGCGCGCGCGATCGCGACGCACTGCCGCTCGCCGCCGGACAGCGTGCCGACCGCCTGGTGCGGATCGCGCACGTCGATGCCGATCTTCTTCATCTCCTCGCGGGCGACCCGGTCGGCGGTCTCGAAGTCGAAGAACTTGATGAACCGCCACCCCTTCTTCGGCTCCCGCCCCATGAAGAAGTTCCGCGTGATCGACATCAGCGGGATCATCGCGAGGTCCTGGTAGACCGTCGCGATTCCGGCGTCGAGCGCGTCGCGCGGCGAGTCGAAGACGATTGGCCGGCCCTCGACGAGAAAATCGCCGCGGGTCGGCTTGTGAACCCCGGCCAGCGTCTTGATCAGCGTGGACTTGCCGGCCCCGTTGTCGCCGAGCAGGCACATCACCTGGCCGGCCTCGACCGACATCGACACGCCGTTGAGCGCGATCACGGAACCGAAATGCTTGACGATGTCGCGCACTTCGATCAGCGGCGCCGAGCCTTTCCCTGTCGTCGCATCTGCCATTGCCGTCGCTCCTACCGCTCGCCGGTGACACGCTTGCGGATGATGTTGTTGAAGAACACCGCCAGCAGCAGCATCACGCCGAGGAAGACGAGGTACCAGTCCTGGTCGATGTCGGTGTAGGTCAGGCCGATCAGCACCATGCCGAAGATGATGGCGCCGAAGAACGCGCCGATCGCCGAGCCGTAGCCGCCGGTCAGCAGGCAGCCGCCGATCACCGCCGCGATGATCGCCTCGAACTCCTTCTGGAAGCCGCGGCGCGCGTCGGTCGAGCCGGCGTCGAGGACGGTCAGGATGGCGACCAGCGCGGCACAGCAGGCGGTCACCACGAACAGGATCGTCTTGACCCGGTTCACCGGCACGGCCGAATTGCGCGCGGCGTTCGCATCGCCGCCGGCGGCGAAGATCCAGTTGCCGAACTGCGTGCGCAGCAGCACCCAGGTCGCGACGCCGGCGAGCAGCGCGAACCAGAGGATTTCGATGGGAATGCCCTGCACCTTCGGCAGGCCGCTGCGGAAGGTATCGATCCAGCCCATCGAGGCGAACCACGCGAACAGCCCTTCGAAGGCGTCGCCCGAAAAGATCTCGATGATCGGCGATTCGCCCGCCGCCTCCTTGACGCCGCGCAGCTGCGTCGAGCCACCGGTCGCCCATTTCAGGCCGACCAGCGTGGAGCCGCGCAGGATGAACAGGAAGGCGAGCGTCACGATGAAGGACGGCAGGCCGGTGCGCAGCACGATCTGCCCGTTCATGGCGCCGAAGCACCCGGACAGCACGAGCGTCACGAGGATCGCGACGCTGAGCGGCAGGCCGACGACGACCAGCGCCGTGCCGAAGATGAGTCCCGAGAACGCCACCATCGAGCCGAGCGACAGGTCGAACTCGCCGCCGACCATCAGCAGCGCGGCGCCGATCGCGAGGATCCCCAGCTGCGCCGCCGGGGCCATGAAATTCATGATGCCGGCCAGCGAGAACATGCGCGGATCGGCGGTGATCAGGAAGAACGTGGTGACCAGGATGAGGCCCGCCACGGCGCCGAGCTCGGGACGCCGCATGAGCTGGGTCACCAGCGAGGCCTTCATCAGTCGTTCGTCGGTGGCCGTCGCGGCCGCCGCTTTCGCTTCGCTCATGGAATCTCCTCCCCGTTCGGCCGCCGACCCGGATGCGGATGCGGATGCGGCCGGACGGGGGTCCCGCGCACGGCGGGACCCCCCCTGCACCCGGTCGGTGCTAGCGGATGCCCTTGGCGGACAGATCGATCACCTGCCCCGCCTTTTCCTGCGTGATCAGGTTGGGCCCGGACGGCACGTTGCCGCCGGGCATCAACCCGTAATCGGCCTGCAGCGCCAGGAAGGCGACCGGAAGGTAGCCCTGCAGATATTGCTGCTGGTCGATGGCGAAGGCTGCCTTGCCATCGACGATGGCCTGCAGGAAGTTCGCCGACAGGTCGAACGACGCGACGTTGACCTTGCCCACGAGCCCGAGCTCCACGACCGCCGCCACGGTGGGCTCGCCGGCCAGCGGCGCGCCAAGCGTCATGACCGTGTCGATCGAGGCGTCCGAATCGAGGGCCGCCTTGACCTTGGCCTTGATCTCGGCCGGATCGTTGGTCGTCGGCAGCACCTTCACGTTGCCGCCGAAGCCCTTGGAGAAGCCCTCGCAACGCAGGTCGAGCGCGACGTTGCCGACCTCGTGGTTGACGCAGAGGCCGCTCTTGCCGCCCATCGCCGCCAGCTTCTCTCCGCCGGCGAGACCCGCGTCGTACTCCTCCTGGCCGACGTGCAGCAGCGCACCGAGCTTTTTCGAGACGTCCGAGCCGGAATTCATCGAGATCACCGAGATCCCGGCCGCCACCGCCTTCTTGATCGCGGGGCCGAGCGCGTCGGCGTCGGGGATCGAGACGATCAGGCCGTCCGGCTCCTGGTTGACCGCCGCCTCGATGAGTTGCGACATCGCGACCATGTCGAAGGTCTCGGGCGCCCGGTAGTCGACATCCACGTCGTAGTCCGCGGCGGCCTGCGTCACGCCGTTCTTGACGACCGACCAGAACGGGTCGGACGCCTGGCCGTGGCTGACCACGATGATGGTCGTGTCCGCCTGCGCGGCGGCGACGAAGCCGCACAGTGCGGCCGTGGCGAATGCGAGTCTGAGTAGCGATTTCATTGTACCTGTCTCCCGGTTTTTCGTGTTGCGCCAGTCCGTGCACCGGTCGCCGGGTCGCGCGATGACGGATTTCCGATGAGCCGCATGGCGGGCAGCGCCGCCTGCGCATCCGAGCGGATCGCGCCGACGCACCCGAAACGTGCCAAGCTGCCGTTGAAATCCGGCGTTCGTGCCATCCCGGCCTCCCGCGGAGCGCCCTTGCCCCGCAACGGAATGTTTCGACCTATTGTTTCCATAATGGAATTTTTATTCGATATTCTGTCATGTTTGCGATAGAGTCAAGCACGATCTGACACAGCACACGGGAGGCCGCCGATGGAACCCGTAACGGTCAAGCAGCAGAGGGATTTCGAGACGCTTCGCGGCGAGATCATTGCGCGCCGCGACACGTTGCCGAAGCGCCTGACGCAGGTCGCGGAGTTCACCCTGCGCAGCCCCGACGAGGTCGCGCTAGGCACGGTCGCGAGCATCGCGGAGCAGGCCGGCGTGCAGCCTTCGACGCTCATTCGTTTCGCCCAGGCGTTCGGCTTTTCCGGGTTCTCCGAACTGCAGGAACTGTTCCGGTCGCGCCTCAAGGACCGCTGGCCCGATTACAGCGCGCGGCTGAAGGCGGCGGAGACCGCCGACGACGAGAGCGGCATCTCCGGCCTGCTGCACCGCTTCGCGGAATCCTCGGTCAATTCGATCGTCGGCGTCCAGCACGCGCTCGACGTGAAGCTCGTCGAGCGCGCGGTCGACCTCCTCGCCGCCGCCGACACCGTCCATGTCCTGGGGCTGCGCCGCGCCTTTCCGGTTGCCACCTACCTGCACTATTCGCTGGCCAAGCTCGGCGTCAAGTCGGTGCTGGTCGACCAGGTCGGCGGGCTCGCCGGCGAGCAGGCGGCATTCGCGACGGCGCGCGACGCCCTCGTCGCGATCAGTTTCACGCCCTATACGCCGGCGACGGTCGAAATCACCTCGGCGGCCCACGAGCTCGGCGTGCCCGTCGTGGCCATCACCGACAGTCCGTTTTCGCCCCTGGCGCCCAAATCGGCCGTCTGGCTCGAGGTCGCCGAGGCGGATTTCGCCGGTTTCCGCTCGCTCGCCGCGAGCATGACGCTGGCGCTTGCGCTTGCGGTGGCGGTGGCCGAACGGCGACGCTGACGGCCGGTTGCGGCGTGTCAGCGCAAGCGAAAGAATTTATTTTCTGAATTGACACGCTATCGAATTTCTGTTCCATTTTGCGGCAACTCCGCGAGCCGGCGCGCGAACGGGTGTTTCGCCCGGCGGTCGCAGCGGGCATGCAAGGTCGGACCATGGCAGGCGAGCGCACCCTTGACGTCATCACGATCGGCCGATCGTCCGTCGATCTGTACGGGCAGCAGGTGGGCGGCCGCCTGGAAGACATGGCCAGCTTCGCCAAGTCGGTCGGCGGCTGCCCGTCGAACATCGCTATCGGCACGGCGCGCCTCGGCCTGAAGTCGGCACTGATCACGCGCGTCGGCGACGAGCATATGGGCCGCTTCATCGTCGAACAGCTCGACCGCGAGGGCGTCGACACGCGCGGCGTCGTCGTCGATCCCGAGCGGCTGACCGCGCTGGTCATTCTCGGCGTGCGCGACGACGCGAACTTCCCGCTCATCTTCTATCGCGAGAACTGCGCCGACATGGCGCTGGTCGAGTCGGATATCGATCCGCGGTTCGTACAGTCGGCGCGCGCCGTCGTGGTCACCGGCACGCACTTCTCGACGCCGACGGTCGATGCCGCGAGCCGCAAGGTCATGGGCCTGGCCCGCGAAGCGGGCGCCCGGGTCGCCTTCGACGTCGACTACCGGCCCAACCTCTGGGGACTGGCGGGCCACGGCGCCGGCGAGGAGCGCTTCATCGCGTCCGATACGATCAGCCGGCACCTGCAGACGATCCTGCCAGGGTGCGACCTGATCGTCGGCACCGAGGAGGAACTGCACATCGCCGGCGGCACGACCGATACGATGGCGGCTCTGCGCCGCATCCGCGAGTTCAGCGACGCGATCATCGTCTGCAAGCGCGGACCGATGGGCTGCGTCGTCTTCCCGGCGGCGATCCCGCAACGTCTCGACGACGGCATCCGCGGCCCCAGCTTCCCGGTGGAGGTGTACAACGTTCTCGGGGCCGGCGACGCCTTCATGTCCGGCTTCCTGCGCGGCTGGCTGCGCGACGAGCCGCTCGAGACCTGTGCGAAATGGGCCAACGCCTGCGGCGCCTTCGCCGTCTCGCGGCTGCTCTGCTCGCCCGAGATCCCGACCTGGGAGGAGCTCGACTATTTCCTCGAGCACGGCTCGTCACGGCGCGCGCTGCGGACCGACGAGACCCTGAATCACATCCACCGCGCCACAACCCGCCGACGCCGCGTCGACAGCCTGATGGCGATGGCGTTCGACCACCGCTCGCAGTTCGAGGAGATGGCGGATCGCGCCGGCGCCCCGCGCGAGCGCATCTCCGCGTTCAAGCGCCTCGCCGTCGCGGCAGCCGCGAAGGTGGCGGGGGGGCGACCGGGATACGGCATCCTGTGCGACGGGCGGTACGGGCGCGAGGCGCTGTTCGAGGCGGCCGGCCAGGCGCTGTGGATCGGCCGGCCGGTCGAGCTTCCGGGCTCGCGGCCGCTGCGCTTCGAGCCGGGCCGCGACCTCGGCTCGCACCTCGTCGAATGGCCGGTCGACCATGTCGTCAAATGCCTCTGTTTCTATCATCCCGACGACGCCGAGGCGCTGCGCCTGGAGCAGGAGGAGACGCTTCTGGCGCTGCACGAGGCGTGCCGGGGCGTCGGCCGCGAATTGCTCGTCGAGATCATCGCCGGCCGGCATGGCGCCCTGGCCGACGATACCGTGGCCCGCGTCGTCGCCCGCCTGTATGATCGTGGCATCAAGCCGGACTGGTGGAAGCTTGAGCCGCAGCCCTCGGCCTCCGCCTGGCGGCAGATCGAGGGCGCCGTTCGCGCCGGCGATCGCCATTGCCGCGGCATCGTCATCCTCGGGCTGGACGCCCCGGAGGCGGCGCTGGCGAAGGCTTTCAAGTCCGCGGCCGGCTGCGATCTGGTCAAGGGGTTTGCGGTCGGCCGCACGATCTTCGCCGCGGCATCGGAACGCTGGCTGGCCGGTCAACTGGACGACGCGGCGGCGGTCGACGAGATGGCCGGCCGGTTCGACCGCCTGGTGCGGGCATGGCAGGCGGCGACAGGCAAGGTCGCCGCGTAAGCGCAGGGACAGGACAGGGATTGGTAGGCACGAAATGAAGACGGTTCGCCTGACGATGGCCCAGGCCGTGGCCCGTTTTCTGGTGGCCCAGAAGACGGAGACCGGCGAGGGCACGGCGCCGCTGTTCGCCGGTGTCTGGGCGATATTCGGCCACGGCAACGTGGCCGGGCTCGGCGAGGCGCTGTATTCGGTACGCGACACGCTGCCGACCTATCGTGCGCACAACGAGCAGGCCATGGCGCACGCCGCCATCGCCTACGCCAAGGCATCGTGGCGGCGGCGCATGATGGCGTGCACGACATCGATCGGCCCGGGCGCCACCAACATGGTGACCGCGGCGGCCGTCGCGCACGTCAACCGGCTGCCGGTACTGCTCCTGCCCGGCGACGTCTTCGCCAGCCGGATCCCCGACCCGGTGCTGCAACAGGTCGAGGATTTCGGCGACGGCACGCTGTCGGCGAACGACTGCTTCCGCCCCGTGTCGCGCTATTTCGATCGCATCGTCCGACCCGAGCAGATCATCCCGGCACTGAACCGCGCCATGGCGGTGCTGACCGACCCGGCGGAGTGCGGGCCGGTCACGCTGGCGCTGTGCCAGGACGTGCAGGCGGAGGCCTACGATTACCCCGAGAGCCTGTTCGCCGAGCGGGTCTGGCGGCCGCGCCGGCCGCGCCCGGACGACGGCGAGCTCGAGGCCGCGGTCGCGGCGCTGCGCGGCGCCGAGGCTCCGCTCATCGTCGCCGGCGGCGGCATCCACTATTCCGAGGCCTTCGCCGCGCTCGCCGATTTCGCCGAGCGGCACGGAATCCCGGTCGTCGAGACGCAGGCCGGCAAGAGCGCCCTGCCCGACAGCCACGCGCTCAACCTCGGCGCGGTCGGCGTCACCGGCACCGGCGCCGCGAACGCGCTGGCCGCGGAGGCCGACGTCGTCGTCGCCGCCGGCACCCGCCTGCAGGATTTCACGACCGGATCGTGGGCGCTGTTCCGCAAGCCGGCGCGGGTCATCATCGGGCTCAACGTACAACCCTACGACGCGACCAAGCATCGCAGCCTGCCGCTCGTCGCCGACGCGCGGACCGGGTTCGAGGCGCTGTCGCGACAGCTCGGCGATTGGCGTGCCCCGGCGGCGTGGAGCGACCGCGCCGCCGGCGAGAAGGCGAAATGGCTCGAGGCGGCGGCGCCGGCGACGGCGACGACGAACCGCCCGCTGCCCTCGGACGCCCAAGTCATCGGCGCCGTGCAACGCGCCGGGCGCGCCACCGACATCGTCGTCTGCGCCGCCGGCGGGCTGCCGGGCGAGCTGCACAAGCTGTGGCGCGCCGAGCAACCGGGCCACTACCACCTCGAATACGGCTACTCCTGCATGGGCTACGAGATCGCCGGCGGCCTCGGCGTGAAGATGGCGCGGCCGGATGCGGAGGTCATCGTCATGGTCGGCGACGGCTCGTACCTGATGATGAATTCGGAGATCGCGACCTCGGTGATGCTCGGCCGCAAGCTGATCGTCGTCGTCCTCGACAACCGCGGCTTCGGCTGCATCAACCGGCTGCAGCGCGGCACCGGCGGCGAATCGTTCAACAACCTGTTCCGCGACGCCGTGCACGAGACCCTGCCGGAGATCGACTTCCGCGCCCACGCCGAAAGCCTCGGCGCCGCGGCGGAGCACGTGTCCACGGTCTCGGAGCTCGAGGCGGCGATCGAGCGCGCGCGCGGCAACGACCGCACCTCGGTGATCGTCATCGAGACCGACCCGATGGCGTCGACCGAGGCGGGCGGCCACTGGTGGGACGTGGCGGTGCCCGAGGTGTCGCCGCGCCGTGAAGTCGAGGCGGCGCGGTCCGCGTACGAACGGGCCCGCTCGGCCCAACGCGTCGGAGACTGACGGACCGTGACCATACGCATCGGTGCAAACCCCATCGCCTGGTCCAACGACGACGACCGCTCGCTCGGCGCCGGGATCAGCCTCGAACAGTGCCTCGGCGAAGCCCGCGAAGCGGGGTTCGTCGGCATGGAGCTCGGCCACAAGTTTCCGCGCGAACCCGAGGCGCTGCGCGCCGCCCTGGTGCCGTTCGGACACGCGCTCGTCTCCGGCTGGTATTCGGCATCGCTGCTGACCCGCGACGCGGCGGCGGAGGTCGCCGCGGTGCAGGACCATCTCCGGCTGCTCAAGGCGCTCGGCGCCGACGTCATGGTGTTCGCCGAGACCTCGAACGCCATCCACGGCGACGCGTCGATCCCGCTGTCGCGGCGCCCGGTGCTCGACGACGGGGCCTGGCGGGAGTTCGGCACCCGCGTCACCGAGGTCGGCGACGCCCTGCTCGAGGCCGGCGTACGCCTCGTCTACCACCATCACATGGGGACCGTCGTGCAGTCGGCCGACGACATCGACGCGTTCATGGCGCATGTCGGGCCCTCGGTGCACCTGCTGCTCGACACCGGTCACGCGACCTTCGCCGGCGCCGATCCGGCGGCGCTCGCGCGGCGCTACCGCGACCGCATCTCCCACGTCCATTGCAAGGACGTCCGCCCCGACGTCATGGCGCAGGCGAAGCGCGACGATCTGAGCTTCCTGGCGGCGGTCAAGCAGGGCGTGTTCACGGTGCCGGGCGACGGCGGCGTCGATTTCGTCGCCGTCCTCAGGGAGCTGCCGAACTATTCCGGATGGCTCGTCGTCGAGGCCGAGCAGGATCCGGAAAAGGCCCATCCGTTGACGTACGCGAAGATGGGCTACGACAACATCGTACGTTTTGCCGGCGTGGCCGGACTGCGCTGAGCCACCGCGCCGCACGCGTACACTCATCGGTCCAAGAGGAACGTCATGCCCGATCTCCTGGTCAAACCGCACGCACCGGACGCCGACGGCCGCGTTCTCGCGATCACGCCCGAGAGCGCCGGCTGGCGCTATGTCGGGTTCGAGGTGCGCCGGCTGGCGCCGGGGCAGACGGCCGCCGCCGAGACCGGCGACCGCGAGGTCTGCCTCGTCCTGCTCTCGGGCCGGGCCGCGGCGCGCGCCGGCGGTAAGGATCTCGGGACCATCGGCGACCGTGCCTCGCCGTTCGACGGCCCGCCATGGTCACTGTACGTGCCGGCGCACAACGACTGGGCGCTGACCGCCGACGGCGATGTCGAGGTGGCGATCTGCTCGGCGCCGGGCCGCGGCGGCTCGGCGCCGCGGGTCATCGCGCCCGACCAGGTCGGCACCGAGACCCGCGGCGAGGGCACCAACACGCGCCACGTCCGCAACATCCTGCCCGACAGCGAGCCGGCGGACAGCCTCCTCGTCGTCGAGGTGATCACGCCGGCCGGCCACTGGTCGAGCTATCCGCCGCACAAGCACGATCGCGACGCGCTGCCCGAGGAATCGGTGCTCGAGGAGACCTACTACCACCGCCTCAACCCGCCACAGGGCTTCGCGATGCAGCGGGTCTACACGGACGACCGTTCGATCGACGAGACGATGTCGGTCGAGAACGGCGACTGCGTGATGGTGCCGCGCGGCTATCACCCGGTGGGCGCGCCGCACGGCTACGAGCTGTACTATCTGAACGTCATGGCCGGACCCCAGCGCGTCTGGCGGTTCCGGAACGATCCGGCGCATGACTGGATCGTGCGCAAGCGATAGCGCCGGCCGGGAAGAGGGGACCGCATCATGACGGGCATCGCCATACTGGGTGCCGGACGCATCGCCGAAGTGCACGCGCGCGCGATCCGCGACAACGGCGCGGAACTCGCGGGCGTCTTCGACATCCGCGCAGACGCGGCCGCGGCCCTCGCCGCCCGTTTCGCCACCCGCGCCTTCGCCTCGGACGACGCGGCGCTGAACGACGACGCGGTCGACGGAGTCGTCATCGCCACCAGCACCGACACACACGTCGACTACATCCTCGCCGCCGCGCGCGCCGGGCGCCCCGTCCTCTGCGAGAAGCCGATCGACCTCTCGGCGGCGCGCGCCGAGGAGTGCCGGAACGCGCTGCGCGGCATCGAGGTGCCGATCCAGATCGGCTTCAACCGGCGCTTCGACCCGACCCACGCCGCCGTCGCCGCGGCCGTGCGCGCCGGCGAGATCGGCCGCCTCGAGAACCTGCTGATCGTCAGCCGTGACCCCGCCCCGCCGCCGCCCGACTACGTCTCGCGCTCGGGCGGCCTGTTCAAGGACATGATGATCCACGACTTCGACATGGCGCGCTTCGTGCTCGGCGAGGAGCCGGTCGAGATCGCCGCCTTCGGCAGCACGCTGGTCGATGCGGCGATCGGCGAGGCCGGCGACGTCGACACGGCGTCGGTGCAGATCCGCACGGCGTCGGGCGCGCTGTGTCAGATCGTCAATTCGCGGCGCGCGGTCTACGGCTACGACCAGCGGATGGAGGCGTTCGGCTCGCAAGGCATGGTGTCGTCCGACAACCCGCGCCCCACCGCGGTGCTGCGGACCGGGGCCGAGCTGACCGACGCGCGGCCGCCGCTGATGGATTTCTTCCTCGATCGCTACGCCGACAGCTACCGCCTGGAGATCGCCTCGTTCCTGCGCACGATCACGGGCGGAGAGGCGCCGGCGGTCACCTTCGAGGACGGCTACCGCGCGCTGATCATCGCCGAGGCGGCACGGCGTTCGCTCGACGAACGCACGGTGGTGGCGATCGATTGACGCGCCGCTCGCTGCCGCTGAACGGGCGGCGCGCGCACGCACGGAAAGGGGCAAGGCATGACGGAGGACGGCGACGGGCTGAAAGGCGGCATCTTCGTGGTGACGGGGTCGACCCAGGGGGTCGGCGAGGCGGTGGCGCTGCGGCTCGCCGAGGCGGGCGCAGCCGGACTCGTGATCTGCGGCCGCAACCGGGCGCAGGGCGAACGCGTCGCCGGCGCCATCGAACGGGTGGGCGCGGCGGCCGAATACGTTGCCGCGGACCTCGCGGACCCCGAGGCCTGCCGCCGCGTCGTGCGCGCCTGCGACGACCGCTTCGGCCGTGTCGACGGGCTCGTCAACGCCGCCGGGGTGACCGACCGCGGCACCATCGACGACACCTCGGTCGAGCTCTGGGACCGGATGTTCGCGATCAACGCGCGCGCGCCGTTCGTCCTGATGCAGGAGGCGATCCGCATCATGCGGCGCGAGGGCAAGGGCGGGGCCGTCGTCAACATCGTCACGATGTCGAGCCACGGCGGCCAGCCGAAACTCACCGCCTACTGCGCATCGAAGGGGGCGCTCGCGACGCTGACGCGGAACGTCGCGCACGCCGTCCGCTTCGACCGTATCCGCGTCAACGGCGTCAATATCGGCTGGACGGCGACGCCAAACGAACACGCCATCCAGCTCGCCGAGGGCCAGCCGGAGGACTGGCTCGCCCGCGCCGAGGCGGCACAGCCGATGGGCCGGCTGATCAGCTGCGAGGACGTCGCCAATATCTGCCTGTTCCTGCTCGGCACCGCATCCGGGGTCATGACCGGCTCGGTGATCGACTGCGACCAGATGGTGATGGGCGCGTACGACTAGAGCATTATCCGTTTGGTCCGCCCCGGCTCCACGCAAGTGGATGATGTTCCAGGGGCGTTCAGCCGAGACCCGCGAGACGCCGCATCGCCGGCGCGAGGTGCGGCCCGCTGGCGGCGATCGAATTGCCGCGTGTCAGCCCGCCATCGGCCAGGAAATCGCTCGTCCAGCCGCCGGCCTCGCGCACGATGCCGACCGCCGCGGCACCGTCCCACGACTGCATGTGGGCCTCGTAATAGCCGAGCAGCCGGCCGGCCGCGACGTAGGTGATCATCAGCGCGCCGGAGCCGTTGCGGACGAACATGCCGCCTTCGCCGAGCAGCCGGTCGATGGCTCCGATCGCCGCCGATGGCGGCGTTCGCGTCGAATAGCCGATGCCGACGAGCCCCTCGTCGAAACCGCTGGCCTCGCTCGGCCGGATCGGCCGGCCGTTGACCGTCGCCCCGGCGCCGCGTCTGGCCGCGAACAGCTCGTCGCTGTTCGGGTCGTAGACAACGCCGATCGGGATCGTGTCGCCGACGACGCAGGCGATCGAGACGCACCAGGTCGGGATGCCGGAGACGAAGCACGCGGTGCCGTCGATCGGATCGACGACCCAGACCGGTGCGGCGTCATCGCGCTCGGCGGCCCCCCCGGCAAGCCCGCTTTCCTCGCCGAGGAAGGCGTCCTCGGGAAAGCGCTCCGACAGCCGTTCGCGGATCAGCGTCTCGACGGCGACGTCGGCCTCGCTGACCTCGTCCTGCAGACCCTTGCGCCGGACCGAAAGCTCCTCGAAGCGCCGGAAATAGCCGTGCGCCAGCGCGCCGGCCTCGCGCGCCAGCGCCGTGGCGGTCTCGAACCGGTCGTCGAGCTGGGCGTCATCCATCGCGGGACATCTCCTCGGGTCCGGAAAGCGGGTCGCGGCGAACCGCCGCGACCGTCAGTAGCACGACGGCGAACAGCAACAAAGCGAATCGCGTGCCCGCGGCGTTGGCTCGGGCGGCGCTCACTCAGGAACCAGGGTCACGCCGCGCCGCGCCAGCGTGACCGAGACCTCGGTGCCCGCGGCGATCGGCGCATCGACCCGGCCGTCGACGACGAATAGCTCCCCGACCGCCGACTGGACCATGTATTCGACGTGGTTGCCGAGGTAGGTCGCCTTGGTCACGGTGCCGGGGATCGCGCCGTCGGCGCTGCCGGCGGCCAGCGCTATCGCCTCCGGACGGATCGCCAGCTCGGCGCCGCCGGGCTTCAGCCCGCGACTCGGGAGCCGCAGCTCGAGGCCGCCGACGCGGACCACCGCGTCGTCGCCCTCGAGGCCGGCGATCTCGGCGTGCACCAGATTGGCGTCACCGATGAAATCCGCCACGAACCGGTCCGCCGGCGTATCGTACAGGTCGCGCGGGCTGCCCTCCTGGGCAATCATCGCGTTGCGCATGACGATGATGCGGTCCGAGACCGCCAGCGCCTCCTCCTGGTCGTGCGTCACGTACACGGTCGTCAGGCCGAGTGATTGCTGCAGCTCGCGGATCTCCTCACGGACGCGCCGCCGCAGCTTGGCGTCGAGGTTGCTCAGGGGCTCGTCGAACAGCAACACCTGCGGCTCGAGCACGAGGGCGCGGGCGACGGCGACGCGTTGCTGCTGACCGCCGGAGAGCTCGCTCGGCAGCCGCTTGCCGAAGCCCGAGAGCCCGACCTGCTCGAGCCCCTCCTCGGCGGCGGCGTGCGCCTCGGCCTTGGGGCGTCCCGAGACGACGAGGCCGTAGGCGACGTTCTCCAGCACCGTCATGTGCGGGAACAGCGCGTACGACTGGAACACCATGCTGACGTCGCGCTGGGTCACCGGCAGCCGCGTCACGTCCTCGTCGCCGATCAGGATGCGGCCGCTCGTCGGCATCTCGAGGCCGGCGATCAGGCGCAGGGTCGTCGTCTTGCCGCAGCCGCTGGGCCCGAGCAAGGTCACCAGGCAGCCGGCCTCGATCGTCAGATCGATCTCCTGCACGGCGACGACGTCGCCGAAGCTCTTCGTGACGCGCTCGAACGTCACCGTGGCCGCCCTGCCCGCGATCGTCATGCCACCCCCCTTGCGGCGCCCGGTGCCGGACTGCCCTCGGCGCCGCGGAACACCCGACGCTGGCCGACGGTCAGCTGGACCAGCGAAATCGCCGCCAGCATGACCAGGATGAGAATCGAGGAATAGGAAATCGCCAGCCCGTAATCGCCGTTCTCGACGCGGCCGATGATGTACGACGTCGCCATGTCGTAGTTCGCGCTGACGAGGAAGATGACCGCGCTGATCGCCGTCATCGCGCGCACGAAGCTGAACACCAGCGCGGCGACGATCGCCGGCCGCAGCAGCGGCAGTACGACCCGGCGCACGGTCGCGAAGCTGCCGGCGCCGAGCGTCAGCGACGCCTCGTCGAGGCTGCTGTCGATCTGGCTCATCGCCGCGATGCCGGCGCGCACGCCGACCGGCATGTTGCGGAAGATGAAGCAGAGCACGAGGATGGCGCCGGTGCCGGTGAGCTCGATCGGCGGCACGTTGAAGGCGAGGATATAGCTCACGCCGATGACCGTGCCCGGGATGGCGAAGCTCAGCATCGTGCCGAACTCGAACGCGTCCTTGCCGGCGAACCGCTGGCGGACCAGCACGTAGGCGGTCAGCAGCCCGATCGCGGCGGTCAGCGGCGCCGCCACGGTGGCGATCGTGATCGTCGTCCAGAACGAGTTCCACGCCGCGCCGCTCCAGACGAGGCCGCCGGCCCCGGTGGTGATCGAGAAGGCCTCGGCGTAGTGCCGCAGCGTGAAGCTGTGGTCGCGCCCCCAGATCTCGACGAAGCCGCCGAACATGATCATGCAGTAGATGATCGCGGTCAGCAGCGCCCACGGCAGCGCCGTGCCGTAGACCAGCCAGTTGAGCCGCGACGGCAGCGCGACCGGGATGCCGGCATCGCCCTTGCCGGTCATCGTCGCGTAGGAACGCCGGCCGAGCCAGCGCCGCTGCGCGAAGAAGGCGGACAGCGTGAAGGTCAGCAGCACCAGCGCGAGGACCGCCGCCCGGCCCTGGTCGTGCTGCGCGCCGACGATGGCGAAGAAGATCTCGGTCGACAGCACGTCGAAATTGCCGCCGAGAACGAGCGGATTGCCGAAATCCGCCATACTCTCGATGAAGCCGATCAGAAAGGCGTTGGCGAGACCCGGCCGCATCAGCGGCAGCGACACGGTGGTGAATGTCTTCCAGGCGTCGGCCCGCAACGTCTGCGCTGCCTCCTCCATCGACGGGCTGACCCCCTCGACGACGCCGATCAGCACGAGGAAGGCGATCGGCGTGAAGGCCAGCATCTGCGCGAACCAGATGCCCGGCAGGCCGTAGATCCAGCGCGTCGGCTCGATGCCGAGGCTCCAGTCGAGGAACTGGCTGACCGCGCCCGAACGGCCGAACAGCAGGATCACCGAAAGGCCGATGACGAAGGGCGGGGTGATGATCGGCAGCACCGTCAGCACGCGCAGCAGCCGCTTGGCGCGGAACCGCGTGCGCGTGGCGATCAGCGCGAAGGCGAGGCCGAGCAGCGTCGTCCCGGCGCCGGTGAGCAGCGCCAGGATCAGCGAGTTCCACGCGGCGCCGCAGCTCAGCGCACCGTACAGGCAGTCGATGCCCCAGATCGTGCGGTCGGTGATCTTGTCGAGGAACAGGCCGGGGGCCAGCGCCCCGTCATTGTCGCGCAGTGCGCTGACGAGAATGCGCGAGACCGGGAACAGGATGAAGGCGGTGACCAGCGCGATGACCAGGCCGATCGCGCCGACGACGAAGCCGTCGCCGTTCACCGCGCCGCGCGCCGCCAACCCCTGCGTCACCAGGAACAGGAAGCAGGCGGCGAGCACCAGCGCCCCATAGCCCATGCCGAACTGGCGATCCCCGAGCGGCCCGAACAACGCCTCGAACGTGGCGAACTCCCAGCCGCGGATGCCGATCGCGAAGCCCTGCAGCAGAAGCCAGCCCAGCCCCCCGGCGCCGGCGGCGATCAGCGTCGCCGCCAGCACGCGGTCGCCGCGCTCGCGGCGAATCACCGCCAGCGGCGCGGCCAGGAACAGCAGCAGCGGGGCGAGCCAGACGCGTCCGTGCGCCGTGATCTGCACGATCGCGGGCGCGTAGTCGCGATCCTGTGGCCAGCCATCGACCAGCCACAGGAACGACCAGAACCCGTCCTCGATGGCGTACCACGGCAGGATCGCGTAGCCGACGGCGCCGAGGGCCAGCCACAGGCCGATAACCCGCGTCACGCCTCGACCTCCCCGCCGCCGGATCGCAAGTCAGACGGGAGGCGGCTCATTGCGGCAGGGACTTGACCTCCGTATCCCATTTCTGGAGCAGCCGCGTGCGCTCGGCCGACGACCCGTACTTCTTGAAGTCGTAATCGATCAGCTTGATCTCGCTGATCTTCGGGGCCTGCGGCGGCACCGTCGCGCTCGCGTTCGACGGCACCTGGAACGAATCCGCCTGCACCGCCATGCTCTGCACCTCGGCGGTCAGCGCGAAATCGACCCACTTCCGCGCCGATTCCGGGTTGCGCGCGCCCTTGATGATGCTCATCGAGCCGATCTCGTAACCCGTGCCCTCGCACGGCGCCACGGTCTTGATCGGGAAGCCGTTCACCGCCTGGGTGACCGCGTCGTGCATGAAGACGATGCCGATCGTCGTCTCGCCGCGCGCCGCCGCCTTGATCGGCGCCGAGCCCGACTTCGTGTACTGGTTGATGTTGCGGTGCAGGGCCTTCATGTATTCGAAGCCCTTCTCCTCACCGAACAGCTGCACCATCGTGGCCAGCGTCGTGTACGCGGTGCCCGACGAGTTCGGGTTCGCCATCTGCACCTCGCCCTTGTATTCCGGCTTGACGAGATCCTGCCAGCATTTCGGCTCGGGCAGGCCCTTCGCCTTGAGCAGCTCCTCGTTATAGCCGAAGCCGAGCGCGCCCATGTAGATGCCGACGGTGCGGTAGCCGCTCGCCGCCGCCTGTCCCTTCGCCCAGTCCGACAGCTCGTTCAGCTTGGGCGACTTGTACTCTTCCGACAGCCCCTCTTCGGCGGCCTGCAGATGCGGATCGCCGGTGCCGCCCCACCAGACGTCGCCCTTCGGATTGCTGGCCTCGGCCTTGATCTGCGCAAAGGTCTCGCCGGAGCTCTTGCGGGTCATGGCGACCTTGATGCCCGTGCGCTTCTCGAATTCCTCCACCATCAGCTGGCACCATTCGATCTGCGGGCTGCAGTAAAGGGTCAAGCGCTCGGCCGCCTGCGCGGCACCGCCGGCAAGGCCCGCGAACAGCCCGGTCGCGGCGATCAGTGCCGCAAGGGCGAGGCCCGTGGATTTCCGTCGTGTCATCAGATTTCTCCCTGATCGGAGCGAAGACTCGGTCGGACCGCTTGCACGCGCGTCGTCCCGAGGCCGCCCCTGCTGTTTTTGTCGTGTTGTTCTGCTCACGGGCAGAGACCATACGATGGTACGACGTGCGCCGGCATTTGCAAGCATTTGGTCGCGCTGCGGCGCGG
>JBFHDX010000012.1:0-54994 GCA_041584475.1 Alphaproteobacteria bacterium
CGCGCGGCCTCGATGTCGTCCCTGAGGTCGGGGATCAGCTTCTCGACCGCCTCGCGATCGATCTCGTCGAGCGGTACCGCCTCGTCGGCGAGTACGGTGCAGCGCTGGGGCGTGACTTCGGCGAAACCGCCGGCGACGAAGACGCGCGTCGTCACGGCACCGTTCTCGAACACGGCCAGGACGCCGGGTCGGACAGCGGAGACAAGGGCGGAATGGCCGGGAAGGGCGCCGAAATCGCCCTCGGCGCCGGGCACGACGACCATCTCGACCGGCTCTGACAGCAGGAGCCGCTCCGGCGAGACCAGTTCGAACTCGATGGTATCCGCCATGCGCCGGTCTCCCGATCAGGCGGCCTCCGCCGCCATCTTCTTGGCCTTCTCGACGGCTTCCTCGATGGTGCCGACCATGTAGAAGGCGGCCTCGGGAAGGTCGTCATAATCGCCGGCGACGATACCCTTGAAGCCCTTGATCGTGTCCTCGAGGGCGACCAGCACGCCGGGCGAACCGGTGAACACCTCGGCGACGTGGAACGGCTGTGACAGGAAGCGCTGGATCTTGCGTGCCCGGGCGACGGTCAGCTTGTCCTCCTCCGAGAGCTCGTCCATGCCGAGGATGGCGATGATGTCCTGCAGCGACTTGTAGGTCTGCAGCACCTCCTGCACCCTGCGCGCGACGTTGTAGTGCTCCTCGCCGACGATGCGCGGGTCGAGCATGCGCGACGTCGAATCGAGCGGGTCGACCGCCGGGTAGATGCCGAGCTCGGCGATCTGGCGCGACAGCACGGTGGTCGCGTCGAGATGGGCGAACGACGTCGCCGGCGCCGGGTCGGTGAGGTCGTCGGCCGGCACGTAGATCGCCTGCACCGAGGTGATCGAGCCCTTGTCGGTCGAGGTGATGCGCTCCTGCAGGGCGCCCATGTCGGTGGCCAGGGTCGGCTGGTAGCCGACCGCGGACGGAATACGGCCGAGCAGCGCCGACACCTCGGAGCCCGCCTGGGTGAAGCGGAAGATGTTGTCGATGAACAGCAGCACGTCCTGGCCTTCCTCGTCGCGGAAATACTCCGCCAGCGTCAGGCCGGTCAGGCCGACCCGCGCCCGCGCGCCCGGCGGCTCGTTCATCTGGCCATAGACCAGCGCCGCCTTCGAGCCCTCGTCGTCGAGCTTGATCACGCCCGATTCGATCATTTCGTGGTAGAGGTCGTTGCCCTCGCGCGTGCGTTCGCCGACGCCGGCGAACACCGAGTAGCCGCCATGCGCCTTGGCGATGTTGTTGATCAGCTCCATGATGATCACGGTCTTGCCGACGCCGGCGCCGCCGAACAGGCCGATCTTGCCGCCCTTGGCATAGGGCGCCAGCAGGTCGACGACCTTGATGCCGGTCTCGAGGATCTCCGCCTCCGTCGACTGGCTCACGAACTCCGGCGCCGGGCGGTGGATCGGGTAGGTCTGTTTGGTCTTCACCGGGCCGCGCTCGTCGACCGGCTCGCCGATGACGTTCATGATCCGGCCGAGCGTCTCCGGGCCGACCGGCACCGTGATCGGGCCGCCGGTGTCGGTCACCTCCTGCCCGCGCACCAGGCCTTCGGTCGAGTCCATCGCCACCGTGCGGCACATCGACTCGCCGAGATGCTGCGCGATCTCGAGGACCAGCCGTTGGCCCTGGTTGTCGACGTGCAGCGCGTTCAGGATCGGCGGCAGGTCGCCTTCGAAACGGACGTCGACGACGGCGCCCATGACCTGGGAGACTGTGCCGACAATGTTCTTCGCCATCTTCTGAGCTCCTATTCGCAAATCCGCGGTGCCGCTTGCGCGAAGCGCTGGCTAGAGCGCCTCGGCACCGGAGATGATCTCGATGAGTTCCTTCGTGATCGCCGCCTGGCGCGCCCGGTTGTACTGGATCGTCAGGTTGTCGATCATGTCGCCGGCGTTGCGCGTGGCGCTGTCCATCGCGGTCATCCGCGCGCCCTGCTCGCTCGCATTGTTCTCGAGCAGCGCCCGGAAGACCTGCACCGAGATGTTGCGCGGCAGCAGCGCTTCGAGGATCTCCGACTCTTCCGGCTCGTACTCGTAAACCGTATCGCTGTTCGCCGCCTTTCCTGCTTCCTTGCCCTGGTCGTCGCTTCCGTTCACGGCGAACGGGATCAGTTGCTGCGCGGTGACGATCTGCGTCATCGCCGACTTGAAGTGGTTGTAATAGATCGTGCAGACGTCGAACTCCTCGGCCTCGAACATGCGGATGATCTTGTCGCCGATCGCGTCCGCGGCGCCGAACGTCAGGCTGGGCCGGCCGACTTCCGTTACCGTCTCGACGATGCGCTCGCCGAACTCGCGGCGCAGCAGGTCGCGCCCTTTCTTGCCGACGCAGAACATCTTGACCGTCTTGCCGTCGCGCGTGAGATCGCGGATCCGCGCCCGCGCCGCGCGTACCAGCGACGAGTTGAAGGCGCCGCAGAGGCCGCGGTCCGCGGTTGCGACGACGATCAGATGGACGTCGTCCTTGCCCGTGCCCGCCAGCATCGGCGGCGCACCGGGGCGACCCTCGGCGGCGCTGGCGAGGGCCCCGAGCACGCGCTCCATGCGCTCGGCGTAGGGACGCGCGGCCTCCGCCTGCTCCTGCGCGCGACGCAGCTTGGCGGCCGCGACCATCTTCATCGCCGACGTGATCTTGCGCGTCGATTTGACGCTGTTGATCCGGATCTTGAGGTCCTTGAGGCTCGGCATGCGCCAGGCTCCGCCCTGCTATGGTCCCTGTCCGCCCGCTCCCGGCGCGTCGCCGGTCAGGCGAAGGTCTTCGCGTAGCCGTCGAGGAACGCGGTGAGCTTGCCGTCGGTCTCCTCGGAGATCGCCTGTTCCTTGCGGATCGCGTCGAGGATCTCCTGGCCCTTCGAGCGGATCTCGTCGAGCAGGCCGTGCTCGAAGCGGGTGACGTCCCTGACCGCGATCTTGTCGAGATAGCCGCGCACGCCGGCGAAGATCGACACGACCTGCTCCTCGACCGGGAGCGGGCTGAACTGGTCCTGCTTCAGCACCTCCGTGAGTCGGGCACCGCGATTGAGCAGCCGCTGCGTCGCCTGGTCGAGGTCCGAAGCGAACTGCGCGAACGCCGCCATCTCGCGGTACTGCGCGAGTTCCAGCTTGATCGTGCCGGCCACCTGCTTCATCGCCTTGACCTGTGCTGCCGAGCCGACCCGGCTCACCGACAGGCCGACATTGATGGCCGGACGGATGCCGGAATAGAACAGCTCGGTCTCGAGGAAGATCTGCCCGTCGGTGATGGAAATCACGTTGGTCGGGATATAGGCCGACACGTCGCCGGCCTGGGTCTCGATGATCGGCAGCGCGGTCAGCGAACCCGCGCCGTTGTCCTCGTTCAGCTTCGCGGCGCGTTCGAGCAGCCGCGAATGGAGGTAGAAGACGTCGCCGGGATAGGCCTCGCGGCCCGGCGGTCGGCGCAGCAGCAGTGACATCTGGCGATAGGCGACCGCCTGTTTCGACAGATCGTCATAGACGATGACCGCGTGCATGCCGTTGTCGCGGAAGAACTCGCCCATCGTGCACCCGGTATAGGGTGCGAGGAACTGCAGGGGCGCCGGCTCCGACGCTGTCGCGGCGACGACGATCGAATAGTCGAGCGCGCCGTAGTCCTCGAGGATCTTGACGATCTGCGCCACCGTCGAACGCTTCTGGCCGACGGCGACGTAAACGCAGTAGAGCTTCTTGGACTCGTCGTCGCCCTCGTTGATCTTCTTCTGGTTGATGAAGGCATCGATTGCGATCGCCGTCTTGCCGGTCTGGCGGTCGCCGATGATCAGCTCGCGCTGGCCGCGGCCGATCGGCACCAGGCTGTCGATCGCCTTGAGGCCCGTCTGCACCGGCTCGTGCACCGACTTGCGCGGGATGATCCCGGGCGCCTTGACCTCGACGCGGCGCCGTTCGACGTCCTTGATCGGTCCCTTGCCGTCGATCGGATTGCCGAGCGCGTCGACGACGCGGCCCAGCAGCCCCTTGCCGACGGGAACGTCGACGATCGTCCCGGTGCGCTTGACGGTGTCGCCCTCCTTGATGTCGCGGTCTTCGCCGAAGATCACGATACCGACATTGTCGGTCTCGAGGTTGAGGGCCATCCCCTTGATGCCGCCGGGGAACTCGACCATCTCGCCGGCCTGCACCTTGTCGAGCCCGTAGACGCGCGCCACGCCGTCGCCGACCGAAATGACCTGGCCGACCTCGGCGACCTCCGCCTCGGCCCCGAAACTGGCGATCTGTTCCTTGATGATGTTGGAAATTTCCGCGGCCCGGATTTCCATCAACCTGTCCCTTTCATCGCGAATTTGAGCTTCTGCAGCTGCGTGCGCAGCGACGAGTCGACCATGCGGCTGCCGACCTTGACCACGAGCCCTCCGAGGATCGCCGGATCGACGCGGTGCGCCACGGCGACCTTGCCGCCGATCGCCTTCTTCAATGCCTGTTCGAGCGCCTTCATCTGGCTGTCCTTTAGCGCGTGCGCCGTGACGACGTCGGCCGTCACCTCACCGCGCCGCGCCGCAAGCTCCGCCAGATACGCGGCGATGATTCCCGACAGCGCGAACAGCCGCCGGTTCATCGTCACGACACCGATGAATCGCTTGGTCAGGTCGTTCACGCCCATCTTGTCGAGCAGCGCGCCCATGGCGTTCCACTGGTCCTCGCGGTCGAGCACCGGGCTGCGCACGAGGCGCGTAAGATCTTCACTGCCCTCGAGCAGCGCCTGCAGCGAACGCAGATCATCCGCGACCGCATCGAGCGCCTTCTCGGAGTCGGCAAGCTCGAACAGGGCCGCAGCGTAGCGACCGGCCAGTCCGGATGCCCCTGAGTTCCCTGCCACCGGATGTCCCCCGAAAGAACCGACATACCCGCTGTCGCCGCGGGTCTTCCCGAAGCCCTTCGTAGCCGCGAAAAGTCGCCCCGCCCCTCCACGGCGCGCCGTCTTTAACACAGGGGAAATTCACTGGCAAGCCGAGTCTGGCCGGTTGTTTTGCGGCCTGGCGAGGCCGTGCCACCGCCGCATCAGGCAGCGAACCGGGCGACCGCGTCCTCGTCCCATTCGATGCCGCTGCCGGGGCCGTCCGGCGCGCTGACGTGGCCGTCGACGACGGCGAGCGGCTCGCGCAGCACCGGCTCGGCCCAGTCGACATATTCGAGCCAGTGGCGGGTCGCGGTGGCGGCCAGCAGGTGCGCGCTGATCTCCGGATAGAGGTGCGACGAGACGGGCAGGCCCCGCGCTTCGGCCATGCCGGCGACGGCGCGCCAGCCGCTCACGCCGCCGATCTTCGCCGCGTCCGGCATGAAGAGGTCGCACGACCCCGCATCGAGTGCCTTCTGCATGTCGTGCACGCCCCAGCAGTTCTCGCCGATCTGGATCGGTACGGGTGACGCGTCGCGCACCCTGGCGCAACCGGCATAGTCGTCGAAGCGCACCGGTTCCTCGATCCACTCGAGTCCGAGATGCCCGAGCGCGCGGGCCCGTTTCGCTGCCTCGGACGGATCGAGCGCCTGGTTGTAGTCGGTCATGATGCGGGTGGCGTCGCCGACCGCCTCGCGCACCGCCTCGGCCACGGCGACGTCGTCGCGCAGGTGCGCGTAACCGAGCCGCAGCTTGATCGCGGAGAAACCCTCGGCGGCCAGTTCGCGCGCCTCGTCCGGCGCCCGCTCGCGGCCGATCAGCCCGAGTCCCTTGCTGTTGTAGGCGGGTAGCGAGACGGGCTCGGCGCCGAGCAGGCGGGCGAGCGGCAGTCCCTTGCTCTTCGCCAGCGCGTCCCAGGCGGCCATGTCGACCGCCGCCGCGGCCATCATCGCCAGACCCTGCAGCCCGAGCAGCCGGAACCTCGCCTGCATGTCCTCCATCAGGCGCACCGGCGCCAGCAGCTCGCCGGCGATCGCATCGCCGACGGCGCCGAGCAGCGCGACCGTCGGCGCCAGCGCCAGCGGCGTATAGCAGAAGACGTAGGCCGATCCGGTCACGCCCTGGTCGGTTTCGAGATCGACCAGGGCCAATGGCGCTTTCGACACCGCCCCGCCGGCGGTCGCCAGGGGCCGCCGCATCGGCACGATCACGCCGCGCGCGCGGATGGCGCGGATGGTTGGCTGCCCGTCGCTCATCGCTGTCCTCCTCGCCGGCCCGAACGCTCGGGCGCAATTGCATCACATGAAACTGTATGGGTCCACGTCGACCTGGACGCGCACGCCGCCGGGCCAGCGCACGGCGGCGAGCCAGCGCCGCAACACCGCCGGCACGTCGATGTCGCGCGACGCCTTCAGCAGCAGCCGCCGCCGGTGACGACCGCGCAGCACGGCAAGCGGCGCCGGCGCGGGGCCGAGCACGCGCAGCCCGGCGCCCGACGGCGCGACGCGGGCGAGGCGGGCCGCGGTCGCGTCGACCTCTTCCTCGCTCCGGCCCGAGACGATCAGCGCCGCCAGGCGTCCGAACGGCGGCCAGCCCCCGTCGCGCCGCATCGCCGCCTCCTCGGCGAGGAAGCGGTCGCGCGTTCCGTCCGCCAGCGCCTGCATGACGGGGTGGTCGGGATGCCAGGTCTGCAGCAGCACGCGGCCCGGCCGCTCCTCGCGCCCGGCACGCCCCGCCACCTGGTGCAGCAGCTGGAAGGTGCGTTCCGCGGCACGCAGGTCGCCGCCCATCAAACCGAGGTCGGCGTCGACCACGCCGACCAGCGTCAGCATCGGGAAGTGGTGTCCCTTGGCGACGATCTGCGTGCCGAGGATGACGTCGATATCGTGCCGGGCGATCGCCTCGACGAAGGCGGCGGCGGCGTCGGGTCCGCGCACCGTGTCACTCGTCATGACGGCAAGCCGCGCGGCGGGGAACAGCGCGGCCACCTCCTCGGCGAGGCGCTCGATCCCGGGGCCGCAGGCGGCCATGCGATCGGTCGCCCCGCATTCGGGGCAATCGCGCGGCAGCTCGGCGAGGTAGCCGCAATGGTGGCACTGCAGCCGCCCGGAAAGCCGGTGCTCGACGAGCCAGGCGGTGCAGTTCGGACATTGCAGGCGATGGCCGCAGGCGCGACACAGGGTCAGCGGAGCATAGCCGCGGCGATTGAGGAACAGCAGCGACTGTTCGCCCGCCTCGAGCGTCTGCTTCAGCGACAGCACGACGGGCGGGCTGAGCCAGCGCCGCGGCGGCGGCGGGTCGCGCCGCATGTCGATCAGCTCGACCGCCGGCGGCAGCGCCCCGCCGTGTCGCGCCGGCAGGTGCAATCGGCCGTACCGTCCGGCCTCGGTATTGACGATCGTCTCCAGCGACGGCGTCGCCGAACTGAGCACCACCGGAATATCGCCGATCTGCCCGCGCACGACCGCCATGTCGCGGGCGTGGTAGATGACCCCGTCCTCCTGCTTGTAGGAGGAGTCGTGCTCCTCGTCGACGACGATGAGGCCGAGCTCGGGATACGGCATGAACAGGGCCGACCGCGCGCCCACCACGGCGCGCGCCCGGCCCTCCGCCACGCGGCGCCAGCAGCGGCGCCTCCGCGCGCGGCCGAGGTCGGAATGCCAGACGTCCGGGTCGGCCCCGAAGCGCGCCGCGAACCGCGCCAGCCACTGGCCGGTCAGCGCGATCTCGGGGAGCAGGACCAGCACTTGGCGACCGGCCTCGAGCGCTGCGGCGACCGCTTCGAAATAGACCTCGGTCTTGCCGGCACCGGTCACGCCGTCGAGCAGGACCACGCCGAAACCCTCGCCGATGCGGGAGACCAACGCGTCCGCGGCCGCCCGCTGTTGCTGGGAGAGCGTGGGGCCCGGCCGCTGCGGGTCGGGCGCCGCACCGGCGGGGCCGTCGACCGGCAGGAGGACACGCGCCAGCGCGCCGGCATCGGCCAGGCCGGCGACGACGCCGGGGCTCACGCCGGCCTCGCGGGCGAGCTCCGCGGCGGCCCGAGGCGGGCCGTCCGCGGCGACGGCCAGCACCCGTTTGCGTGCCGCCGTCAGGCGCAGCTCGGGCAGCGGCGCGACGACGAGAAAGCCGGTTCGGACCGGCGGCGGTTCGAGGGCCTCGGGAATGCTCATCGCCATGCGCAGAACGGAACCGCGCGGGCTCAGGGTATAGCGGGCGATCCAGTCGACCAGCTTGCGCGTCTCCGCCGGCAGCGCCGGCGCTTCGAGCCGCTCGGCCACGTCCTTCAGGCGCGACTCGTCGACACCGGCCGGGTCGCCGGCGCCCCAGACGACGCCGATCGCCTCCCGGCGCCCGAGCGGTACGCGCACGAAATCGCCGGGCGTTAACGTCATCGCAGCAGGTTGCCGGTAATCATAGGCGCTGCCGAGCGGCAGCGGCAGCAGCACGGAGACGCGTCTGCCGGCGGTTGCGGTGCTGGCGCGGTCGGAGGAACTGGCGCGGGTCATCTGCATCGGTTAGACTCGCCTCACATCTAGCACCGGCCGGACGGAACGCGCCACGGCGAACCGACCGGCCGGATCGAACGGAGCGGGCGGGGTCCGAACAGCATGAAATTTTTCGTCGATACAGCGGATGTCCCTGAGATCAGGGATTTGGCGGCAACCGGGCTGCTTGACGGGGTCACCACGAACCCGTCGCTGGTCGCCAAGACAGGGCGCGATTTCTTCGAGGTTCTGCGCGAGATCTGCGAGCTCGTCGCCGGTCCGGTCAGCGCCGAGGTCGCGGCCACCGACGTCGAGACCATGCTCGCCGAGGGCCGGGCACTGGCCAAGCTCGCCAACAATATCGCGGTCAAGGTGCCGCTGACGCCGGACGGGCTCAAGGCCTGCAAGGTCCTCTCGTCGGAAGGCACCATGGTCAACGTCACGCTTTGCTTCTCGCCGGCACAGGCGATTCTCGCCGCCAAGGCCGGCGCCAGCTTCGTCTCGCCCTTCGTCGGCCGGCTCGATGACGTCGGCGGAGACGGCATGGCGCTGATCGCCGATATCGTCGAAATCTACGCGCAATACCCCGATTTCCGCACCGAAGTGCTGGTCGCTTCGGTGCGACATCCCATGCATGTCGTCGAGACGGCCAAGATGGGCGCCCACGTTGCGACGGTGCCGCCCGCGGTGCTCCGAGCCATGTTCAACCATCCGCTGACCGACAAGGGGCTGGCCGCCTTCGTTGCCGACTGGCAGAAGACGGGCCAGTCGATTCTCGGTCGCTGAGGGCGGGGCGCCCTGGTCGTGACCCAGGCGAGAAAGACGAAGCGGGATACCGGCCTGTCGCCGGCCGAGGTGCTCGACTGGCTGCGCCGGCACCCCGATTTCGTCGTCAAGCATCCCGAGCTGCTCGACGGTGCCGTCGCGCCGGAGCGCGAGCTGGGCGACGGCGTCTCCGACCTGCAGCATGCCATGATCGAACGCCTGCGGACGGATCTCGACCTTGCGCAGCGGCGACAGGACGATCTGCTTGCGACCGGACGGGCGAACCTGACCAGCCAGTCGCGCATTCACGAATGCGTCATCGCCGCGCTGTCGGCGACTTCGCTCGAACAGCTGATCCAGACCGTGACGACCGATTTCGCGGTGTTGCTCGACCTCGATGTGGTCGCTCTCGGCATCGAGCCGACGGCGGACCTGCCGGCGCAGGCGACGCACGGCCTGCAAAGCCTGCCCGTCGGTACCGTCGCCCGCCTCCTCGGCGAGCGCGCCGTCAGCCTGCGCAGCGCCGTCGAGGGCGAGCTGGAGATCTACGGCGGCGGGGCGCCCCTCGTCGCGTCGGACGCGCTCGCCCGCATCGCGCTCGCGTCGGCGCCCGGCCTGATCGCGTTCGGCTCGCGTCAGCCCGGCAAGTTCGAAGCGGGGCAGGCCGTCGAGCTTCTGTCGTTCCTCGCGCAATGCCTCGAGCGGGTGCTGGCACGGTGGTTGAGCCGGCCATAGCGGCGGCGGCACGTGACGCCGCCCTGCAGCGGGCGATCGACGACTGGCGTCGCTGGCTGACGCACGAGCGCCGCGCCTCGGCCCACACCGTGGCGGCCTACGGCCGGGACCTGGCTGCGTTCCTCGGCTTTCTGCAGGAGCATCTCGGAGCGCCGCCGCGGCTCGCCGATCTCGAGCGGCTCACGGCGGCCGATTTCCGGGCGTGGATGGCGCGCCGCGCCGGCGCGGGATGCGGCCGTGGCTCGACGGTCCGCGCCATGTCGGTGCTGCGCGGCTTCTTCCGCTGGCTGGAACGCAACGGTCACGCGGCAAATCAGGCGATCCGCGTCGTGCGCGCACCGCGCCGACCGGCGGCGGTTCCCAAGCCCTTGACCGTGGGCGACACCGAGGATCTGCTCGGGTCGGTATCGTTGCTGCCGGGCGAGCAATGGGAAATCCTTCGCGATGCCGCCCTGTTCACGCTGCTCTATGGCTGCGGGCTGCGCATCTCTGAGGCGCTGGCGCTCGACCGGCGCGCGCTGGCGCAGGGCGAGGCGCTGATGATCGAAGGCAAGGGCGGAAAACAGCGGATCGTGCCGATCATCCCCCTCGTGCGCGAGACACTCGCGGCTTATGCCGCCGCTTGTCCGCATCGCGCCGGCGGCGATGCGCCGCTCTTCGTCGGACGGCGCGGCAAGCGCCTCAATCCGGGGGTGGCGCAGCGCCGCATGCGCGCGCTCCGCGCCCTGCTCGCGCTGCCGGACTCGGCGACGCCGCACGCGCTGCGCCACAGCTTCGCCACCCATTTGCTGGGGGCGGGGGGCGACCTGCGCGCCATCCAGGAACTCCTCGGGCACGCGTCGCTGTCGACGACCCAGCGCTACACGGAGGTCGACAGCGAGTCGCTGATGGCCGCGTACCGTGCGGCGCATCCGCGCGCGAAATGAGCGCTCTTGAGGCGGCTCGCGGATCTCGCGTCGCCAAGCGGCCCGGTCCCGCGACGCCCCTCGGCGCCCAATTGCGGGCGGGATACCGGGATTGCTACGCTGGCGACGCGGCCTTGCGGCCGCCGGATAAACACATCGCCCGGGCCTGACGATGGAGCAGCGATCCCCGCCACGACCGCGGCCGGCGACCCCCGACGACGGGTCTGCCGGGCCGCTGCAGCCGCGCTTCGACTGGGCCCTGTTCCTCGACATCGACGGCACGCTGCTCCACATCACCGACGCACCCGAGCTCGCGGAGGTCAGCGATCACCTGCGGGCCGTGCTCGCAGCGTTGTTGCCGCGGTTCGAGGGGGCGATCGCGCTGATCAGCGGCCGCCGACTCGACAGCATCGACCGGCTCTTCGCACCGCTCCGCTTGCCGGCCGCCGGCCTGCACGGGCTGGAGCATCGGGGCCCTAACGGCGACGTGCGGCGCCTCGGCGCACCGGAGGCGCTCGATCCGTGGCGTGACGCGCTGGCCGCGTTCGCGCGCGACAATCCGGGCGTCACGCTCGAGGACAAGGGAAGGGCGGTCGCCCTGCATTACCGGCGCGCGCCGGAGAACGCCGCCGCGGCGCGACATCTCGTCGGCCAGCTCATGGCCCGTCACGGCTCCGGGTTGCGAGTCATCGACGGCAAGATGGTGCTCGAGATCAAGCCGGCGCTCGCCGACAAGGGGCACGCGGTGCGCGGCTTCCTCGCCGAGCCGCCGTTCCGCGGCCGGCGACCCGTCTTCATCGGCGACGATACCACCGACGAGGACGCGTTCGCGGTGGTCAATGCGCTCGGCGGCGATTCCATCTGCGTCGGCGATCGCCCGGGCACCCACGCACGCTTCCGGCTGGCCGACGTCGACGCGGTCGTCGCGTGGCTCGACGCCATGCCCGCCGCGCTCGACCGGCTCGAACCACGGAAACACCGGCGATGAGCGTTCCGCCTGCGGCCGTCACCCGCAACCGCCGCGTCGGCGCCATGCCCGTCGACCCCGGCGATATCGTCGTGCAGGCCGCAGCCGGGCTCGGTCGCGCATGACGAAGGCGGCGCGGCCCGACATTCTCGCCGATATCGGCGGCACCAACGCGCGCTTCGTCCTGCGGTGCGACGGCGATATCGGAGCCGTCCGCCGCTGCGCGGTCGCCGATTTTCCGACGCCCGCCGACGCCATCCGCGCGTTCCTCGCTGACCATGCGGATGCAGGCCCACCGCGACGGGCCGCCATCGCCTTCGCCGGACCGGTCAGCGAAGGCCGCGCACGGCTTACGAACAGCCGCTGGGAGGTGTCGGAAGACGCGCTCGCGAGCGAGCTGGGTCTCGACCGCGCCATGATCATGAACGACTTCGCCGCGCTCGCCTGGGCACTCCCGGTGCTCGGCCCGGACGCCCGCGTACCGATCGGCGGCGGCGATCGGGCCCCGGACGCCCCGATGGCGGTGCTCGGTCCCGGCACCGGGCTCGGTGTCGCCGCCTTCGTTCCCGCGGTGCCACACGGCATCGTCGTCGCCACCGAAGGCGGCCATGCGACGATGCCCGCCGCCGACGATCGCGAGGCGGCATTGCTGCGCTGGGTCCGGGCGCGCCACGGCCACGTCTCGGCCGAACGCGTGCTCTGCGGTTCCGGGCTCGAGGAGCTGTACCAGGCGGTCGTCGCGGTCGACGGCATTGCGGCCCCGAGCCGTCGGGCGCCGGAGATCACCGAGCGCGCGCTCGCCGGAGACTGTTCCGCGAGCCTGGCGACGCTGAAAACGTTCTGCGCCATGCTCGGCGGATTTGCCGGTAATGTCGCGCTGACGCTTGGCGCGCGCGGCGGCGTGTTCATCGCCGGTGGCATCGTGCCGCGGTTCCCGGCCTTCGTCGCGGCCTCCTCGTTTCGCGAGCGGTTCGAGGCGAAGGGTCGGTTCCGCGTTTGGCTGGCCGCCGTGCCGACAGCGATCGTCAGCCATCCGGACCCCGCCTTGCTCGGCCTGGCGGCGGCGCTTGACGCCACCAGCTAGCCGGGGTCGCGCTCCGCGCGCCGGGCCATCGTCATCATCAGCAGCGGGCCAATCAGGATGACCAGCCCGAGCGAGCCGAACGCGGTCCCCCAGGCGATTGCGCTCGACTCGCCGCCGGCGGAATCGAGCACGGCGCCGAAGGCGAGGGGGCCGAGAAACGAGCCGACGAAGCCGATCATCGAATGTACCGCCATGGTTGCCCCACGATAGCGGGGGTCCGCGGCGGCGACGACTCCGGCGGTGAGCGTCGCCGAATCCCCGATCACGGTGAGTCCGTAGGCAAACGCCAGCGCGACGACGACGACGAGCGGCAGGAACGCCCCGGCGAAGCCGAACGCGGTGCCGACAACCGCCGACGCGGTCATGACGGCGATCAGGACCGGGCGCCGCCCGAACCGGTGTGCCGCTTCGTTGCCGAGCACGCTCGCCGGCAGGCCGGTCAGGTTCACCAGCGCGGCGATCGTCGTCGCGCTCCAGGCAACGCCGAGCGCCCCCTGCGGTGCGTGGCCCTGGGCGAACACGAGATAGGCGACGATCCAGGTGCGATAGCCGAAGAGCTCCCAGTTGTGCACGCAGTAGCCCAGCGTGTAGGCGATGGCGCGGCGGTTGCGGAAGACCGGCCGGAAATCAAGCAGCCGGGTTGCCGGCACGGCATCGGCGACCGGCGGCCGCGGACGCAGTACGAGCAGCGCCAGGACGAGGCCGAGAACCGGCCCGCCGGCCGACAGGCCGAACGCCCAGCGCCAGTCGAACAGGGCCGCCAGCTCGCCGGCGATCACGAACGAGAGGCTCGAGCCGATGCCGAAGCTCGCCGTATAGAAGGCGATGGCCCTGCTCTGCAGGCGCTCGGGGACGGCATCGGTCAGCGCCTTGAGCCCCGGCATGTAGGTGCCGGCGAGCCCGACGCCCTGCAGGCCGCGCCACAGGCTCGCCCCGGCGATACCGTCGGCGGCGAGCGCGAAGCCGAGGGCCGAGACGACGCTGATCGCCATCGCCGCCAGATAGACGCGGCGCGGATCGACACGGTCGGTCAGGCTTACGAGGACCGGCACCGCGAGCAGGTAGCCGGCGAAATAGACGCCGCCGATCCAGCCGGCGGCGGTGTTGCTGAGCTGCCATTCCGCGCGGAACTCCGGCAGCAGCGCCGGGAATGTGGCGAACGCCGCCATGCCCAGCACCTCCGCCAGGCACATCGAGGCGATCAGCAGCACGGGCGAGGCGGGCCGCCTCATCGGGCCGCGGCCACGCGTTCGGGCATCGGAGCGAAACCCGTATCAGATGTGGATCGGCCGGCCGTCGACCGCCAGCGCGGCTTCCTTGACCGCTTCTGCGAGCGTCGGGTGGCCGTGGCAGGTGCGCGCGACATCCTCGGCCGAGCCGCCGAACTCGATGACCGCAACGATCTCGTGGATCATGGTGCCCGCGTCGGGGCCGATGATGTGCGCGCCGACGATGCGGTCGGTCTTCGCGTCGGCGAGGATCTTGACGAAGCCCTCCGTGTCCATGTTCGCGCGGGCGCGGCTGTTGGCGCTGAACGGGAACTTGCCGGTCCGGTACTCGACGCCGGCCTCCTTGAGCTGCTCCTCGGTCTTGCCGACGGCGGCGACCTCGGGCCAAGTGTAGACGATGCCCGGAATCGCGTCGTAGTTCACGTGCGCGGCCTTGCCGGCGATGATCTCGACGCAGGCGATGCCCTCGTCTTCGGCCTTGTGCGCGAGCATCGGACCCGGCACGCAGTCGCCGACCGCGTAGACGCCCTTGCGCGAGGTCATGAAGTGATCGTCGATCCTGATGAAACCGCGCTCGTCCGTCTCGATGCCGGCCTCCTCGAGGCCCAGGCCCTCGGTATACGGACGCCGTCCGATAGCCGCCAACGCGATGTCGCAGTCGAGGGTCTCGGCCTTGCCGCCCTTGGCGGGCTCGAGCGTCAGCGTGAGCGCCTTCTTCGACGCCTTTGCCCCAGTCACCTTGGTGCCCAGCCTGAACGTCAGGCCCTGCTTCTTGAGGATGCGCTGGAAATTCTTGGCAATCTCGCCGTCCATGCCGGGCGTGATGCGATCGAGGAACTCGACGACCGTGACCTCGGCACCGAGCCGCCGCCACACGGACCCCATCTCGAGCCCGATATAGCCGGCGCCGACGACGACCAGATGCTCCGGCACCTTCGGCAGCGCCAGCGCGCCGGTCGACGAGACGATCCGCTTCTCGTCGATCTCCACCCCCGGCAGCGGCATGACGTCCGATCCCGTGGCAATCAGGATGTTCGCGGCCTCGATCCGCGTCGCCTTGCTGCCGTTGGCCGGCGTGACCGACACCTTGCCCGTCGCCTCGATCCTGGCGCTGCCCTTGAGGTATTCGACCTTGTTCTTCTTGAACAGGAACTCGATGCCCTTGGTCAGCTCCTCGACGACCTTGTCCTTGCGCGCCATCATCGTCTTGAGGTTCAGCTTGACGGAAGCGACGTCGACGCCGTGCGCCGCGAGCCCGTGCCGTGCCTCCTCGTACTTCTCCGAGCTGTGCAGCAACGCCTTCGACGGAATGCAGCCGATGTTGAGGCAGGTGCCGCCCAGCGCACCGCGCTTCTCCACGCACGCCGTTTTCAGGCCGAGCTGGGCAGCACGGATGGCGGCGACGTAGCCGCCGGGTCCGGCACCGATGACCACGAGGTCGTACCTGGCATCGCTCATCGGTCTCGATCTCCCCTCAGGATGCGGATGGGTGGCGGGTCGGGCCGCCGGCGTCCGCGCCGGACCTTGCCCGATCCTCCGGCGCCGCACAAGGGCCCTCGCCCTGGGGCGGCTCAGGCTGTGGCGGCAACCGGTCAATGACAAGGCAGGTCGCCTACCGCCCGCGCGGCCATTGCCGGCAGGTCCGCGATCGGCTAGACGATGGCAGGCGGCGCGCCACCCTCATGAAGCGGGGAGCAACCCGATGTTCAGAACCCTCGACGATCTCGACTTCGCCGGCCGGCGCGTATTGCTGCGCGGCGACCTCAACGTACCGGTCGCCGACGGACGCGTGACCGACGCCACGCGCCTCGAACGGCTGGCGCCGACCCTGTGCGAACTGTGCGGGAAAGGCGCGCGCGTCGTGGTGCTGTCGCATTTCGGCAGGCCCAAGGGAAAGCGGGTGGCGGAGATGTCGCTCGAAGCGGTGCTGCCGGCGCTGTCGCAAGCACTGGGCGGCAAGCGCATCGCCTTCGCCGCCGACTGCGTCGGGCCGGCGGCCTCGGCCGTCGTGGAGCGCCTCGAGGCAGGCGGCGTCGCGCTGCTCGAGAACCTCCGCTTCCACCCGGGAGAGGAGGCGAACGATCCCGCGTTCGCGGCCGAGCTCGCCAAGCTCGGCGACCTCTACGTCAACGACGCGTTCTCCGCGGCACACCGGGCCCACGCCTCGACGGAAGCGATCGCGCACCTGCTGCCGGCCGCCGCCGGCCGCGCCATGCAGGCCGAGCTGGAGGCCCTGAAGGCGGCGCTCGAGCAACCCGCCCGCCCGGTCGCGGCGCTGGTCGGCGGGGCCAAGGTCTCGACCAAGCTCGACGTGCTGGGCAATCTGGTCGAACGCGTCGACGCGATCGTCATCGGCGGCGGCATGGCCAACACCTTCCTTCATGCCCGCAGCATCGATGTCGGCGCGAGCCTGTGCGAAAAAGATCTCGCGGAGACGGTGCGCCGGATCGAGGCCGGCGCCCGGGAAGCGGGCTGCGAGATCGTCCTGCCCGTCGATGCGGTCATCGCCGAGAGGCTCGAGGCCGGTGTCGCGACGAGCGTCGTCGACGTGGGCGCGGTGCCGCCCGAGATGATGATCCTCGACGTCGGTCCCGGCAGCGTCGCCGACCTCACGGGGCGGCTCGGACGATGCCGCACGCTCGTCTGGAACGGGCCGCTCGGCGCCTTCGAAATCCCGCCGTTCGACGAAGGCACCGTCGCCGTCGCACGGGAGGCCGCACGTCTCACCGGGGCCGGCGAGCTCGTCTCGGTCGCCGGCGGCGGCGATACGGTCGCCGCGCTAAACCATGCCGGCGTCACCGCGGACTTCTCCTATGTCTCCACTGCCGGCGGTGCCTTCCTCGAATGGCTCGAGGGCAAGGTGCTCCCCGGGGTGGCGGCACTCGAGGGCGATTGAGTCGAGTCTGCCGCTTGCCCCCGCCCGCGCGCCGCGTCAGAGTGCGGACATGGCTGAAGGTGAGTCGAGCGCCCGCGGACCGGTCGTCCGGCAGATCCCCGACGGCGACGACCGTGAGCGTCTGGTTTGTCCCGATTGCGGTTTCGTCAAATACGACAATCCCAAGATCGTCGTCGGTTCGGTGGCGCTGTGGGAGAACCGCATCCTGATGTGCCGGCGGGCGATTTCGCCGCGCCGAGGATACTGGACGCTGCCGGCGGGCTATATGGAGCTCAACGAAACCGCCGCCGAAGGCGCGATTCGCGAGGCGTTCGAGGAGGCCCGCGCGCGGATCGAGATCGATTCGGTGCTGGCGGTCTACAGCATTCCGCGCATCAGCCAGGTGCAGGTCATATTTCGCGCCCGGCTCGCCTCGCCGGAAATTGCCGCGGGTCCGGAAAGCGCCGAAGTCCATCTGTTCGCCTGGCGCGAGATCCCGTGGGACGAGATCGCGTTTCCCTCCGTGCGGTGGGCGCTCGGCCACTACGACGAAGTGCGCGACATGGCCGACTTCCCCGCCCGCTCGAACCCGCCCGGGGAAACCGGGAACTTCTGACGCTGCCCGCCCAGGAGGTGCCGCATATGCTCAAGCTTGCCTCGATCTTCGCCGTCATCTTTCTCGCCGAGCTGGGCGACAAGACCCAGATCGCGACGCTGCTGTTCGCAAGCGACCGGTCGCACCACCCGGCCCTGGTCTTCCTGGCGGCTGCTGCGGCACTCGTCCTCGCCACCGGCATGGCGGTCGTCGTCGGCAATCTCGGCGCGCGTTACCTTGAGGCGCTGCCGCTGAAGCTGATAGCCGGAATCGGCTTCATCGCCCTCGGCGGCTGGTCGATCCTCGAGCATTTCAGGACGGCCTGACCGGCGGATCAATCGCTTGGCGAGGTCTCGTCCACGACCTGGTGGCGCTGCACCAGCCGCACCTGCAGTGCCGTGAACAGAAAGATCAGCGCGATCGTTCCGAATACCTTGTAGTTGACCCAGAAATCCGTCGACTGGGTGCGCCAGACGAGCTCGTTGAGCCCGGCAAGCGCAAGGAAGAACACGCCGAACCGGAATGTCAGCGCGTTCCACCCGGCTTCGGTCAGCTGCCAGGCGTGCCCGAGCAGCGGTTTCAGCAGGGGCCGGCGCAGGAGGAGCCCGACCAGCAGCACGGCGGCGAACATCATGTAGACGATCGTCGGCTTCATCTTGATGAAGACCGGGTCGCGCAGCCACAGCGTTAGACCGCCGAACAGCATCAACAGCCCGGCGGAGATCAACGGCACTTTCGGCACGCGCCCCTGCACCGTCCAGGCCACCGAAAGGGCGATCACTGTCGCAGCCATGATCGCCGCGGTGGCGAGCAGAATCTGATCGACTTCGCCCAGAAACAGGCCGCCGACCACATAGGTCAACAGGAACACGCCCAGCGGGCCGTATTCGATCGCGGCGTTGAGGCGCGCGTCCATGATTTTACCTCCGGCGTGGCGACGCGCTCGTTGGTAGCAGTTACGCGCCGGCAGGTGAAGCCCGCTGCTGCGGCGTGCCGACCGTGACGCCGCGATACGATCTGCGAGAGCGGCTCGCTAGCCCAGTTGCAGCATCACGATGCCGGTTGCGACCACGCCGGCGGCGGCGAGCCGGCGGCCCGGGCTGCCCGATGCCTCGCGCAGGACGACGGCGCCGATCAGCGCCGCGAACAGGATCGAGGTCTCGCGCAGCGCCGAGACATGGGCCATGCCGCCGCGGGACATGGCGAATATCACGAGCCCGTAGGCAGCCGTCGCAAGCAGGCCGCCGCCGACTCCGAAGCCCCAGACGTGCCGCGAGCGGCCGATCACGCCGGCAGGACGCCACAAGACGAGCCAGATCACGATCGGTACCGCCTCGAGCAGGTTGAGCCACAGGATGTAGGCGAGCGGCGCAGCCGATGCCCGCACACCGAGCCCGTCGATCACGGTATAGACCGCGATCAGGGCGCCGGTCCCGAGAGCGAAGAGGACCGCGGTACCGGCCGCGCCGCGCGGCAGGCCGCGCTCGAACGCGAGGCTCATCAGGCCGCCCGAGGCCAGCACCAGGCCCGCTATTCCGCTCAGGCCGAGCTGCTCGCCGGCCGCCACCCAGGCGCCGGAGGCGACCATCAGCGGCGCGGAACCGCGCGCCAGCGGGTAGACGTGGCTCAGCTCGCCATAGCGGTACGCGAGCAGCAGGAATCCGTAGTAGCCGTAATGGACCAGCGCGGACAGCATCAGGTATGGCCAGGCGTCGGGCGCCGGCAGCGGCACGAAGACGACACCGCCGAGACCGATCGCGCCACCGGTCAGCAGGATGACCGCGAAGGTGCTGCCGCGGGTACCGCTGGCTTTCACCAGCGCGTTCCAGCCGGCATGGGCGAGCGCCGCCAGCAGCACGAGGGTCAGGATTTCCGGCTCGAGCGTCATGCGCACCCCTGCGGCGCAAACGGTCGCCGAGATTAGGCTTGAGCGATTCCTGGTGGCAAGCGTCTCAGCGGAAGGCCGGCTCGTCGAAACTGCGCAGCTTGCGCGAATGGAGCTGCTCGACGCCGCCCTCGCGCAGGATCCGCACCGCCTCGAGCCCGATCGCGAGATGCTGGCTGACGCGCTCGTTGTAGAAGGCGTTGGCCATGCCGGGCAGCTTGATCTCGCCGTGCATCGGTTTGTCCGAGACGCAGAGCAGGGTTCCGTAAGGGACGCGGAAGCGGAAGCCGTTGGCGGCGATCGTCGCCGATTCCATGTCCACGGCGATCGCGCGCGACTGGCTGAAGCGCTCGTAGAGCTCGTCGAAGCGAAGCTCCCAGTTGCGGTTGTCCGTGGTCGCCACGGTCCCGGTGCGCATCCGCGTCTTCATCTCGGGCCCGCGTAGCCCGGTCACGCGCGCGACCGCTTCCTGCAGCGCGACCTGGATCTCGGCGATCGGCGGCACCGGCGCCCACAACGGCAGATCCTGGTCGAGCACATGGTCCTCGCGGATGTAGGCGTGCGCGAGCACGTAGTCGCCGAGTTTCTGGGAGCGACGCAGGCCGCCGCAATGGCCGATCATCAGCCAGCAGTGCGGCCGCAGCACGGCGAGATGATCGGTGATCGTCCGCGCGTTCGACGGGCCGATGCCGATATTGACCAGGGTCACGCCCTGGCGGTCCGGACGAACAAGGTGGTAGGCCGGCATCTGCGGCAGGTGCACCGGCGGCTTGCCCGACGGCCTGCCGTCGCCGCCGTGCGCGGGGCCGACGGTTATCACGCCACCCGGTTCGACGAAGGCCGAATAGTCGTCGTCCTTGGCGACTGCCTCGCGGCCGTAGGCGACGAACCCGTCGACGTAGCGCTGGTAGTTGGTGAACAGCACGAACTGCTGGAAATGCTCGGGCTCGCTCGCGGTGTAGTGGCGCAACCGGTGCAGCGCGAGATCGACACGCTCGGCGCCGAACAGCGAGAGCGGCCACGGTTCGCCCGGGCCCGTGCGGTGCGTGCCGTTGGCGATGGAATCGTCGATGCGCGCAAGGTCCGGGAGGTGGAACAGCCCCTCGACGGTCTGCATTTCGTCCGCGGAGAGATCGGCCGATGAATGTTCGATGACGAAGGGAAGCGGGATCGGCCGGTTGCTGACGCCGATCTGTAGGGGCACCCCGTGGTGCCGGATCAGGAGGTCGAACTGTTCGCGGTAATAGTCGTGGAACAGGTCGGGCCGGGTCAGCGTCGTGCCGTAGGCGCCGGGGTAGGACAGCGTGCCGTAGGACGGCCGGGCGTCGAACTGCATTTCCGCGGGGCCGGCCGCAATCATGGCGTAGGGATAAAAGGCCGGTTCCGCCGGACTTTCCCGATCGCCCTCGACGAACCGGTCGAACCGCTTGCGCACGCGGCGCACGCCGGTCTCGTAGATCTGCGAGACGCGCGCGACCGCCGCCTCGGCATCGTCGAACTTCTTCAGGCCGCGTACCCAGCCAGTGGCAGCGTTCGCCATGCATAACTCCCGCAGAGTCAAGGCAATCAGTTTGGCGCGGCGGCACGCGCTGTCAATTGCGCCCGCGAGTAACGGTCACGCGGCGCCGACAAGCCCCCGCGCAAACTCCGCGGCCGCGAAGGGCCGCATGTCGTCGACCTTCTCGCCGACCCCGACGGCGTGGACCGGCAGGCCGAACCGTTCGGCGAGAGCGACGAGAACGCCGCCGCGCGCGGTACCGTCCAGCTTGGTGACGATCAGCCCGCTCACGTCGACCATTTCCTTGAAGGTCTGAACCTGGGCGAGCGCGTTCTGACCGGTCGTCGCGTCGAGCACGAGCACGGTGTCGTGCGGCGCCGTCGCGTCCTGCTTCTTGAGCACGCGGACGATCTTCTGCAGCTCGGCCATCAGGTTCGCCTTGTTGTGCAGTCGGCCCGCGGTATCGATGAGGAGCACTTCGGCGCCGGCAGCGCGCGCCCGCTCCAGCGCTTCGTAGGCAAGCCCCGCGGAATCCGCACCCGGCTTGCCCGTGACGACCGGACAGCCGGCACGCTCACCCCAGATCTGCAGCTGCTCCACCGCGGCGGCCCGGAACGTGTCGCCGGCGGCGAGCATCACCGAGCGGCCCTCGTCCTGCAGCTGCTTCGCAAGCTTGCCGATCGTCGTCGTCTTGCCGCTGCCGTTCACCCCGACGACCAGAACCACGTGCGGTCGCCGCGCAGGCTCGATCTCGAGCGGCCGCGCCACCGGTGCCAGCAGTGCGGTGAGCTGTGTCGCCAGCGCATTCCGCAGATCCTCGACCGACACCGCCCGGTCGAACCGGCCCCTCGCCAGCTCCGCGGCGAGCTTCGCCGCGGGACCGGGGCCGAGGTCCGCGGTGATCAGGAGTTCCTCGATCTCCTCGATCAGCGCATCGTCGATCCTGCGCCCGGCGAGGGCCGCAAGGCCGGCCGCGATCTTGCCCGAGGACTTCGCGAGACCGGCTCTCAGCCGTTCGAGCCAGCGCTTCTGGACGGCGGTATCGCTCACGCCGCCCGCCGCATCGCTTCGCCCAGCAGGTGCCCGCCGTCGCGGCCCGTGATCCGAACCTGCAGAAGGTCGCCGTCGGGGACCGCGCCGCAGACGCGGACCGTCGCGTAATGCTCGCTGTAGCCGGTCCGGTCGCGCTCGACGAGCACGCGCGCCGTGCGACCGATCTGCCCGTCCATGAACCGCTGGGCCGCGTGCTCGCCGGCCGCGCGCAACCGTGCCGCCCGCTCCCTGCGTACCGCCCCGGGGAGTTGCGGCATTCGCGCCGCGGGCGTCCCGTCGCGCACCGAGTAGGGAAACACGTGCAGCCAGGCCAGATCGCACTCGTCGACGAGGGAGAGCGTCCGGGCGAACATGTCCTCGGTTTCGGTCGGAAAGCCCGCGATCAGGTCGGCACCGAGCGCGATGCCCGGCCTCAGGCGCCGAACCTCGCGGCAAAACGCCACCGCATCGCGGCGCAGGTGGCGGCGCTTCATGCGTCTGAGGATCATGTCGTCACCAGCCTGCAGGGACAGGTGCAGATGCGGCATCAGCCGCTCCTCCTCGGCGACCAGCCGCATGAGGTCACGATCGTCGGCGACCTCGACGCAATCGACCGAGGTCAGGCGCAGCCGCTTCAGTTCGGGCACCTGGAGCAACAGGCGCCGCAGCATCTGCCCGAGCCGGGGTCTGCCCGGCAGGTCGGCGCCGTAGCCGGTGATGTCGACGCCGGTCAGCACGATCTCCCGGTAGCCGGCCTCGACGAGTGCGCGCACCTGCGCCACGATCTGTCCTACGGGCGCCGAGCGGTTGTTGCCGCGGCCATAGGGAATGATGCAAAACGTGCAGCGATGGTCGCAGCCCTGCTGGACCTGGACGAAGGCGCGCGCCCGGCCGTCGAAGCCCCCGACCAGATGGGAGGCCGTCTCGCGCACCGTCATGATGTCGGCGACGGCGACGGCGGCGTTGTCATCCGCGAGGAAGCTCGCCGGCTGCAGCTTCTCTTCGTTGCCCAGCACGCGGTCCACCTCCGGCATCGCCGCGTAGCTCGCCGGGTCGATCTGCGCGGCGCAGCCGGTGACGATGATTCGTGCCGACGGATGCTCGCGGCGAACCCGCCGGATCGCCTGCCGCGCCTGCCGCTCGGCCTCCGCGGTGACGGCGCAGGTATTGACGATGACGGTGTCCCGCAACCCCGCCGATTTTGCGTGGCCACGCATGACTTCGGATTCGAACGCGTTCAGCCGGCAGCCGAAGGTCAGGACTCGGGGCTCCGAGCTCATGCCGCAAGACCGCCGTCAAGCAGGCCGGTAAAGCTCGTCGCGACGGGTCCCGTCAGCAGCACGTGGTTGTCGTCGCGCCACGCCGCGGCCAGTGTGCCGCCATCCATCAGGAGTTCCGCCGACCGCCCCGCGAGACCGCGCCGATGCGCTGCGACCAGCGTCGCGCACGCACCGCTGCCGCAGGCCAGCGTGATGCCGACGCCGCGTTCCCAGACGCGCAGGCGAATATGGTCGGCATCGACGACGGTTGCCACCTCGACATTGGTCCGCGCCGGAAACATGGGGTGGTGTTCGAGCTGCGGTCCGAGGGCGCCGAGTTCGACATCCTCCGCATCGTCGACGAAGAACACGCAGTGGGGATTGCCCATGCCCACGGCGACCGGATCGGCCAGCTGCCCGAGCGCGATGTCGAGATGCAGCGTGTCCGCCTCGTCGGCAAGCGGAATGTCGCGCCAGTCCGTGTGGGCCGGCCCCATATCGACCGTGAACTTCCCATGCTCCGTGCGCCAGGCGTCGAGAAGGCCGCTGCGGGTCTCGATCGTCAACCGATCGCCCTGCGTCTCGTTCAACAGCATCGCAGCGACGCAGCGCGTGCCGTTCCCGCACGCGCCGGACTCGCTGCCGTCGGCGTTCAGGAACGCAAGCCGGGCATGCGCCGACGCGGACGACGGCGGCGCGATGAGGATCAGCTGATCGCAGCCGACACCGCGTCGACGGTCTGCAATGGCGCGGGCGGCGTCGGCCCCGGGGGCCGACTGTCCGGCACGCAGGTCGAGCACAACGAAATCGTTGCCGAGACCGTGCATTTTGGTGAACGGGATCATGGGTCGGCCCTGGCTGAACAACACGCCTTATATGGCGTGCCTGGGCTCCGAGTCCATCGCAATCCTAGTGCTTTGTATTCTGGGCGATCGCCCTCACGAGCCGCAGGAAACGGCCACGCACCTTCTGCGGCATGGTGTGATAGACGCTCAGCAGCGACCGGATCTCGGCGCTTTCCTCGAGCTGGAAGCTTGCGTCGGAGGGCTGGTCCGCCGCGGTACCGTCGCCGTCATATCCGTCGAAGAAGAACGAGGCCGGGACCCCGAGCACCTGGGCGATGTCGTACAGCCGACCGGCGCTGACCCTGTTGGCCCCGGTTTCGTACTTGTTGACCTGCTTGAGACCGACGCCGATCTTCTCCCCAAGTTGGCGGCGACTCAGGCGCAGTTCGCGCCGACGCTGGAAAATCCGCCGCCCGACATGACGGTCGAGCGGATCCGGAGCGCCGGGTTTTCGGGACATTTGCGACATTTCACCCCCACCCGGTAGAGCTTCGTAAAACACCATTTTATTTTATGGAGAATGTATACCTCTGTACACTGTCTACGATGTCGCATGCGCTCAGTGGTAGTCGTGGTCGCCGATCCGGGACATCGGATTTTCGATCGTTCCCGCTTGACTTGGCACCGGTCGGCCGCTAAAAGCCCGCAGCCTGTCTTTGCAGGAATTTCGATCTGTCCGGTCCCGAGGGGCCCCGCCGGTCCGCGAGTTTCGCGCACTGGCGTGTTTGTCGTTGGATGAATGGCGTCATTATGTTCGACACGCTGACCGACCGCATTGGTGATGTGTTCGAGCGCTTGCGCAGACGCGGCGCCCTGAGCGAGGCTGACGTCACGGCCGCGCTGCGCGAGCTGCGCATTGCGCTGCTCGAGGCCGATGTCGCGTTGCCGGTCGTCAAGCGGCTCGTCGAGGAAGTGACGGCCAAGGCCAAGGGAACCGAGATCCTGCGTTCGGTTACGCCGGGCCAGATGGTCGTGAAACTTGTGCACGATCACCTCGTCGACATGCTGGGCGGCGAGGCCATCGCGCTCAATCTTGCTGCGCCGCCGCCTGCGGTGATCCTCATGGTCGGTCTCCAGGGCTCCGGCAAGACGACGACGACCGCCAAGATCGCCAAACGGCTTCACGACCGGGACAGGAAGAAGGTTTTTATGGCCTCGCTCGATGTCGCGCGGCCGGCGGCGCAGGAGCAGCTCAAGGTCCTTGGCGAGCAGGCCGGCGTGGCAACGCTGCCGGTCGTCGCCGGCCAACCGCCCGTCGAAATTGCCGGCCGCGCCCTGCAGGCGGCGCGGCTCCAGGGGTTTGACCTCGTGCTCTTGGACACGGCGGGCCGACTCCATATCGATGATCAGCTGATGGCGGAGGTGGTGGCGGTGCGCGACGCGACCGCTCCCGTCGAGACGCTCCTGATCGCCGATGCCATGACCGGCCAGGACGCGGTCAACGTTGCCGAGGGCTTCCACAAGGCCGTCGGGTTGACCGGGATCGTATTGACGCGGGTCGACGGTGATTCGCGAGGCGGTGCTGCCCTGTCGATGCGTGCGGTTACCGGCCAGCCGATCAAGTTCATCGGCGTCGGCGAGGGACTCGACGCGCTCGAGGAGTTCCACCCCGACCGGATCGCCGGCCGCATCCTTGGCATGGGCGACGTCATCGGCCTTGTCGAGAAGGCGGCCGAAACCATCGAGCGGGATGAGGCGGAAAAGCTCGCCCGCAAGATGAAGAAGGGTGGGCTCGACCTGGACGACATGGCGGCGCAACTGCGGCAGATGCGCAAGATGGGCGGACTGTCGGGGGTCATGTCGATGCTGCCCGGCGTCGGCAAGGCGCAGCAGCAGTTGGCGGCTGCCAACATCGACGAACGCACGCTGCGGCGCCAGGAGGCGATCATCTCGTCGATGACGCCGGCCGAACGGCGCAACCCGAAAATCATCCAGGCCTCTCGCAAACGCCGCATCGCCGCCGGTTCCGGCAGCTCCGTGCCGGACGTGAACAAGCTGCTCAAGCAGCACATGATGATGGCGAAAATGATGAAGAAGGTCGGCAAGATGGGGAAAAGGGGCCTCATGCGTCACGGGTTTCCGGGGATGCCGGGCGGCGGCCTGCCGCCGCGCATGTGAAGGTATGAGAATTCCAATTGCGGCCTGAATATCAAACGATTATAGGAACCTCTTAACTCACGGACCGAAGGACAGATCGCAGATGTCGTTGAGAATTCGCCTCGCTCGGGGCGGCGCCAAGAAACGCCCCTACTACCGCATCGTCGTGGCCGATTCGCGCGCGCCGCGGGACGGTCGCTTCATTGAGCGCGTCGGCTCGTACAATCCGATGGTCGCCAAGGATCACCCCGATCGCATCGTGCTGAAGCAAGAACGCATCAAGCACTGGCTCTCGGTCGGTGCGCGGCCGTCGGATCGCGTCGCGCGATTCCTCGGTGCGGCCGAGCTCGCGCCGGTTCCGGCGATTCCGGAGCAGACCAAGAAGAACCAGCCGAAGACGAAGACGCTGGAGCGCCGCAAGGAGGCCCAGGAGAAGGCGAGCGCCAAACCGGCGGAGGCCGCGGTGGCGGCAGCGACCGAAGAGGACGCGGCTGGAGCAACTGAAGCGACCGGCGCAGCGGTAGAGGAGCTGCCCGCCGAGGAAGCGGCGGCCGAGGAAGCGGCGGCCGAGGCAGCCCCTGCCGAGGAAGCCCCTGCCGAGAAAGCTGCCGCCGAGAAAGCTGCCGCCGAGGAGGTCCCCGCCGAAGAGGTGACGACGGCGGACACGCCGGCCGAGAAAGCCCCTGCCGAGGAAGCCTCTGCGGAGGCAGCCCCTGCCGAGAAAGCTGCCGCCGAGGAGGTCCCCGCCGAAGAAGTGACGACGGCGGATGCATCGGCCGAGAAGGCACCTGCCGCGGAAGCCGCCGCAGGGGAAGCCACCGCCGAAGAAGTGACGGCGGCGGATGCACCTGCCGAAGAGGCGCCGGCCGAAGAGGCGCTGGCTGAGGAGGCACCTGCGGCGGAAGCCGCCGCGGAGGAAGCCCCCGCCGAGAAAGGCGCCGCCGAAGAAGTGACGGCGGCGGATGCGCCGGCCGAGGAGGCGCCGGCCGAGGAGGCACCTGCCGCGGAAGCCGCCGCGGAGGAAATGCCGGCTGAGGAGACACCCGAAGAGGCAGCCGGCACAGACAAGGCGACCGGCAAAGAGGCCAAGACGAAGAAGTCCAAGAAGTAGTTGCGGAGATCATCACGTGCCGAATCTGGCGGCAGAAATGGTGGAAGCGAAGTTGTGTGTCGGTGTCGTCGTGGGTGCGCACGGGGTGCGCGGCGACGTCCGCATCAAGAGCTTCACCGTGCAGCCCGGCGACCTCGTCGCGTACGGGCCGCTCTCCGACATTAGCGGCGACCGGATCTTCCGTGTCACCCTGCTCGGCGAGGTACGTGGACTGCTGCGCGCCCATATCGCAGGCATCGACGATCGTGACGCTGCGCAGGCGCTTGCCGGCGTCGAGCTTTACGTCGATCGTGAGCGGCTGCCGACTCCTGGCGACGAGGAATACTATCATTCCGACCTCATCGGGCTGCGGGCGGAACGCGATGACGGAACGCCGGTCGGCGTGGTAACCGCGCTCTACGAGTTCGGCGCCGGAGACATGCTCGAACTGGCGCTCGAGACCGGCGGCTCGGCGGTGCTGCCATTCACGAAGGCGGTCGTCCCGCTGATCGACATCGAGGCAGGGCGGATCGTCGTGCGGCCGCCAGCCGAGACCGAGGCCAAACCGAACGAGGGACCGCCGGCCGGGGCAGGTGATCGATGAAACGGACGGCGCGCCGCTGGACGGCCCGGATATTGACGCTGTTCCCCGAGATGTTTCCCGGAACGCTCGGCCACTCGCTCGCGGGCAAGGCACTCGAGCGACGGCTCTGGCAGCTCGAGACCATCGACATTCGGGATTTCGCGGACGACCGCCACCGCACCGTCGACGACGCCCCGTTCGGTGGCGGCGCGGGAATGGTGATGCGGCCGGACGTCGTCGACGCCGCGCTTGCGCACGCGATTGCCGGGAACCGGGATGGCGACGGAGATCTCCCGTTGATCTATCTGTCGCCGCGGGGCCGCCTGCTGACCCAGTGCCGGGCGCGTGAACTCGCCGCCGGACCGGGCGTGATTCTCCTGTGCGGCCGCTACGAGGGGATCGACCAGCGCGTGCTCGACGCGCGCGCGGTCGAGGAGATCAGCATCGGCGACTACGTTCTCTCCGGCGGTGAGCCCGCCGCGCTGGTGCTGCTCGATGCATGTCTGCGGCTGCTGCCGGGCGTCATGGGTACGGACGGCTCCCTCGAAGAGGAGAGCTTTGAGAGCGGACTGCTTGAATACCCACACTATACGCGGCCTGCCGATTGGTGCGGACGCGTCGTGCCCGAGGTTCTGCTCAGTGGTCATCACGAGAAGATCAGGACGTGGCGTCGCGCCGAGGCCGAACGGATTACCCGCGAACGACGGCCCGATCTCTGGGCGCGGCACGCGGCCTCGCGGCAATCTGCCGGGCGCAGCGGAGTTGAATGAGCGGCCGCGTGGCTCTCGCGGCCGGATGGAATATACAAAGTCACCAGAGTTGAGGATCAAGCCATGAATACGATTGAACAGCTCGAGCAGGAACAGGTCGAAAAGCTGGCCGCCGAGCGACCGGTGCCGGAATTCCAGCCTGGCGACACGCTGCGTGTGAGTGTCAAGGTCGTCGAGGGCACGCGCGAGCGCATCCAGGCGTTCGAGGGCGTCTGCATCGCCCGCAAGAACGCTGGCATCAACAGTTCCTTCACCGTCCGTAAGATCTCTTACGGCGAAGGGGTCGAGCGCGTATTTCCGCTCTACAGCCCGCGCATCGACGCGATCGAGGTCGTTCGCCGCGGTGATGTCCGACGCGCCAAGCTGTATTATCTGCGGGGACGTCGCGGCAAGGCGGCGCGCATCGCCGAGCGCAGCATGCGGCGCGACAGGGTGGAGGCGGAACGCGAAGTTCCGGAGACCGTCGGCGAGAACGGCAACGGCGAGAGCTAGCGGTCCGGATCCGGGACGGCAGACGACGGAAATCAGGGAGTCGACGACGGCGATGGCCGAACCGCGCACGCTTTTCGACAAGATCTGGCAGAGCCACGTCATCGATAAGCAGGATGACGGTACCTGCCTGATCTACATTGACCGGCATCTTGTGCACGAGGTGACCAGCCCACAGGCCTTCGAAGGCCTGCGGGCATCGCGGCGCACGGTGCGCCGGCCGGACGCGACGCTTGCGGTCGCCGATCACAACGTCCCGACGACCGACCGGTCGCAGGGCATCGCCGACGAGGAGAGTCGGATCCAGGTCGAGACGCTGGAAAAGAACTGCCGCGATTTCGGCGTGCCGTATTACGGCATGGACGACGTGCGCCAGGGCATCGTTCATATCATCGGACCCGAGCAGGGTCTGACGCAGCCGGGAATGACCATCGTCTGCGGCGACAGCCATACGGCGACCCATGGGGCGTTCGGCGCGCTTGCGTTCGGCATCGGGACGTCGGAGGTGGAGCACGTGCTGGCCACCCAGACGCTGATTCAGGCGCCTGCAAGGAACATGCGCATCTCGGTGAACGGCGACCTGCCGGCCGGGGTCACCGCGAAGGATCTGATCCTCGCCATCATCGGACGGATCGGCACCGCGGGGGGAACCGGCCACGTCATCGAGTATGCCGGGCCGGCGATCCAAGCGCTGTCCATGGAACAGCGCATGACCGTGTGCAACATGACGATCGAGGCCGGCGCCCGCGCCGGCCTGATCGCCCCGGACGAGACGACGTTCGCCTATCTTGCGGGACGTCCGATGGCGCCCAAGGCCGGTCTCTGGGAGCAGGCGGTCGCGCACTGGCGCACGCTGCCGTCGGACGAGGGTGCTGCCTACGACAAGGAAATCACGCTGGACGCGGCGCAGCTCGTTCCTACCGTAACGTGGGGCACGAGCCCGGAGGACGTGGCGCCGATCACGGGCGTCGTTCCCGATCCCGCTGCTGTGGCGGACGAAACGCGGCGCCGCGCGATCCAACGCAAGCTCGACTACATGGGCCTCAGCGCCGGCATGAAGATTGCCGATATCACCGTCGACAAGGTGTTCATCGGTTCCTGCACGAACGGCCGCATCGAGGATTTGCGGGCCGCCGCTGCCGTCGCCAAGGGGCGCAGGGTGGCGCCGGGGGTTTCGGCGATGATCGTCCCGGGGTCGGGCCTCGTGAAGGAACAGGCGGAACAGGAAGGGCTCGACCGCGTCTTCCTCGAGGCCGGGTTCGAATGGCGCGAGCCGGGCTGCTCGATGTGCCTGGCGATGAATGCCGACCGACTGCTACCGGGCGAACGCTGCGCCTCGACATCGAACCGCAATTTCGAGGGCCGGCAGGGCCGCGGTGGCCGGACCCATCTCGTGAGCCCCGCGATGGCGGTGGCCGCGGCGGTTACGGGACGGCTCACCGACGTCCGCGAGCTCGGCTGATCCGATCCGAAATCCGCGAACCGGGCCACGGCAGATCCTCAGGGAGACGCGAAAATGGAAAAATTCACGACGCTGACGGGGGTGGCCGCGCCGCTCGATATGGTCAATGTCGACACCGACATGATCATCCCCAAGCAGTTCCTCAAGACGATCAAGCGCAGCGGCCTGAAGGACGGTCTGTTTTACGAGCTGCGGTGGGACGAGCACGGCAACAAGAAGGAGTTCGTGCTCGACGAGCCGACCTACCGTGACGCGAAGATTCTCGTCGCGGGGGAGAATTTCGGTTGCGGATCGTCGCGGGAACACGCTCCGTGGGCGCTGCTCGATTTCGGTGTCCGCTGCGTCATCGCGCCCAGCTTCGCGGACATCTTCTACAACAACTGTTTCAAGAACGGCATTCTGCCGATCAAACTGCCGCAGGAGCAGATCGACCAGCTGATGGAAGATGCGGCGAAAGGCGCGAATGCGACGATGACGATCGACCTGAAGGCGCAGGAGATCACGCGGCCGGACGGCGGGAAGCTGGCATTCGAGATCGATTCGTTCCGAAAGCAGTGCCTGCTCGAGGGGCTCGACGACATTGGCTTGACCTTGCGCAAGGCGGATCTCATCGCCTCGTTCGAGGCGAAACGCGAGTCCGCACAACCGTGGCTGTGACCGCCGCGCCGTGACCCGGAGGAAGCGGGGCGGGCTGCCGAGCACCAACCAGGGGAGGGCGGGCATGGCCGCCAACAAGACATTGCTTATCCTGCCCGGCGACGGTATCGGGCCCGAGGTGATGGTTCAGGTGCGTCGGATCGTCGACTGGTTCGACCGGCGCCGCGCGGTGTCCTTCGACATTCTCGAGCAGCCGGTCGGCGGCGCCGCCTACGACGCGCACGGCACGCCGCTGAGCGACGAGGCGTTGAGCGAGGCGATGGACGCCGACGCCGTCCTTCTGGGGGCCGTGGGCGGTCCGCAATACGACAAAGTGCCGCGCGACAAGCGGCCAGAGGCGGGACTCCTGCGCCTGCGCAAGGAAATGGACCTGTTCGCCAATCTGCGCCCGGCCCTCGTCTTCGATGCGCTGGTCGATGCCTCCACGCTCAAGCCTGACGTGGTGCAGGGCCTTGATCTGCTCATCGTGCGCGAGCTGACCGCGGGGGTCTATTTCGGCGAGCCACGGGGCATCGAGACGCTCGCCGACGGTACACGGCGGGCGATCGACACGCAGAGCTACACCGAGAGCGAAGTCCAGCGCGTAGCTGCGGTGGCGTTCGAGCTGGCGCGCAAGCGAAACAACCGCCTGCATTCGGTCGAGAAGGCCAATGTCATGGAGAGCGGGGTGTTCTGGCGCGAGGTCGTGACGGCGCTCCATGAGAGAAATTACAAGGACATCGAATTGCACCACATGTACGCCGACAATTGCGCCATGCAGCTGGTCCGCTGGCCGAAGCAGTTCGATGTCATCGTCACCGACAATCTCTTCGGCGACGTCCTCTCCGACTGCGCGGCGATGCTGACCGGTTCGCTCGGCATGCTGCCGTCGGCGTCGCTCGGCGCCGTGGATGAGGCGGGACGCCGGCGGGCGCTTTACGAGCCGGTGCACGGCAGCGCCCCGGACATCGCCGGCAAGGACATGGCGAATCCGCTCGCAACCATCCTCAGTTTCGCCATGATGCTGCGCTATTCGTTCGGGCTCGGCGACGAGGCCGATCTCGTCGAGCGGGCGGTGCAGGGAGCGCTGGCGGCGGGCGTGCGCACGGCCGACATCGCCGCTGCCGGCACGCAGGCCGTGTCGACGACCGCCATGGGCGATGCCGTCCTCAAGGAGCTGGACCGGCTGGCCGCATGACCGGCTGCGCCGGGATTCCCGCGCCCGCGACAGGACCGCTTTCCAATCGTTAGGACTTCGTTAACGGGACGGGCGCAGAATCGGTAGACGACATGTCCCGGCACTGCTGTGAGCAAGGAGTGGTGCGATGAACAGATTCGTGCTCATGACCGGGGTCACAGGGTATTTGCTCGGGTTCGGCGTCTACGTGATCATTTTCGTGTCGTCGAACTGGGGCGACACGGATTACGTGATGTACAAGACGATGGAAGGGATCACGCAGGGATTGATATGGCCCTACCTTCTCGTCGAGTGGCTCATCGACGGCACCCCGATGATGTAGGTGGGCGAAGGACCGAGGAAGAAACGGCCGGCGTCGAAACGTGGCGCCGGCCGTTTTTCGTACGGTTCCCCGGCCGAGCGATGCACGTCTTGCGCGCGTCACGCCGGCCGTGTCTTGACCGGCGCTTGGTGACCGCGTACTGTTAACCGCCCAAGTGGGGTAAGGAGGACGATGGATGCGCCAGTTCTTTATTTCGTTGATCGCCGCGGCCGGCCTGATGGCCTTTTCGGGCATCGCGCAGGCGGAGTGCTTCGGCTCGCACACGACCACCGCGAGCGTCGAAAGCGGCACGGTGGCGACCGATACGTCGACCCCGATCGTGCCGGCGCCGAGTGGCGGCTGATCACCGCATCGAAAGGTTTCATCAACGCGGGCCGCTCGAACGAGCGGCCCGTTGTCGTAGCGGCAATGATTCGTAAGACTTGCCGCGAGGCACGTTCGGCATTAAACCGGCCGCGGTCGTAGAGCGGGAACGAGGAAGATGGGATACAGAATTGCCGTTGTCGGCGCGACGGGAAACGTCGGTCGCGAGATCCTGCAGATTCTGGCCGAGCGAGAGTTTCCGGCGGACGAGATCGTCGCCCTGGCGAGCGAGCGTTCGGTCGGGCGCGAGGTGTCGTTCGGCGAGGATGACGTTCTCAAGGTGCACGATCTCGCCAAGTTCGATTTCAAGGGCATCGACATCGTCCTGTCCTCGCCGGGCGCCAAGGTCTCGGCGGTGCACAGTCCGCGCGCCGCGAAGGCCGGTGCGGTGGTGATCGACAATACGTCGCATTTCCGGATGGACCCCGATGTGCCGCTCGTCGTCCCCGAAGTCAATCCGGACGCCATCGCGGGGCACGCCAAGAAGGGCATCATCGCCAATCCGAATTGCTCGACCATCCAGATGGTGGTGGCGCTGAAGCCGTTGCACGACCTGGCGACCCTGCGTCGCGTCGTCGTCGCCACCTACCAGTCGGTGTCGGGCGCCGGCAAGGAGGCAATGGACGAACTGTTCAACCAGACCCGCGGCATCTACGTCAACGAACCGGTGCGGGCGGAGCGCTTCACCAAGCAGATCGCCTTCAATGTCATCCCGCATATCGACGTCTTCATGGATGACGGCTCGACCAAGGAGGAATGGAAGATGGTGGTCGAGACGAAGAAGATCCTGGACCCGAAGATCAGGGTCACTGCGACCTGCGTGCGCGTGCCCGTCTTCATCGGCCACTCGGAGGCGGTGAACATGGAGTTCGCAAAGCCCGTCTCGGCGGAGTCGGCCCGTGCGGCGCTCAAGGCCGCTTCCGGTGTGACCGTGATCGACTACCGCCAGGACGAGGGCTACGTGACGCCTCAGGAAAGCGCCGGAGAGGATCCGGTCTATGTCAGCCGGCTCCGGGAGGATCCGACCGTCCAAAACGGGCTCAGCATGTGGGTCGTGTCCGACAACCTGCGCAAGGGCGCGGCGCTGAATACGGTCCAGATCGCCGAGGTTCTGGTCGAGCGTTTCCTCAAGGTCGAGGCCGCCTGAGCCTAACCGGCGACGGCGCCTCACACCTCCCGGCGCACCTCGATGATTCCCGGATCGTCCGGATCCGGCCGCTCGGCGAAACCGAGATCGCGGGCCATGCTCAACATCGTGTCGTTCTCACGCAGCACTTCGCCGAAAATCGTCGCGATGCCGCGTTCGCCGGCGAAGTTGAGCAAGCGGTTCATGAGGGCGTAGCCCAGCCCGCGACCTTTCCAGTCGGTGCGCACGATGATCGCGTATTCGGCGGTGCGGACATCGGGATCCGCCATCAGCCGGGCGACTCCGGTGATCGCCCGTGGCTCGTCCGGGTCGAACGAGACGAAGGCCATTTCGCGATCGTAGTCGATCTGCGTCAGGCGGGCCGCGAGCTGCTCGGGTAGCCTGCGGATCGGCTGGAAGAAGCGCAACCGGAGGTCCTCCGCCGACGCGCGCGACACCATGTCCTGCAGGGCCGGCGTATCCTCCGGCAGGATCGGCCGCACCGGGATCTCGGTCCCGTCGCGCAGATAGACTCGCCCCTCCAGTTCGCGAGGATAGGGACGGATCGCGAGCCGGGCATGCGCGGGACCGGAGGCCGGCGCGATGCGGATGCGCGCGTCGAGTGCCAGAACGCCCTCATCGTCCGCCAGCAGCGGGTTGATGTCGAGTTCGAGGACCTCCGCGAAATCCGTCGCCAGCTGCGCGACCTGCATGAGGCACAACACGATCGCGTCGAGGTCGACGGGCGGCCGGTCTCGATAGCCGCGCAGCAGACGGAAGATGCGAGTCCGCTCGATCAGTGAGCGGGCCAGCAGGGTGTTGAGCGGCGGCAGCGCCATCGCCGTATCGCCGATCTCCTCTACGGCGTGGCCGCCCTGGCCGAACAGGACGACCGGACCGAACTGGGCATCCTCGCTGATGCCGACGATCAGCTCGTGCGAGCCCGGGCGGCGCACCATCTGCTCGACGATCACCCCCTCGACGACGGCGTCGGGCGCCGCCTGGCGCGCCCGGGCCAGGACCGAGGCCGTCGCATCGCCGACGCGCTCAGGCGACTCGATGTCGAGCACGACGCCGCCGACGTCGCTCTTGTGCACGATGTCGTGGGAGACGATCTTCACGACGTAGGGACCGGGGATCGTCCGCGCCGCCTCCACCGCCGCTTCCGGCGTCGCGCCGACGGCGTGCGGCCCGACCGGAACCCCGTAGGCCTGCAGCGCGGCCTTCGCCTCGGGCTCGGTCAGCCACTCGCGGCGGGCCTCGAGCGCCCGGTCGATGAGCGCGCGAACCGCAGACATATCGGGCGCGAACTCCTGCGGCACCGAGGGCGGCACCTGCAGCAGCAGGCGCTGGTTCTGGTCGTATCGCACCATGTGCATGAAGGCGCGCACCGCTTCGCCCGGCGTGTTGTAGCTGGGGGTGCTGCGGCTGGCGAAGAGCTGCCGCGCCGGCGACGCCGAATCGCTGCCGAGCCAGCAGGTCAGTACCGGCGAGGGGCGCCGACCGGCACTCTCGACCACGACCTGTGCCGCGGCGATGCTGTCGCCGACGGCGGTCGGCGTGTTGAGCACGAGCACCGCATCCTTGCCCCGATCCTCGAGCAGGATGTTGAGGGACGCCGCGTAGCGCTCGGGCGGCGCATCGCCGATGATGTCGACCGGATTGCCGCGGCTCCAGGTATTCGGCAGTACCGCGTCGAGGCGCGCGATGGTATCCGGTGACAGCTCCGCCAGCTGGCCACCTTCGTCGATCAGGGCGTCGGTCGCCATCACCCCCATGCCGCCACCGTTGGTCAGGATCGCCAGGCGTGAGCCGTGGAACCGCGGCGCCCGCGAGAGCGTCTCGACCGCATCGAACAGCTCCGCCATGTCGATCACCCGCAGCATGCCGGCGCGGCGGAACGCCGCGTCGTACACCGCGTCGGAGCCAGCCAGCGCCCCGGTATGCGAGCTCGCCGCCTTGGCACCCTCGGGCCGCCGGCCGCCCTTGACGACGACGACGGGCTTCATGCGTGCGGCGGCGCGCGCCGCCGACATGAACTCGCGCGCCTCCTTGATGGCCTCGATATAGAGCAGGATCGCCCGCACCTCCGGCGCGCGTCCGAGATAATCGAGCATGTCGCCGAAATCGACATCCAGCATGTCGCCGAGCGCAACCATGTGCGAGAAGCCGATGCCGCGGACCGACGCCCAGTCGAGGACCGACGCCAGCACCGCACCGGACTGGGCGACGAATGCCAGATCGCCACGCAACGGCGCCTTGTGGGCGAAGCCCGCATTGAGGCCCACGCCGGGCACCATCAGCCCGAGGACGTTGGGCCCGAGAATGCGCATGTCGCCGGCGGCGCAACGCAGCTTCTCGGCGCGCTCGGCGCCGGCCCGGTCGCCGCCCTCACCGAAGCCGGCCGTGATCACGACCGCGGCCTTGCAGCCCTTCTCGCGAAGCTCGGCGATGACGCCGGGGACCACGTCGGGCGGCGTGCTGACCACCGCGAGGTCGGGCACGATCGGCAGGGCACCGACATTCGGCCAGGTGAGCACGCCGCCGATCGCCCGGTGCTTGGGGTTCACCGGCATGATCGGTCCGTCGAAGCCGCCGCTCATCAGGTTGCGCGCCAGCACCGAACCGACCGAACCAGGCGTCTTGCTGGCACCGACAAGGGCGATGGCCGAGGGGTTGAACAGATAGTCGAGGCTGCGGACGGTCATTTCGGCCGGTCTTGCACCGCCTGCCGGTACGCCGCCGTCGCCGCGTCGCCGAAGGTGCAGAAGATGACGGTCTCGATGGCGCCCGGATCGCGTTTCAGTTCATCGGCGACGGTGCCGGCCGCGATCGCCGCCGCGCGCGCGAGCGGAAAACGATAGACACCGGTGGAAATCGCCGGGAAGGCGATGCTCGCGACGCCGGCCTCGCGCGCCAGGGCGAGGCTGTTGCGGTAGCAGTTCGCGAGCAGCCGGTCCTCGCCCTGTCCGCCGCCGCGCCAGACCGGACCGACGGTGTGGATCACGTGTGTGGCGGGAAGGTCGTAGCCCTTGGTCATCCGCGCCTCGCCTGTCGGGCAGCCACCGATCGCCCGGCATTCCTCGAGCAGCCTGGGTCCGGCGGCGCGATGGATGGCGCCGTCGACGCCACCCCCGCCGAGCAGCGATTCGTTGGCGGCGTTGACGATCGCGTCGACCTGAAGGCGCGTGATGTCGCCTTCCCTGACCTCAAGCTTCGCCATCTTCTGCCCCCGTCCTTCGGCGCCACCGGGCGTGACGCGACCACTACCGAGCCGCCGTCAGCCGCCCGCTCTCGCCCGCTCGATCGCCTCCTCGATCAGGCGGCATGCCTCGTCCGCCTCGCCCCAGCGGATGATCTCGGCCCACTTCCCGGTCTCGAGATCCTTGTAGTGCGCAAAGAAGTGCGAGATCTGATTGAGCAGGATTTCCGGCAGGTTCCGGTACGAGCCGATGTCCGTGTAATAGGGATGCAGCTTGTCGATCGGCACCGCCAGGATCTTCTCGTCCTGCCCGCTCTCGTCCTCCATCATCAGCACGCCGACCGGGCGAGAGCGCACGATGGCGCCGGGCACGACCGGAACCCGCCCGACCACGAGCACGTCGACGGGATCGCCGTCGCCGGAAAGCGTGTGCGGCACGAAGCCGTAATTGGCCGGATAGAACATCGCCGTGTGCAGGAACCGGTCGACATAGATCGCACCGGATTCCTTGTCGAATTCGTATTTCACCGGGTCGCTGCCCAGCGAGACCTCGATGATGACGTTGACGTCCCATGGCGGGTTGTAGCCCACGGGAATCCTGGTGATGTCCATCGGCTCACTCCCGGCGCCTTTCGGCGTGACTATAGTCGGTCATGCTGCGCTGCACAATTGCCGTCCCGCCCGTTGGCGTTCTCGCACGACGCGCGCGGTGCCGTTTCTCTAGTCGGCGACCACGGGGGCGGCACGTCCCATCTGCGTTGACATGGGCAGGCGCCGTTGCATCCACAGCAGCATGAGCAGGCCGGGCAGGGCCATGAACGTGGAAATGACGAAGAACGTCACCCAGTCGGTCTGCTCCGCTACCCAGCCGCTTGACGCCGACATCCAGGTCCGACCGAAGGCCATGAATGAACTGAAAAGTGCGTACTGAGTGCCGGTATAGGCGACGTTGCAGAGCAACGACAGATAGGCGACGAACGCCGCCGATCCCATGCCTCCCGAGAGGTTCTCGATACCGATCGTCAGGACGAGAAAACCGACGTCGGCACCGATGGCGGCCTGTGCGGCGAACATCAGGTTCGAGAACATTTGCAGCAGTCCGCAGACGAGCAGGCTTGTCATGACACCATAGCGTTTGACCAGAACGCCGCCGACGAAGACCCCGGCAAGCGTTGCAACGACCCCGAATATCTTGCTGACCGATGCAATCTCCGACATCGAGAAGCCGATCCTGACATAGAAAGGGTTGGCCATGACGCCGGCAAAGGCATCGCCGAACTTGTAGAGCAGGATGAAGGCAAGGATCAGCAGCGCTGTCTGCGCACCGCTGCGCGTAAAGAACTCTTCGAACGGCCCGGCAATCGTGTCGGCCAGCCACGCGCCGACGCTCGCCTTCCGGGGCAAGGGCGCGGCTTCGCGCGGAATCGGCGCGAGTAGCGCAACGACAAGGCCGCCGGCGGCCAGCAAAGCCATGGCAACATAGACCCAAAACCAGTCCTGCAAGGCGTCGGCCAGATAGAGTGCGCCGGCGCCGCTCGCGATCATGCCGACGCGGTACCCGGCCTGCGTCATCGCCGCTCCGGCACCTTGCTGTTCGGGCTCTAGAACTTCGATACGGTAGGCGTCGATCACGATGTCCTGGCTCGCCGAGAAGAAGGCGACGGCCAGTGCCATTATCGCCGTCCACAATGGTGCGGCCTCCGGCCGCGTCGCGCCGAGCGCCACGATCGCGGCAATGAGACACAGCTGAATTGCAACCATCCACGAGCGCCTGCGGCCGAGCAAGCGCGTGAGCCCCGGAATCGGAACACGGTCGATGAGCGGTGCCCAGAGGAACTTCATGGTATAGGGCGTGCCAACGGTAACGAACAGGCCGACCGCCGCAAGCGTGACTCCGGCGGTCGTAAGCCAGATCGCCAGCGTCGCGCCCGACAGGGCGAGCGGCAGGCCGCTCGCGAAACCCATCAAAAAGACGATGACGAGGCGCCGGTCCAGATAGACGGCCAGTGAATCGAAAAGGGAGCGAATCATCGCCGGATCATAGCACCGCGGATCCGGCGGCAAAGTGCCCGCGGCGCCGACGCAACATCTAGCCCGCCTCCGCCTCGCGGCGGCGCTGGTCGCGCTTGCGTTCGTGCGGGTCCAGAATCGCCTTGCGCAGGCGCAGGTGGTTGGGTGTCACCTCGACGCGCTCGTCGTCGGCGATGTAGGCGATCGCATCCTCCAGGCCCATCCTGACCGGCGGCGTCAGTCGCACCGCCTCGTCCTTGCCGGCGGCGCGGATGTTCGTGAGCTGCTTGCCCTTCAGCGGATTCACCTCGAGGTCGCTGCCCTTGGCGTGCTCGCCGATGATCATGCCGGCATAGACCTCCTCGCCCGGTCCGATGAACAGTCGTCCACGCTCCTCGAGGTTCCACAACGCGTAGGCGACGGCCCTGCCCCGGCCGTTGGCGATCATCGAGCCGGCGCGGCGTCCGGGAATTGGGCCCTTGTAGGGCGCGTAGCCATGGAACAGTCGCGTCATCACGCCGGTGCCCTTCGTGTCGGTCAGGAATTCGCCGTGATAGCCGATAAGCCCGCGCGACGGCACGACGAACGTGATCCGCGTTTTGCCGCCGCCGGACGGCCGCATGCCGGTCATCTCGCCGCGTCGCTGACCGATCTTCTCGACGACGACGCCGGCATAGTCCTCGTCGACATCGACCACGACCTCCTCGATCGGCTCGAGGCGCTGGCCAGTCTCCCGATCGGTTTTGTAGAGAACGCGGGGACGGCTGATCGAGACCTCATAGCCTTCGCGCCGCATCGTCTCGATCAGCACGCCGAGTTGCAGCTCGCCGCGACCGGCGACCTCGTACGCGTCCTTTTCGGCCGTCGCCGAGACGCGGATCGCCACGTTCCCCTCCGCCTCCCGGAATAGCCGCGCGCCGATGGCGCGACCGGTGACCTTGTCTCCATCGCGACCGGCCAGCGGCGAATCGTTGAGCGCGAAGGTGACGGCCATGGTCGGCGGGCTGACCTCGCGTGCCGGCAGCGCCTCGGTGACCTCGGCATCGCACAGGGTATCGGCCACGGTCGCGCGTTCCAGCCCCGCGACGGCGACGATATCGCCGGCCTCCGCCGCGTCGATGGCGACGCGTTCGAGACCGCGGAACGCGAGCAGCTTCGTCAGACGGCCCGATTCGCGGACCTCGCCGTCGCGCGAGAGCACCTTGACCGGCATGTTGATGCGGGCGCGCCCGGCTTGGATTCGCCCGGTGAGGACCCGACCCAGATAGGGATCGGACTCGAGCGTCGTCGCCAGCATGCGGAACGGTGCTTCCGCGTCCGCGATCGGTGGCGGCACATGCTCGGCGATCAAGCGGAAGAGGGGTCTCATATCCTCGCGCGCCGCCGCGAGGTCGCGAACCGCCCATCCCTGTTTGGCGGAGGCGTAGACCACGGGGAAGTCGAGCTGTTCCTCGTTGGCGTCGAGGGCGACGAAAAGGTCGAAGACCTCGTCGACGACGGCATCGGGTCGCGCGTCCGCCTTGTCGATCTTGTTGACGACGACGATCGGCCGCAACCCCTGGGCCAGCGCCTTGGTCGTGACGAATTTGGTCTGCGCCATCGGTCCTTCCGAGGCGTCGACGAGAAGCAGGGCACCGTCGACCATCGAGAGAATGCGCTCGACCTCGCCACCGAAATCGGCGTGGCCGGGCGTGTCGACGATGTTCAGCCGGACGTCGTCCCAGGCGACCGACGTGCATTTGGCCAGAATTGTGATGCCGCGCTCGCGCTCGAGCTCGCCGGTATCGAGGGCCCGTTCGGCCAGCGCCTGGTTCGCGCGCACCGCCCCGGACTGACGCAGCAGCTGGTCGACCAGCGTCGTCTTGCCGTGGTCGACATGGGCGATGATGGCGAGGTTGCGAAACGTCAATGGATCTGTCCGGGAGTACGAACTGCCGGCAGGCCCTCGCGGGGCCGCCGCGCCGGGTATATAGGAGCCGTCAGGTCTGGACTCCAGCGAAATCGCTCGATGGTGTCATTCCGACGACTCGCGTTTGGGCAGCGGACCTAGGATTTCGGTAACCAGCTGCGCGAGGTCGCGCTCGGGTCGCGCCCCGTTGTGCGATATGACCTCCGCGGCGGCGATCGACGCCAGCCGGCCGCACAGCCCGAGATCGTAGCCCTGCGTGTAGCCGTACAGGAAGCCAGCGGCATACAGATCGCCGGCTCCGGTGGTGTCGATGACTTGTTTCAACGGTTCCGCGTCGATCACATGGACCTCGCCGTCGCTGACGATGACGGAGCCCTTCTCGCTGCGCGTCAGGCAGGCGATGTCGACATGGCCCTGTCGCGTCAGTTTCTGCAGCGCGTCGTCGAAGCGCCTGACCTCGAACAGCGACAGGATTTCCTTCTCGTTGGCGAACAGGATATCGATATGCGTCTCCACGAGGTCGAGAAACGCCTCGCGGTGACGGTCGACGCACAGCGGATCCGACAGCGAAATCGCGACCTTGCGACCGGAGTCGTGAGCGTATTCCGCGGCCCGCACGAAGGCGCGCTGGGCTTCCGGCCGGTCGAACAGATAGCCCTCGAGGTACGTCACCTTGCTGGTCTGGAGCACGCCGCCGTTGAGGTCGGCGACGGTGAGCAGGTTGGCGGCGCCGAGATCGGTGCACATGGTCCGGTGCGCATCGTGCGTGACCATGACGAGGCAGCGGCCGGTGGCCGGTCCGTCGGCGCTCGCCTGCGTCGAGAACTGGACGCCCAGCGATTGCAGATCGTGGCGGAACACGCGGCCGAAATAATCGTCGCGCACTTTGCCGATATAGGCGCCGGTGCCGCCGAGCATCGCGATGCCTGCCATCGTGTTGGCGCATGATCCGCCTGAGATTTCCGTGCCTGGCGGCAGCTTGCCGTACAGGTAATCGGCGCGCGCCCCGTCGACCAGCTCCATCGTGCCCTTCACGAGTTCGTGCTCTGCCAGAAAGGCGTCGTCGACACGGGTCACAACGTCGACCAGGGCGTTGCCGATACCGACGACATCGAAAGCGATCATGCTGTCCGATCCTCTTTGCGCGCGCATGGGGCTGAGTCACAAGTGGGCTTGCCCGGACACGGGTCGCGAGAGTACACCGAAGCAGAATGATCGGCTACCTCTCCAGCGCGGTGGCGCAGCTGAGCGATCCGAAGCTGCGCCGCGTCCTTTGGATTGCCCTGCTTGGCGCGGTGTTCGTGTTCGCCGCATTGTGGGCGATCGTATGGTGGTTGGTCGGCTTCTTCGACCCGTCGGCGGTTTGGGGCTTGTCCTGGCTCGCAGAGCGGTTTGGCGAGACGTTCGACTGGTTCGCCGGTATCGCGATCGGCCTCACGCTCGTGCTGGTGACGTTCCTGATGTTTCCGGCGGTCATGACGATCCTCATGGGGTTTCTCCTGGAGGACGTCGCCGGCGCCGTAGAGCAGCGGCACTACCCGGCTGCGGGCGCCGCGCGGCCGCAACCGATGTCGGAGATCGTCCTGTCGACGGTGAAATTCGCGGCGGTTGCGATCCTGCTGAACATCCTCGTTCTGCCGCTCTACCTCGTGCTGTTCATTCTGCCGGGGGCAAATCTGGTGCTCTATTACTTGCTCAACGGCTATCTGCTCGGGCGGGAATACTACGAGCTCGTCGCGTTTCGGCGCCTGCCGCCGGGCCAAGCGACGCAATTGCGGCGGCGCTACCGGTCACGTGTCCTGGTCGCCGGTATGATCGTGGCGGTGCTGATGACGGTCCCCGTCGTCAACCTTGTCGCGCCGATCCTCGGCGCCGCATTCATGGTCCACGTCACTCATGATTTGCTGCGACGGCTTCCTTCCGTATAAGCTGTCCGTTACAGCGTCATTTTTCGGACAAGATTCCGAGCGAAGTTTCGCATCATGGGCCGCTCCGAGAGCGGTTCGTTACGGGATCGATCCGTTCAAGAATGATGGAGTTGTGCCGGCCATCCGATGGAAGCCGCTCAGCGCCGATAATGCGTCACAGGAGACCGTCATGAGCAATGTCAAGGAAATCGCAAGACCCGGCACGTCCCGCCCATCACACGGGAGTATTACGGAGCCCAAAGTGCCGCGCAAGCCGGGCCCGCTGTCGGTCCAGGGAGAGGCGAAAAAGCTGACGGTCGGGCGCGATATCTCGTTGTCGGGTGAGATCAATTCCTGCGATACGCTCGTCGTCGAGGGTGAGGTGCGGGCGAATCTGAAAAACTGCCGGAACATCGAAATCGCTCGATCGGGGGCGTTCCGCGGCGAAGCGGAGATCGCGGTTGCCGACATCGCCGGCCGTTTCGAGGGCACCCTGCATGTGCGTAATCGACTCACCCTGCGCTCGACCGGGCGAATCTCTGGCACGATCCGCTATCGCGAAATCGAGATCGAGCGGGGAGGCCAGATTGCGGGGACCGTCGAGATCGTCGCCGACTCGGACGGATCGGATAAGGAGAAAACCGATTCGCTCTCCCTTGCCTGAGCGTTCTCGCCGGATCCTTGTCGCCGCCGCGCTGCTGCTGTCGAGCGCCTGCAGCGACGCATCAACGACGGAAGCGGGGGAGGCGGTCGGCGGCGGCAATTTCATCTACAACGCCATGGCCGCGGTTTCGAGGGGCGGCGCGGACCCGCAGCAGCTTCTCGGCCTGTCCGCCGATTCCGTGCAGAAGGCGCTCGGCGACCCCAGCCTTGTCCGCCGCGACGGCTCGGCCGAGATTTGGCAATATCGCGCCGATGCCTGTGTGCTCGATCTCTTCCTTTACGGCGAACAGAAACAGGTCGAGCACGTCGACCTGCGGGACCGTGGCGACGGCTCTCCCGAAGCCGTTCAGGCCTGCTTCGACGACATGCTGAAGCCGTCCGCGGGACGGGAGAGGTAAAGGCTCTACAGCGTCTTCGCCCGGTACCGGCACAGATCGCTGACCGGGCACACCGGACAGTCGGGCTTGCGGGCCTTGCAGATATAGCGTCCGTGCAGAATGAGCCAATGATGCGCGTGAAGCTTGAATTCCTGCGGCACGCGCTTCTCCAGTGCCTGCTCGACCGCGAGCGGGGTCTTGCCGGGCGCCAGCCCAGTGCGGTTGCAGACCCTGAAAATATGCGTGTCGACGGCGATCGTCGGCTCCCCGAAAGCGACGTTCAGGACGACGTTCGCGGTTTTGCGTCCGACCCCGGGTAGCCGTTCGAGGGCCGCGCGGTCACGCGGTACCGCGCCGTCATGCTCGTCGATCAACTCCCTGCTCAGCGCGATGACGTTCTTCGCCTTGGTATTGTACAGCCCGATCGTCTTGATGTAGTCGCGCAGACGGGCTTCGCCGAGCGCGACCATGCGGCGCGGCGTGTCGGCGACCTTGAACAACTCCGCCGTCGCCTTGTTGACGCCGGCGTCGGTCGCCTGCGCCGACAGCACGACGGCAACCAGCAGCGTGTATGGATCAATGTGTTCGAGTTCGCCGCGCGGTTCGGGATTGCGTTCACGAAGCCTGCGAAAAAACTCCATGGTCTGTGCCCGGTTCATCGCGGCTGAGATTAGCGGGCCGATGCGACGTGGCCAAGCCGGACAAGCGGCGTCCCGTTCACGCAGCGACCCTCTCCCTAGCCATTGGCTGGACAGACCCTTCGAAGCCGCGTAATTTCAATGTCATGGCGGGTATGCTGGAGTCGGCCCCCTGGCCCGAGGTCGGGGAGAGCCGTGTGTTTTTTGATGCCGTTCTGCAGCCTCACCGCAGCCTCTCGCACAGAGGCGTGATGTGGGTGCTGGCAGCGCTCGGCGTCCCGCTTCTGGTGCTGGGAACAGCCTTCATGGCGATAGGGGCATGGCCGGTGCTGGGGTTTTGTGGTCTGGAGTTCATGCTGCTCTGTGGCGCCTTCGCGATCAACCGCCGTGACGGTCGAGCCTACGAGTTGGTCCGGCTCAGTGATAGCGGACTCGAGATCCGCCGCATTGACCCGCGCGGCAGGGTTCGAGGGCAATGGCGCCTGCAGCCAAATTGGCTGCGGATCAGCATGGACGATCCACCCGGGCATGACAGCCAGCTGGTCCTCTCCAGCCACGGTCGAAGCCTCGTGATCGGCGCATTCCTGACCCCCGAAGAACGGCTCGAACTCGCTCGTGCCTTGCGTCGGGCGATCGACGATTGGCGCGTTGCCCCGCATCCCGGTACCGCCACGCCGTAGCAGCCTGTGCCGCGCGCAATTCGACAGGTGAGCGGCACCGAGATCGCCCTGCTTCTCTTGCTGGCGATCCTCTGGAGTTCGTCGTTCGCCTTCATCAAGGTTGCCGTCGAGACGATACCGCCGATCTCCGTCGCCGCGGGCCGGTTGGCGATCGCCGCATTGGTGATGCTTGTCGTCGCGCGCATGGGCCATGACAGATTTCCCGAAAGACGCGGCTTGTGGCTCAAATTCGCGCTCATCGGATTGTTCGGCAACGCCCTGCCGTTCGCGTTGATCGGCTGGGGAGAGATATCGATCGACAGCGGGCTCGCCGCGATCCTGATGGCGGTGATGCCGCTCGCCACGCTGTTCCTCGCGCACCTCTTCACCGTCGACGAACGGATGAACCTGCCGCGCACGGCGGGCGTCATCTTGGGGTTCGCCGGCGTCGTCATCCTGATCGGGCCGGCGGCGCTCGAGGGTCTCGGCGACCAGGCGCTGCGACAAACAGCGGTCGCGATGGGAGCCGTTTGCTACGCCATCTCGACGATCATCGCCAAACGTCTGCCGCCGATGCCCCACAGCCTGAGCGCGACCGGTACCCTGGTCGCCGCCGCGGCATGGGCGATTCCCGCAAGCCTGATATTCGAGTCCCCGTTCAGCGCCAGCCCGTCGACCGCATCGCTGGTTTCGCTGGTCGTCCTCGGGCTGTTCCCGACCGCGCTTGCGGTACTGATCTTCTTCGCCCTTCTGCGGCGCACCGGGGCCACGTTCATCGCCCTCAACAACTATCTCGTTCCCAGCCTCGGCGTCGTCTGGGGCATGCTGTTCCTCGGCGAGCATCTTACGTTCCGTGCGGTACTCGCCCTTGGCATCATCCTCGTCGGAATCGGCATCACCAGGATCAGCGTCGGACGCATGGGCTGAGCCGCTGGTCACCCGCCGGGTCAGCGACGCGGGGCGAGCACGTCCTTCATCGAGTAGAGGCCGGGTCCCTTGCCGCGAGACCAGAGTGCCGCGCGGACCGCCCCCGCCGCGAATACCTGCCGGCTCGACGCCTTGTGCGTGATTTCGATGCGCTCTCCGTCGGCAGCGAAGACAACGGTGTGCTCGCCGACGACGTCACCACCCCGCAGCGTCGCGAAGCCGATTTCGCCGCGCGGACGGGCGCCCGTGTGGCCCTCGCGCGACAGGCGGCCCGCCTTGCCCAAGTCTACGCCACGACCGGCGGCTGCGGCACGGCCGAGGCCGAGGGCGGTCCCCGACGGCGCATCGACCTTGTGCCGATGATGCATCTCGACGATTTCGATATCGTAGCTCTCGTCTAGCCTACGCGCGACCTGTTCGACGAGTTCAAGCAGGATGTTGATGCCGACGCTCATATTCGGCGCGACGACGACTGGCACGTGTCGCGCGGCGCGGCCCAGGACCGCCATGTGGTCGTCGGAGAGGCCAGTGGTGCCGATGATTACGGCGGCACCGGCCTGCGCTGCCAGCTCGGCATGCACCGTCGTCGCATCCGGGACCGTGAAATCGATTACGGCGTCGACTTTGGCAATCATCGTTGCCGCATCGTCGACGATCAGGATGCCGGCGTCTCCGATTCCGGCCAGCTCTCCCGCGTCGCGGCCGAGCGCCGCGCTGCCCGGCCGTTCGGTCGCGCCCGCCAGGATACAGCCAGCGGTCTCCGCCACTTGGCGCACGAGCATCCTCCCCATGCGGCCGGCCGCACCGGTAATGCCGATTCTAAGATCTTCCGCCATCGGTCCGTATCCCGACCCGCCATACTGCGGCCCCTTAAAGCACATTCGGGCGCCGCCGACGAGAGGGTGGGCGGGTCTCGCCCGTCAATCGCTGATCGCGACGCCACGATATGCCGAGTCTGGCGCAGACCAGAAATAGGCGCCGGACCGACTTTCATGGTGAAAATAGAGGATTGCCGGATGCCGGATCCGGAGCGCCGCCGGCTCGCCGGTCGCACACGTCCAGAATCCTGCACCGCAGGCGGTGACGTGGTCGCCGGCGGCCAGAATATCGACGCCGATCCGCTGCAGGTCGATCGGCAGCACGCCCTCCTGCAGGTGCAGGGTCAGCGGGTCGTCACCCGCATCGGGCCAGAGGAACAAACCGATCGACATCGGTACGCCGCGGGGCGAGCGTTCTTCGGAAAACAGGATCGCCACGGTCTCGTCCTCGCCGTCGCCGTCGAAATCGCCGCGCGCGACAAGGTAGCGGCCCTCGTGCGCGTCGCGCCAGGGTTGGCCGATCTCGGCCGTGGTCGGATAGCGCCACCCCTGCGGCGGGACCGGCAGCACTTCCGCGGCAACATCCGCCGCGCATACGATCATCGTTGCGATCAGAATGACCGGGAAATGGAACGATTGGCGGTAACGCATGGCCGGGACATCATAGCGCAGCCGACGTTAACCGCGGATTACGGTTCGCCTTCTCGCGCTATTCGGTCAGATCGTCCCAGAATTCCTTGACCTTGGCGAAGAAGCCGTGGTGCTCGGGCTGATGCTTAGCATGTCCCCCGCCAGCCTTGTCGAATTCCGCCAGCAGCTCGCGCTGGCGCTTGGTAAGGTGCACCGGGATTTCGACCTGCGCTTCGATATACATGTCGCCGCGGCGCTTCGAACGCAGCACCGTCATGCCCTTCTCGCGCAGTCGGAATCGCTGCCCGGATTGGGCTCCGGCGGGGATGTTGACCTTCGCGCGGCTGCCATCGATCGTCGGCACCTCGATCGAGCCTCCAAGCGCCGCTGCGGTCATCGGGATTGGCACGCGGCAATAGAGGTCCGCGCCCTCGCGGCGGAAGAACGGGTGTGGTCTGATCGACAGGAAGATATACAGATCGCCCGGCGGGCCGCCACGAACGCCGGCCTCGCCCTCGCCGGCGATGCGGATGCGCGTGCCGTCCTCGACGCCGGGCGGAATGCTGACCGCGAGCGTCTTGTCCGTCCGCTCGCGGCCTGAGCCGCGACACGTGTGGCATGGTTTGTCGATGACCCGTCCCTGGCCCTGGCAGTTCGGACAGGTCCGCTCGATCGTGAAGAAGCCCTGCTGGGCGCGAACGCGGCCGGCGCCGCGACAGGTCGGGCAGGCGGTCGGCTGCGCACCACCCTCGGCGCCGGACCCGGCGCAGGCGGAGCAGGTGACCGATGTGGTCAGGCGGACCTCGGGCTGACGCCCCTGGAAGGCGTCCTCGAGCGTGATTTCCATGTTGTAGCGAAGGTCCGCGCCGCGCGTCGCCGTGCCCCCGCGCCTTGCGCCGGCGAACTCGCCGAACATCTCGTCGAAAATGTCGGCGAAACCCGAGGCAAAATCGAAACCGCCGCGGAAGGGCCCGTTGCCCCGGCCGGCCCCGCCATTTTCGAACGCGGCATGACCGAACCGGTCATAGGCCGCCCGTTTCTGGTCGTCCTTGAGGATTTCATAAGCTTCGTTGACGTCCTTGAAGCGCGCCTCCGCCCCCTTGTCGCCGGGATTGCGATCCGGGTGCAACTCCTTGGCGAGTTTTCGATACGCGCTCTTGATCGACGCGGCGTCGGCATCCCGCGACACGCCAAGAAGTTCGTAGAAATCCTGCTTCGCCATGCGAACCTCAACGCCGACACCTCCCGGCGGCAACACGGCCGCCGGGTTCGCTGGTCAAACTGGATGCCCCCCGCCGAAGCGGTCGGTCCTTAGGCGGACTTGCCCTTGTCGTTGTCGTCCACTTCCTCGAAGTCGGCATCGACGACGTTGTCGCCCGCATCCTCGGACGCGGATTCACTGCCCGAAGCCGTTTCCGCCTCCGCCTCCTGCTGAGCCTTGTACATCGCCTCGCCGAGCTTCATCGAAGCCTGTGCCAGCGCCTCCGTCTTGGCCTCGATTTCGCCGGCGTTGTCACCTTCCATCGCCGACTTCAGCTCGGCGATCGCCTTGTCGATCGCCTCCTTGTCGGCCGGCAGGATCTTGTCGCCGTGTTCGGCCAGGCTCTTCTCGGTCGAGTGCACAAGGCTGTCCGCCTTGTTTCTCGCCTCGACCACGGCCTTGCGCTTCTTGTCTTCGTCGGCATGGGCCTCGGCGTCCTTGACCATCTTCTCGATGTCTTCGTCCGAGAGACCCCCGGAGGCCTGGATGCGAATCTGCTGCTCCTTGCCCGTCGCCTTGTCCTTGGCCGACACATTGACGATGCCATTCGCGTCGATATCGAAGGCGACCTCGACTTGCGGCACGCCGCGCGGTGCCGGCGGAATTCCGACCAGATCGAACTGGCCGAGCAGCTTGTTGTCTGCCGCCATCTCGCGCTCGCCCTGGAAGACGCGGATCGTGACCGCGGTCTGGTTGTCCTCGGCGGTCGAGAAGACCTGGCTCTTTTTCGTCGGAATCGTCGTGTTGCGATCGATGAGACGGGTGAAGACACCACCCAGCGTCTCGATACCGAGCGACAGCGGCGTCACGTCGAGCAGCAGCACGTCCTTTACGTCGCCCTTCAAGACACCGCCCTGGATGGCGGCGCCGATGGCGACCACCTCGTCCGGATTGACGCCGCGATGCGGATCGCGACCGAATATCTGTTTCACGGTCTCGATGATCTTCGGCATCCGCGTCATGCCGCCGACGAGGATCACCTCGTCGATCTCGCTGGCCTTCAAGCCAGCATCCTTCAACGCAGCCTTGCACGGCCCGACCGTCTTCTGCACCAGATCGTCGACCAGTGCCTCGAGCTTGGCGCGCGTCAATTTGATGTTGAGGTGCTTCGGGCCCGACTGGTCGGCGGTGATGTAAGGCAGGTTGACCTCGGTCTGCTGCGCGCTGGACAGCTCGATCTTCGCCTTCTCGGCGGCTTCCTTGAGCCGCTGCAGCGCAAGCTTGTCCCCGCGCAGGTCGATGCCGTTCTCCTTCTTGAACTGGTCGGCGAGGTAATCGATGACACGCTTGTCGAAATCCTCACCACCGAGGAACGTGTCGCCGTTGGTCGATTTCACCTCGAAGACGCCGTCGCCGATCTCGAGCACCGAGATGTCGAAGGTGCCGCCCCCGAGGTCATAAACCGCGATTGTACCCGATCCCTTCTTCTCGAGCCCGTAGGCAAGCGCCGCCGCCGTCGGCTCGTTGATGATGCGCAGGACCTCGAGCCCGGCGATCTTGCCGGCATCCTTGGTCGCCTGGCGCTGCGAATCGTTGAAGTAGGCCGGTACGGTAATGACCGCCTGGGTTACCGTTTCGCCGAGATGGCGCTCGGCCGTTTCCTTCATCTTCTGCAGGATGAAGGCGCTTATCTGGCTGGGGCTGTACTTCTCGCCATGCGCCTCGACCCAGGCATCGCCGTTGTCGCCGGCGACGATCTTGTAGGGGACGAGATCCTTGTCCTTGTCGACGACCTTGTCGCTGTAACGCCGGCCGATCAGGCGCTTGATGGCAAACAGCGTGTTCTCCGGGTTGGTCACCGCCTGGCGCTTGGCGGACTGGCCGACCAGCCGCTCGCCGCTCTCGGTGAACGCAACCATCGAGGGCGTCGTGCGCGTGCCCTCCTCGTTCTCGATCACACGGGCAGTTGACCCTTCCATGACAGCGACGCAGGAATTCGTCGTGCCCAAATCGATGCCGATAACCTTGCTCATCTTCGCCTTTCCTTCTCAGCGGGCTCCGGCGGCCCGAACCATGCAGCACCTGCCGGCGCCCCCGCGGATTGAACAAACCAGAAACGTGTGTTTACAGCCGTTTTGGCCGTGTCTCTGGGCTATATAGGGAGGGGCTCGGAGGGGTGCAAGCGCGGTCCGCGACGGCGGTCGACCGCGCGCCCGCCGACCCCTCGCATCGTCCCGCGTTTCGCGGCAAGCTGTCGGGCATGATCGTCTCGGCGAGCTACCGCACGGACATACCCGCCCTTTACTCCCGCTGGTTCCTGCAACGGTTGGCGGCCGGCGAGGTGCAGGTCGCGAACCCCTATGGCGGGAAGCCATACACGGTGGCGCTCCGCCGGAGCGAGGTGTCGGGTTTCGTCTTCTGGACACGCAATATCGGGCCGCTGTTGGATGATCTGCCATCGATCGCGGCCATCGCTCCGTTCGTCGTTCAGTTCACGGTGACGGGCTACCCGCGCGTACTCGAGCCCGGAGTAATCGGCGCCGAGGTTGCGGTCGATCAGATCCGTGCCGTCGCGAACCGCTTTGGTCCGCGGGCCGTGGTCTGGCGATACGATCCGATCCTAGATACGTCGCTGACGCCGCTCGCCGGGCATCGGGAGACATTCGCGCGGCTGGCCGACGCCCTGGCGGGCAGCGTCGACGAGGTCGTCGTCTCCTTCACCCAGATCTACGCCAAGACGCGGCGCAACCTCGAGGCGGCGGCGCGACGGCACGCGTTTTCGTGGCGGGAACCTGAGGACTCGCAGAAATCGGCGCTGATCGACGATATCGCGGGGACCGCCGCAACGCATGGCATCGAGTTGCGCGTCTGCACCCAGCCGGACCTCGTGGCGGCAGGCGCCACCCCGGCCCGATGCATCGACGCCGCGCGGCTGTCCGACCTCGCAGGCCGCACGATCACGGCGCGCACGAAGGGCAACCGGCCCGGCTGCCTGTGCCATGAGTCGCGGGACATCGGCGCCTACGACACCTGCCCGCAGGGCTGCGTCTATTGCTATGCCGTGGCGAATCGCGCCGTCGCCAAGCGCAATCTGGCCGCCCACGACGCGAACGCCGGGTCGCTGGCGCCACGGCGTTAGACCAGGAAGCCCTCGGGGCCACGCCAATCGTGCCCGCATGCCCGGCAGCGGCGGCGCCGGCTCTGGACCAGCAGCGGGGCGACCATCATGCTCAGCAGCAGCAACACCCAGGATGCCGGCCGGAAGAGATCGTCCGAGCTGCAGGAGGGGCAGTGTTCGTCCTCCGGCACGTCGATCTTCTTGGACAGATCACAAATTAGACCACCTGCAACATCGAGATGATCGTCGGGCACCATCAGGCGGACGCCGCCGAGCGCCGGCAGGAAGAACCAGTTCGTGCCGCCGAGGCGATCATCGAACAGAAATACGGGAATGCCATGACTATCGAGCAGGGCGCGCGCGACATGGGCGTCGGGCAGGTCGAGATAGCTCGCCGCCGTGATCAACTTGGCCATCGGCTACCCCTGCATCGCCGGATCGGCGTCGTTGCCGTCGCCGTCCGGGACGTCAGTGATCAGGGCAGCCGCGACTTCGATATCGTCCTCGGAGACCATCAGCCGTACGGGTGCCATCGCGTAGGCCGGGTACGGGTTATGCTCTTCGAACAGGAAGGCGAGGATTTCGTGCGCTTCGAGCGTGGCTCTCGCCGCCTGCGCCGCGACGGGATCGTCGAAGTGCTTGAGGAGCACCAGCGCCATGGGTCCGGGGCCTATGCGTCCGCGTCCTTGTCGCCGGTATTGCTCGTGTCCGACCCATCGGCGGCGGCGGGCTCCGCTCCCTGCGGTTTTGGCCCTCCTTTCGAGACGCCGACCATGGCGGCGCGCAACAGGCGGCCGTGGAGCGTGTAGCCGGGCTGCAGCAGCTGCACGACGGTCCCGGACGGATTTTCCGGGTCGTCCAGCTCGAACATGGCCTGGTGCAGCGCGTGGTCGAACGGCTCGCCGAGTGGCTCGACCTTGCGGATCCCGTGCTTCTCGAAAGCGTTGAGCAGCTCGCGCTCGATCAGCTCGACGCCGGCCACGAGGTCCTTGCCGCCGTTCAAACCGTCGCCGCGCAGCGTATCTGGCACGTTCTCCAGGGCGCGGCGCAGATTGTCGGCCACGGACAGCAGATCGCGCGCCAGCGGCACGGCGCCGTATTTCGCCGATTCCTGGCGGTCCCGTTCAGCCCGCCGGCGCGTGTTCTCCACCTCGGCAAGGGCGCGCAGCAACTGGTCCTTGAGACCGGCGATTTCGGCTTCCAGTTCAGCCACGCGATCAAAGGCCGGCCCGTCGCCCCCGCCGGAGGCCTCGCTGACTTGGTTGGCGTCGACCTCGGCTTCACGCGCCGCCTCGGCCTCGGCCTCGGCGCGCGCCTTGTCCGTCACTTCGATTTCCGGCTCGGCCGCTTTGGCGGCCTTCTTCTTGTCCGTCATCCTCGCTCTCGTCCTCGTCGAATGGCGTCAGCCGATCATGCGGCTGATCAGTTGGGCGGTGTAATCCACCATCGGGATGATGCGTCCGTAGTTCATCCGGGTCGGGCCGATGACGCCGATCGCGCCGACCAGCTTCTCCTCCCTGTTCTTGTAGGGCGCGATGACCATCGATGCACCGGCCAGCGTGAACAGCTCGTTCTCGGCGCCGATGAAGATCTGCACACCGTCGGCGACGTCGGTCGCCTCGAGCAGGCGGATGAGCGCCTGTTTCGTCTCCAGGGCTTCGAAAAGGGCCCGGATACGCTCCAGGTCGGCGATTGCACTGACGTCATCGAGGAGGTTCGCCTGCCCACGCACGATCAGCACGCCGCCGGCCGCGTCGTCGTGCGACCAGGTCGCAAGGCCGTCCTCGACGACCTTGCCGGTGAGCTCGTCGAGCTGCGCCTTGTGGCTGGCGATCTCGTCGAGGATTTCCGCGCGCGCCTCGGCGACGGTCCGGCCGACGAGCTTGGCGGCGAGGAAGTTCGTCGCCTCGACGAGGCTCGATGCCGGCATGCCAAGCGGCACGTCGATGATGCGGTTCTCGACCGCGCCGTTCTCGTCGACGATGACGACGAGCGCGCGCCCGGGACCGAGACTGACAAACTCGATATGCTTCAACCGCAGGTCCTGCTTCGGCGCGACGACCAGTCCGGCGCAACGGGACAGGCCCGAGAGCATCGAGGAGGCTTCCTCGAGGACCTGCGGCATGCTGCGGCCCGACAGCTTGCATTGATTGTCGATATTGGCGCGCTCGTCCTTCGTCAGGCCGCCGACCTGCAGCAGGCCGTTGACGAACAGCCGCAGCCCCTTCTCGGTCGGCAGCCGGCCCGCCGAAGTGTGCGGCGCGTAGAGCAGCCCGTACTCCTCGAGGTCGGCCATGATATTGCGGATCGTGGCCGGCGACAGCGTGATTCCGAGGCGCCGCGAGAGCGTACGCGAACCCACCGGCGCACCGGTTTCGACATAGGCCTCGACGACGTGCCGCAAGATCTCGCGTGAGCGCTCGTTGAGCTCGGCTATCATGGTGCCGCGAATGTAGTGAGCCCCCCTCGGAGCGTCAATGTGCGGCCGGGGTAGACGGGCCGCATGGCAACGGTTACCGTGCGGCCGCCTGCAGCCGCACGGGAGAGTCTCCATGCGTCCATCCGGTCGCGCCGCCGATCAAATGCGCCCGGTCAACCTTGAGCCGGGATTCGCCAGATACGCGGAAGGGTCGTGCCTCGTCCGGTTCGGCGAGACGCACGTGTTGTGTGCGGCGAGCGTGATCGATCGCGTCCCGCCGTTCCTGCGCAACTCGGGGCAGGGGTGGGTAACCGCGGAATATGGCATGCTGCCGCGC
>JBFHDX010000013.1:0-51644 GCA_041584475.1 Alphaproteobacteria bacterium
CTCGCCCTCGTAGAAGTAGATCTCTCCGGCGGGGTGTCCCGCCTCGAGCAGATTGGCGAGCACCACCTGCGTGCCCTCGAAATCGCGCTTCCGCACCTCGTCGCGCAGCCACCGGCCGCGAAACCGGGCGACGGCGGCGTCGTACGGCTTGCGCCGGACCTCGCCGCGCCCAGTGTACTGGCCGGCCCGCTGCTGCAGCGCCTCGAGCCGCTCTTCGACAGCCGGATGCGAGGCGAAGAACATCGATGGCTTCTCGACACCGGCGGCGTCGCGCTCTTCGAGCAGCGCCTGCCAGGTCTTCGGCGCCTCCGCCGGTGCGTAACCCGCCCGCGACATCAGGTCGAACCCGATGTCGTCGGACTCGCGCTCGTGGTCGCGCGAATAAGCCATGACGCTGGCGAGCGCCGCCAGGTCGGCCAGATCGCCCATGAATCCCAAACCGGCCATGCGCGTCGTGACCGTGAAGAACGCCATGCTGTCGGTCTTGTTGCGGATGCTGCGCCAACGCTGCACCGAGTGGCGGCGGATGTAATGACCCATCTCGTGGCCGAGCACGTAGGCAAGCTGCGCCTCGTTCTGAACGCGCAGCAGCGTGCCGGTCCAGACCTGCATGGTGCCGTTCGGCGCCATGCTGGCGTTGAAGTGCGGGACCTCGACGATATAGAGCCGCAGATCCTTGCAGTACTCGGCGCTCAACCGGCAGGTGACATCGCGAACATAGCGGTTGAGGGCTGGATCGGTCACCACGCGTCCGGACGTGCTGAGCTGCTGCTCGACCGCGTCCATCTGCATCCACAGACCCGCTTCGTCGGTGCCCAGCGCCGGCCGCTCGCCGGGCTTGAGGTCGGCAATGGGTGCCGGCGGCGTCGTCGCGCAGGCCGCGAGCAGGAGCGCGCCGCAGGACAAGGCCGCCCGTTTGGCCTTCCTCATAGCGGGAAGCCCGTTATCAGGTCGTCGATCACCTCCCGTGCCGCCTCCGCCACCCGCATGTCGCCAGAGTCGCTGTAGAGGACGTTGAACCAGACGACGTCGCCGGTGCGCAAATCGACGAGCGATGCGTAGCCGACGCGTTCGCCGGCCTTGATGCCGGCGCCGATTATGCTGCCGACGACCATCGCCGCCTTGCGCCCGCTGGTGCCGTAACTGTCTCGGAGAAACACGAACAGGGCGAATTCGGCGTTCTGCTCGTTGCCGAGCGAGCGGGCCGTCTTGCCGAGGGTCCAGTCCATCTTGCCCTGCTTCGTCGGCAGCCAGGCCATCTGGTTGTAATGATGGAACAAGACGGTGCCGCCGACTGTATTATGCAGTTTCTCCAGCTGCTCGTCCCGGTAGGCACGCTTGCGGCTCTTCGGCTTCTTGTAGGGGTGCAGCGTGAGGCCGCGCTCGGCCATCGCCGTTGTCAGCGCCGCGTTTACATGGTGTCGGGCAGCCGCCGTCCACTCCGCTTTCGGTTCTTCCAGTCCGGCGGCGGTGAGCTGCGTGAGCTCGATGTCGATGGGCATGAGCACGACGCGGGCGTTCTTGGCGTCGAGCTTGGCGGCGTGCGCGACGGCCTCGCTATCGGTATGGGCCTGAGTAATCGTCGTCGTACAGCCGCCCGATACGAGCCCGCTCATGGCAAGAGCGAGCAGGACGATGGTCGCCCGGCCGCGCGAGCGAGGCAATGGTGTGCCGTTCATTCGCTATCCCCTCCAAGGAAATGCCCCCTGCAGCATCGGGGCCCATTTCCCCTGCTAGATAGCGTGTTTTCGTTACCGTTTGGTTACCCGGCTGGTTTCCTGGCGTGCGAGCGGGTCGCCTGTACCGTTCAATAGTCCCGTTTCCATTTGATACCGATCTCGCTCTTGTCGCTGCTGCCGACGGTACCCTCGACCTTGATGCGGGGGGTGATCTCGATCTCGACCGTCGCCGTGCTGCTGCCTGCCGATGCGCCGGCCTTCACACCGAGAAATATCTTGTCGCTGATGTACTTCCCGGCCTGTGCGCTGCCTTCCTCCTCGTCCGTTCCGCCGCTGAATTGCAGTACGTCGAGGGTAAGCATCTTGCGGGCGAAATCCGTGATGCCGCCGCCGCCGCCGGACAGGGTGGCGACGGCTTGGCTGAGCCGCAGCGCCTCGGTCGCCGACAATCGACCCGTGCTCTTGTTGAACAGCACGCGGGAGAGGATTTCGTCCTGCGGTAAATCGGGAATCGACTCCATCGTGACTTCCGGCCGACGCGCCGTTCCCCTGACGCGGATAATCGCCGTCAGGTCGGTCTGCTTCAGTTCCGCCGAAAGGTCCAGAGCCGGATTGATATCCCTCTCACCGATGAAGCGGATGCTGCCCTCGCGCAGCGCGAAGATCTTGCCGGCAAAATCGTAACGGCCGCGCAGCGGCTTCAGCTCACCCTCGATGCGGGGTGTCGTCGTGGTGCCCGTGATCAGCAGTGAGCCGCCCCACTCCGAATCGAGCCCGCGGCCCCGGACGAACACCCGTTTCGGCATGTCGATCCGAAGATCGAGGCGGGTGCGTGAAGGGGGCCGCGGCGGCACCGTGACCGCGATCTCGGCCTGAGCCCCTCTCTCGACGACCTCGATTTCCACCACCTCCGACGGCAATCCCCCCGCCAGTCGAACCTCTGCCTCCTGCACCTCGAGCCGGCCAGAAATCAGCCGGTCGTCCGCGGTACCGCTGACGGCGATCTCACCGCTTACGACCGCGGTCAACTCGTCGCGACGAACCAGCTTGGCGGCATCGAAGTTCGCTTTCAGATCGAGGGCAACATTCTGTGGTCCGCCGAATTCAACCTGCCCGCTCGCGCTGACCTGGCCCGACTCGCCGTCGTAAGCGGTCGCCCGGTCGATGAAGATCGCCGATTGTGAAGGGCGGGCGAACAATTCGATTTGCGACAGAACGGTCCCCGTATCGAGATTTTCGTAACGACCGTTGGTAAGCTGGATATGCCCGTCGATGAGCGGTCTGTCGGGCGTTCCCGACAGTCGAACCGCGATATCGGCGACCCCCGAGAGCTGATGGCGATCGAGCTCGGCGAGCGCCCAGGCGGGCGCGACGGGTCCTTTGTAGGTCAGATCCCCGGTCATCGGCTGGCTGCGCACGACGCCAGCCTGGGCGGGCCTCAGCGAGACCCGCACGGGTAAGGATAGACGCGCGCCGGCGGCGACTTCGTCGATGCCGGTCAATGTACCGCTTACGCTGAGCATGTTTGCGCGCAGAGTTCCGGTCAGGGCTACCGACAAACCCTCGGGGCGGTCCTTGATTTCGCCGGCGGCCAGACCTGCGGCGTTGAGCTCAAGTTCACCCTCCAGTTGGTCCGGCCGGCCGCCAATCCTGGCGCGCATGTTGAACGACACCGCCGCGTATTCCGGCGGCAGTTCGGGCGCGAAGAGTCCTGCCGGGATGGACCGCGCATCGAGCTGCCCGGCGACTCGCTCATCGGAAAGTCTGAATTCGGCCTCGAGACGACCTTCGCCGACCGCGAGAGTCAACGCCTCCAGTTCGGTCACCGCACCGATGCGGATCTGCGCCGGTTGCGTCAGCGCGATCTTCGACCCCGCGATCGTACCGTCCAGCCCGACAAGCGAAATTTCCGTCTCCGTGCCGGGGCGCCGGATCTGCGCCGTGGCGGCGAGATCGAGTGGGTCCCGCAGCTGACCCTTGGCGCGCATCGACACCGCGGCCTCGGAGAGTGTCCCACTCGCCTCGAGCGAGACCTCCGCCAGTTCGCCGCCGCCGACGAGAACCCTGCGTGCGGCAACGGATGCCTTGATCAGGCCGTCGCCTCGCGGATCGACGAGTTCGAGATGCAGTTCGAGCCGGCCCGCAACCGTCGACTCGCCGGTCTTGACATTGCGCCCGGTCGCGTCGATCCGAACGGTCTGCCGTCTGTCCTCCTCGGCAAGTCGTATGTTCGCCTCGGCGCGACCGCCCAGCGCGAACCCCGCCGGGTCCGACCAGGCAGCCAGATCTGCCGCCGTCACCTGCAGCCGGCCTGCGATCGCGGCATCGCCCGGCGGCACGGTGAGGCTACCAGTCACGGTCGTGCCGCGCGCGGCCACTCGAAGTCCCTCGACGCGAATCGCCGCGTCCGTCTTCTCGAAGTCGAACCGACCGGAAAGCTCGGCCAGCGGGGCCGTCGTGCCCCGAAATACGATATCCCCGGCCGGCCGCGAGACGGCGTTGCGCACGCGATATTCCAGTCTCATAAGATCGAACGGCAGCCCCGCGGCGAACGTATGCGCGGTGGCAAACCCTTCCACGCCGGGGTCGACGAGGGAGCCGGTAACCGTGCCTTCGGCCTCGAGCCGGCCGCCCGGACGGGCCTTGTCTTCAATGCCCAGCGGTGCGAGGTCGCTGACACTGGCTTTGTATTCTGCCGATACCGTCGCGGCGCCGGCCGGCAGTTCGACACGACCCGACAGGACGAGCGCAGCGCCTGCCACGCGCACCGAATCGGCCCGCAATGCGCCGTCCGGGGCTACTGCGAGTTGCCCGGAAACAGCGACAGGCGAGCCAAGCAGGCTGTCCGCCACCTCCAATCCCGTCCGGGGATCCGTGAGCGCACCATCGACCTTCAGCCGAAGTGCGTCACCCGGTGCCCACATGGCCGAATAACCGGTGTCCACCGAACCTCGCACGGGTCGGCGCAGCAGCCCGGAGAGCGCCGCCATGTCGGGGATCAAGAGACGACCGTCCGCGGTGATGGAAACCGGCTGCAGCGTGACTTCGCCATGCACGCTGGTGGAACCCGCGGCGCCCTGCAGGGCCAGCGTCTTGACGTCGATGCGCGCATCGGCGGGAACCGTCGCGACGTCGAAAGTCACGGCGAGTTCCGGACCGAGCAGCGGGTCCAGCTCCGGAAATCCGCTCACGAAACCCGACAATCCGGCGGTGCCGCGCAATCCGATTTCCAGCCCGGGCGCCGAATAGGAGCGGTCCGGCGTGATTTCGACCGCGACGTTCATCGTTTGCGCTCGCACCGGTCGTACGGTGACACGATCAGCCATCGCGTGCAGTCGCACGGTCGGATGGTCGAGGGGGCCGTCGAACGACAGCTTCGCCGAGATCGAGGCGAGTTCCGCTGGGGCAAGAAGCGCGGCGAAGGGGACAGGGTCGACGATATCGATTTCCGCCTCGCCACGCAGATGCTTGTCCGTCCAGGTCACGCTCGCGGTTCCGCTCGCCGCTACGGTGTCGCTCACCAGCCGATCAACGCCGAGCCTGATTTCGTCCGACCCTCGCGGCCTGCGCACGTCGATGGACAGCGTGGTGTCCCGACCGAGCGCCGCCATTGCCGGTCCCCCCAACTGCGGGCCGGGTCGAAGCGATCCGTCGATCCGCGAGCGGAACCCCTCGCGGAGATCGATATCGACGGCGAGATCCACAGACAGCAGGGACTCCAACTCGCCCACGACCTCTCCGGCCCAGCTACCGGCTGGACCCTCGCCACTGACACTCAGGGCGACGGCGGGCAGGCCGGGAATCGCGGCAAGCCTCGCGAGCAAGCCGCCTTGCGGCTCGGCGAGCGAACCTTCGAGATCGAGAATCTGGCCCTTTGCATCGTAGGCGAGGGCAAGGTCGAGGCGGCCTTCGACGTCATCCGTCCGGGCCACCGACAAGGCGACCTCCAGCGTCTCCTTCGAAATCGCCAGGCTACCGTCGGCGCGCAACGCGACGGCCATGCCCAGCACGGCCTCGCCGAGCATTGCCGTTTCCACCGTCAGCAGGTCAAGGGTCAATTCCAGTGGGGGCAGGTTGACCGGGGCGTCCGCCTCGCCCGCCGTCTCCGACGCGGTCGGGAGGCGGGAGACCGAAAGCCTGCCCACGCGCAGGCTGTCGATGACCACGGTGCCCCGGAACAAAGCAAGTGGCCGCCAATCGAGCCGAACATCCTCGGCGGTCAACCACTCGCTCCGCGCGTCGGAAATTGCAAGCCGATCGATCAGTATTTGATGCGGCAGACGACCGTCTATGCGGCCGATATCGACCGCAAGACCAGCCGGGTCGGACAGGCGCTGCTCGATTGCGCGCGCGAGGGCGTCGCGCCCGCTGCGCGTCTGAAGGGCGACGAGGACTCCCGCCAGCAATAGGACCACCGCTGCAACGAGCACGAATGCGGCGGTCAGGAAGGGTCGCCGGCGCGGGACCCTAGAAAGCTTGGCCCAGACTGACATAGAACTGATAAGGGTCATCGATTCCGGAACGACGGTTCAAGGGAAACGCGACGTCCAGCCGTATCGGACCGGCGATGGTGAAATAGCGCAGCCCGAGGCCGGCAGACCAAAAGAATTCGTCGCTGAAATCCGGGCTGGCCTCACGGTAGACCGTGCCGCCGTCGACGAACGGAACGAAGCCGAAACTGTCTGTCACGCGCCAGCGCAACTCCAAACTGCTCTCGATGACCGAACTGCCGCCCAGCGGACGACCGCTGGCATCGAGGGGTCCCGCGAGCTGAAAGGCGTAGCCGCGAACCGACCCGCCTCCGCCGGCGTAGAACCGCTTGTTCGCGGGCAGCTCGTCGGTCTCCGGCCCCTGGATCGTGCCCAGGCGCACGCGCAGTGCGGGGACGAACCGCTTCTGCTCGCCGAGCCCGTAATAGGCGAACCCGGAAAGCTCAAATACGGCAAAGGGATCGGTATTGCCGAGCGTGTCGTAGTAGGGGGTAGCCTGCACGAGAAGTCTGGTTCCCTCCAGCGGGTCAAGAATGTTCTCGGTCGTCGTGCGTCTCGCATTCAGCGGCAGTCCAATAAGATAGAATTTTGTCCGTCCCGTGTCGTCGTCGACGAGGCTGTAGTCGACCGCGACGCCGCCGCTGACCCGCCAGATGTCGCTCAGATCGCGCGCCAGTCCGCCGAAAGCGGTTATGGCCCGCTCATCGAAGGCGTCGGTCTCCTGGGCGCGTGCCGTCGAGGTGAGGATAAGGCTTTGGTTGCGCGCAAGGAAATTCGGCTTCCGGAAAGTCGCTGTCGCCTGCTGACGAATCTGCGAGGCATGCGCCGACAGAACCAGGTTTTCCTCTCTGCCCGACAGGTTTCTGTGTTCCCACGAGAGATCGCCACCAACGCCTTCGGAGGACGTGTAGGTCAGTCCCGCGCTGATCGTACGGTGCTTCGATTCCTCGACCCGCGCCGTGACGGGAAACGCGTTATTTTCGGTGAGCTCCTCTGCGGTCTCGACACGGACCGACCGAAACAGATTCGTCCGCGACAGGGTTCGGCGCGTTTCCTCGAGAACGCGCTGATCGAACGGCGCCCCCTCCGGCCAGGCGACGAGTTCACGGATATAGTCTTCCTCCACCTTTTCCAGCCGATCGATTTCCAGGGGGCCGAAGGTGACGGGCGGGCCGGGCTCGACCAGAAGCTCGACCGCCATCGTCTGCGCATCGTGGTCGACAACCGCGAGGCGATCTGCCACCTGGGCGAGCGGGCGTCCGGTGTTTTCGAGACGCTCGAGCAGGCGCTCTTCGATGGCGACGATATCCTCGCCCCGTGCCGCCATGCCGGCATTGGCCCCGAATTCCCCGGAATTCCGGGGCAGGGAGTCGAGCCCCTCGTAATCGCCGACATAGTCGATCGTGTAAACATCGAGTACGTAAAGAGGACCAGGGTCGATTCGGATCGACACGCGGACCGGTTCGATCGTGTCGTCGATTTCGGCCTCGACTATCCCGGAATAGTAGCCTTCTGACCGCAACACGGAGGCGAAGTTTTCGATATCGCCGTTGACGCGGCGCCGCAGGGCAGCCCGGCTCGGCGACGTTTCCCGCTGCTGGGCGACGAGCTGCGAACTGCGCCGCATGAGCTTTTCGAGATCGGCGGTCAGCTCTCCCTCGAAAGCCACTTCGTAGGCGACACCGCCACCGAAGATTCGAGGCAGAGGCAGGAACCCCTCGTCCTTGCCGCCGCACGCGCCGAGCATGGCGACAAGGATCGCAACGGCGGCGAGTTTCGTCAGTGGGCGCAGCACGATCGTCTCATTTCATGCCCCGGGGAACCGCGTGCAGCAAGGCGACAAGGAGGACATCGCTCAAAGGGTCGCGATCGCCACCCCCGCAAACCAGGGATGCGCAAGCGCCAGTAAACCATAGATTAACAGCCCGCCAGCGAGCCGTCGCCAGCCAATTCCGGACCAGTCGGGCGAGGTGCGGCCGACGGCGATCGCCGCAAAGGGTGCGACGGAGGTAACGGCCGCAAATCGGTTCCACGCCGCATCGCCGCAAAGTCGCCGGCGGCGGCGGTCGATCAGCCGCGGCGCGACGGCGGCAAAGGCGAGGAAGGTCCCAAAGAAGATGATCGCGGCGACGTCGCCGTTGGCAACAACATGCGAGCCCGCCCACAATATCAGCGCCCAGGGCACGGGATGCCGCGTAATACGCAGAATTCCCGGCGCCGCATCGGCACCATCCGGCAGCCGGTCACCGCTGAGACCGGCGCCGGGCGTCGTCACGCCGGAGACGAACAGGATTCCGGCCAGCGGCAGCACGAGTACCGGCACCGCCCACAGCTCGATACGTGCCGGCCACGCTTCGACATACGGGGCGGCGCGATAGGCCCAGAACACCAGGGCGAGTCCGACGAGCGAGACAATGCCGTTGACGGTGGCGTAGCCGGCGCGCCCGAGACGCGCGGTCAACGGGTCGCGCAGCCAAGGCCGCGACATCATCGTGTGCACCGCGACGAAAGCCGCCAGGGCGGCGACGAGGATGATCATCGGCCTAACGGATCATGTCGAGCAGGTACATCGGCATGATCGGCGAGCCGGCAATCCACGGATGCACGACCGGAAGCACGGCGTACAGGGCCAGACCCGCAAACAGCCGAAGCCAGCCGATCCCCCGCCAGTCAATGCGATGGCGGCCCTGGATAGCGGCAAGGAAAGGGACGGCCGAGCTGCTGAGCCGCACGGGTCCCCAGTCCGCGCCGAGGATCTGGCTGCGGCGGTAGTCGATATGCAGCATGCCGCCGACGCTGAGGATGCCGAGCCCGCCAAACAGCACGAGACCGGCAAGATCGCCATTGGCGAGGATGTGGCTCGCGGCCCATAGCGTGACCGCCCACAAGAACGGGTGCCGTGTGATGGTGGCGATGCCGCTGACCGGAGCCGGTTCGCGCGCGACGCTCTCACCGCCCACCATCGTAACATTGCGGCTGGTCAGACCCGCGACGGCCAGCACGCTGGCGAACGGCATGAGAAGGACCGGCAAGTGCAACAATCCCATACCGACCGGCCAGAGCTCGACATAGGGTGCGTCGCGATACGCGGCGATCACCCAGGTCAACGCGGCGAGCGCAACCACCGAATACAGTGCGCGGAAGCCGTTCTCGCCGAGTGCCGCCGCAAGCGGCGCGCGAATCCTCAGGCTCGAGAGGAAGAAGTGACTCCCGACGAACAAGGCGACGGCCATCAGCAGACTGCCGATTGTCCCCGACATGTTGCGATTATTGCTAGCTTGGCGGACCCCGTAAAGCCCGATTTTCCCGGGGCTGACGGCGCGTTGCGACGCCTCCGGCCGCCTACAGGTCCGGTTCCGCGACACCGGTTTGGCGGCAGGCGGCGGCGACCGTGTTGCGCAACAGCACCGCGATCGTCATCGGGCCAACGCCGCCGGGAACGGGTGTGATCGCGCCTGCCACCGACCTGGCTTCGGCAAACGCGACGTCGCCGACAAGACGCGGCTTGTCGCCGCCATCATCAACCCGGTTTATGCCGACATCGATGACGGTCGCTCCGGGTTTGATCCAGTCGCCACGAACCATTTCCGGCCGGCCGACCGCGGCGACAAGGATATCCGCGCGCCGGCAGACGGACGGCAGGTCGCGTGTGCGCGAGTGAGCGATTGTGACGGTGCAGTTCGCCCCCAGCAACAGCTGCGCCATCGGCTTTCCGACGATGTTCGAGCGGCCGACGACGACCGCCTCGAGGCCCGACAGCTGGCCGAGTTGTTCCTCGAGCAGCATCAGGCAGCCAAGCGGCGTGCATGGCACCATCGCCTTGCCGCCCGTGAACAGCCGTCCGGCATTGACGACGTGAAATCCGTCCACGTCCTTGGCCGGTTCGATGGCGTCGATGACCGCCTGCTCATCGATCTGGGCGGGCAGCGGCAACTGAACCAGGATACCATGCACGTTCGTGTCGCCATTCAGCTGTTCGACCAGCGACAGGAGCTCGTGCTGCGTGGTCTCGGCCGGAAGCCGGTGCGCGAAGCTGTTCATGCCGGCCTCGGTGGTCTGCTTGCCCTTCGATCGCACATAGACCTGGCTTGCCGGATTGTCGCCGACGAGAACGACCGCCAGGCCAGGTGTCAGATCGTGCTCCGACTTGAGACGTGTCACGGCCTTGGCGATGCGGGCGCGCAGCCGCGTCGCGAACGCTTTGCCGTCGATGATACGGGCCTCCGTTGCGGTCTCGCTCATTGCCTTGTCCTCGTCCTTGGCTCGATCTTCTTCAGGATCTCGTCGGGCGCGCCGGTAATTCGCACGACTTTACGGCGTCCTGCCGCGCCGAAGGCAATCGAAAACGACGTCTTCGGCAGTTTCCACGTCTTCGCCAGCAGTTCGATCAATGCTGCGTTGGCCTTGCCGCGTTCGGGTACTGCCGCGATCCGCGCCTTCAGTACAAGCGTTCCGTCACGGTCAGGAACGATGCCGACGATGCGGCTGGTCGGCGCTTTCGGGATTACCCGGACCGCCACCGTGACGCTGCCGTCGACGCGCATGAAGGGGCCGCACGCCATGGCAGCATCACCGCGGCCAGTATTCGATCAGCAGGCTTTGCAGGAAGAACAGCAACAGGAGCAGCACGAGCGGTGACAAATCGATGCCGCCCAGGTTGGGCAAGTGCCGACGGATCGGACGAAGGCCCGGCTCGGTAACTCGGTAAAGCAGGTCGTAGATCGTATAGACGAAGCGGTTGCTGGTATTGACGACGCTGAACGCGACCAGCCAACTCATGATGACGTTGGCGATTATGAAGAAAATGTAGATGTCGATGATCTTCACGATTAGCCACAGCAATGAGTTCATGACGCGCTTTCCTGAGCATTGAAGCCGGAACCGGGGCGAGCGGGACAGTAGCGCCAAGCCGGCACAGCGGCAAGGCTTGCAGCGCCGCCGCCTTGGTCAGCCGCCGATGCTTGACAGGACAGGCGCACGGCCACATATTCCGCGTCGCCCGCGCTTGCCGGGCAGGCTCGTCTTCGTGGGGCCGTAGCTCAGCTGGGAGAGCGTCGCGTTCGCAATGCGAAGGTCAGGGGTTCGATCCCCCTCGGCTCCACCATTTCCCACCCCACACGCCACTGAATTGGGCATGCCGTCGTCGCTGCCGCCATCGGGTATGCGGCGGGCCGGCGCATCGCCCCTTATTCATGCATCGCACAAAATGCTGCAATGCAAAAAATTCCTGTTGACGTTCCGGCGGAACGTATTATATTTGCGCGATGCTGCATTGCAGCACAATATTTTGCGTTGCACCAAGAGACCAACGGAGATTGAACATGGCCACCACGAATCCCTTCGCCGCAATGGACTTCAGCAAGTTCATGGGCGACATGAAGATGCCCGCCGTCGACGTCGACAAATTCGTCGCTGCGCAGAAGAAGAATTTCGAGGCGCTCACTGCTGCCAACAAGGTTGCCGCCGAAGGCTTTCAGGCGGTTTTTCAGCGCCAGGTCGCGATCGCGCGCGAAAACCTCGAGGAGATGACCGCCGCGATGCAGGAACTCACCGCTGCGGGTGAGCCCGAGGTGAAGGTTGCGCGCCAGGCCGAGCTGACCAAGGAAGGCTACGAGCGTGCGGTCGCCGTCCTCAAGGAGCTGACCGACGCCGTGACCAAGACCAATACGGATGTCTTCGACCTGCTCAACAAGCGTTTCGTCGAAGGCCTTGACGAGGTGAAGATCCTGGTCAAGACCGGCAAGAAGTAAGCCTGTCCGGACGGACGGGCCGTCGATCCGGACGGCCCCTTCCTCGTCCGAAATGACGCGCCGCTCCCGCTCGCAAGGCAGGAGCGGCGTCTGCTTTTGAGCGCGCCGGCGTCGCCGCGACCGATCACGCAACAAAACGGGCCGACAGGTCCGGCCCTTGACGGAAACGAGGATTGTGGCGCAGTCTCTCGCTCCCGGGAAAAACGCTCCCGCTGCGGGGTGCAGCAGCGGCCTTTGTCCGCTTGCCGCGCCAGCTGCCGGGACGGTATCGGCGCTGCCGGTGTCGGTAGCTTGCTGGTACGAAGATAAAGACTAATTTTCTGCGGGGCGGCACAGGGGAACGCGGGCGGATGGCCGATGCAACCGGATCGAGGAACGCCGAGGCTGGCGTCAACGCCGCCAGGAACGTCCATGTCCAGCAGTTCGCCGTTCCGTTTCGCTACGGCGTCTATTTCACCGACCGTGTGTTCGCGGTCGACAATCCCGTGTTCGTCGACGCCATTGCGGCAATCGAGCCCGCCAAGCAGCATCGCATCGTTGCCTTCGTCGATGATGGCGTCGCACGGGCGCAACCGCAGCTGGCGGACGATTTGACCGAATATGCCCGCGTGCATTCGGACCGGCTGCAGCTGGCTGCATTGCCCGAGATCATTCCGGGTGGCGAGGCCGTCAAGAACGATCCGGCGCTCGTCGAGCGGCTGCAGCGGCGCATGTTCGACCTCGCCATGGACCGGCACTCTTACGTGGTCGCAATCGGTGGCGGGGCATTCCTAGACATGGTGGGTTATGTCGCTGCGACCACGCACAGGGGTCTTCGGCTGGTCCGGGTTCCGACCACGGTGCTCGCGCAGAACGACTCCGGCGTCGGCGTCAAGACCGGCATCAACGCCTACGGTTCGAAGAACTTCCTCGGTGTATTCGCGCCGCCCTTCGCCGTCATCAACGATTTCTCCTTTCTTGCGACGCTCGACGAGCGCGACCGGCGTGCGGGGATGGCGGAAGCGATCAAGGTCGCGCTGATCCGGGACGGCAGTTTCTTTGCGGCGCTGGAATCGAAGGTCGACCGGCTCGCCGCGTTCGAGGACGATGCGGTTGCCTTTCTCGTTCGCCGCTGCGCGGAACTGCATATGCACCAGATCGCGTTCGGCGGCGATCCGTTCGAGACCGGCAGTGCACGTCCGCTGGATTTCGGACACTGGTCGGCGCACAAGCTCGAATCGCTGACCGGCCACGAGTTGCGGCATGGCGAAGCCGTCGCCATCGGCATTGCTCTCGATAGCCGGTATTCGGTGGCTACGGGACTGCTCGGCGAGGGGTGCGACGAGCGGATCTGCCGACTGCTGGAGCGGCTCGGCTTCCGGCTCTGGCACCCGGCGCTCGATCTTCGCGATCACGAGGGACGGCTGGCCGTCCTGGCCGGCCTCGAGGAGTTCCGCGAACATCTCGGCGGCGATTTGACGATCACGCTGCTGGCCGGGATCGGCAGTGGCTATGAGGTGCACGAGATGGATCGGTCGGTGATCCTCGAGAGTCTCGACTGGCTTCGGCAGCGCGACGCGGCAGTCCGGCGCAGTCGGCGCTGAGATTTCACCGATGAACTGGTCTGCCGCGCTCGAGCTCGGCCGCGTCTCCAATCTGCCGACCGTGTGGACGAACGTCCTCGCCGGCCTCGTGCTCGCCGGAGGGGCGGCATCACCGAGTCTCATCGTCGCGCTCGGTGCGGCGCTCACGGCCTTCTATATCGGAGGCATGTATCTCAACGATGCCTTCGACCGCGAAATCGACGCGCGCGAACGGCCCAGCCGGCCGATACCATCGGGACGCGCGTCCGCGGCAGGTGTCTTCTCGGCCGGCTTTGCGATGCTCGGCGCGGGAGTCGCGCTACTTCTGTTCGCCGGTTACGTCGTGCCCGGGGGGACCGGATGGCCGCCCGCGTTATTGGGGCTGGCGCTGGCCGTCGCGATCGTCATCTATGACTGGCACCACAAGGGAAACCCGTTCAGTCCGCTGATCATGGGGCTCTGCCGCATGCTGGTCTATCTGACCGCCGGTTACGCCGCGGTCGCCACGGTCGAGCCCGCCCTGTACCAGGGTGCCGGCGTGCTGCTGTGTTATCTCATCGGCCTGACCTTTGCGGCCAAACAGGAGCACCTGAATCGCGTAGCGAGTCTGTGGCCTCTCGGCTTGCTCGCCGTCCCCTTCCTGTATGTTCCGCTGGTCCTGGACCTCGAGGCGGCGGGACTTGCGATCTACGGGATTTTCGCAGCCTGGGTCGCGTACGCGCTATCGCACCTCGTCGCAAGGGCCCGGCTCAATGTGCCGCGGGCGGTGGTCTCGCTGCTTGCGGGGATCTGTCTGCTCGACGCGCTTCTCATCGCCGGCAGCGGCCAAACGATGCTCGCCCTGCTGGCTGCCGCCGGGTTTCCGGCGACGCTGCTGCTGCAACGCTGGGTCTCCGGCACCTGACCATCGTTCGGCCGGCATCAGTCGAAGACGTGGCGCAGGATGAGGTCTTTCACCTCGGTCGGCGCGACGGCCGCCGGCGGCACGAGATCGGGATCATTGCTGATGTAGATCGGGCCATCCTCGTCCCGGTTGGTCAGCCTGCCGTGCGATCCCTTGACGAGACCGGCGTCGAGTGGAATGACATCCAGCAATGTCCTGAACCCCAGGATTCGCTTTGCCAGACGCCAGGCGACGCTCAGCTTCGGCATCCAGAGGGCCGGATCGAGGAATAGTTCCACGGGGTCGTATCCCGGCTTGCGATGGATGTCGACCGTTCGCGCGTAGTCCGGGCATCGGTCGTCGTTCAGCCAATAGTAGTACGTAAACCAGCTATCGGCGTGCGCGATCGCGACCAGTTCGCCGGCACGCGGATGGTCAAGGCCGACGTCGCGCTTGCCGTCACGATCGAGAACGCGTTCGACGCCCGGCAGGCTCTCGACGAGAGCCTTGATCTCGGGAATTTGCGCCGGCTCCCGGACGTAGATATGGGCGACCTGGTGGTCGGACACGGCGAAGGCGGCGGACGCGCCCGGGTCGAGCAGTTCGCGGCCGAGTTCGATCCGCACCGCGATATGGCCCGCCTCGCGCAGTGCGCGGTTGATATGGATCGGCCGGGAAACCGGCGTGATGCCGTACTCGGAAACCACCATGATCCGCGCACCTTCGCGTTCGGCGCACTCGATGATCTGGCCGCAGACCCCGTCAATTTCGGCTAGGTCCGTCGCGATCTTGGGATGCTCGGGGCCGAGCCGCTGCAGGTTGTAGTCGAGGTGGGGCAGGTAGACGAGCGTCAGCGTGGGACGGTGCGTATCCATCACGTAGACCGCGCAGTCGGCGATCCACTGGCTGGACGAGATGTCGGTCAGCGGTCCCCAGAACTTGAACAGCGGAAAGCGGCCGAACCTGTCGGTCAACGCGTCGCGTAACGCCGCAGGTTTGGCATAGCAGTCGGGGATCTTGCGACCGTCCGCCGGATACATCGGGCGCGGCGTGACGCCGATGTCGGCGCTCAGATACATGTTGTACCACCAGAACAGATTGGCGCAGGAGAAAGTCGCGTCGCGTTTCCTCGCCGCCTCCCAAACCCACTCGCCGGAAACAAGCCGGTTCGACTGCCGCCAGAACCAGATCTCCGAAAGCTCGCGGAAATACCAGCCATTGCCAACGATGCCGTGGTCGCGAGGCAGCGTGCCCGTCAGATATGACGCTTGTGCCGAGCAGGTTACGGCCGGGATGACCGTGTGCAGCGGCCGCTGACCGCCCTGTGCGGCGAGGCGCGCGAGGTTCGGCGTGTGCGGGCCGATGAGCGACGGTGTCAATCCGACGACGTTGAGCACGACCGTGCGGCGCATAGGTTCCCTCTCCCTGCTCGCCACCCACCGGTATGGTCAAGGACTCGCACCGGGCGAAGCGGGAATTGTATGAGTAATTCAATCTTGACGGCGATAATTGGACGTGGCTGTATTAACCAAAGTGGTCTTCGGACAATAGAATTCCGATAACCCAACATCAAGAGCAAGGCCGATGACGGCGACCATTGAAGGAGTCGCCGAAGCGAATAACGGTCTGACAGGGAGGAGACGTTGTCTTGTCCGTAATCGAAGCGGACCCCCGGCAGCCGGATCAGGTAGCTGCGTTATTCGCCGCAGGTCTTGCAGCTATCCGTGCCGAAGCGCCGCGGGCACCGTTGGGCACTGAGTTAGCAGATTTGCAAATCGAACCACGCAGCCCGGCCGGCTGGCGGGCAGTCGAGGCGTGTGTCGTGACCGTCCGGCGCTGTGTCGGTCGTTCCCATAAACCAGAGGACTAGGAGTGGAGGTATAAATGCTCAGAAAGCTCTGTATGACGTTTGTTGCGTCGGCGTTTGCGGCCTCGCTGGCGACGGGGGCAGCCGCCCTCGACGTCAAGCTTGAGGCCGTCGCTTCGGGACTCACACACCCGATGCAGCTGATCTCGCCGCCGGACGGCACCAAGCGCCGCTTCATCGTCGAGCAGATCGGTACGATCAAGATCCTGCAGCCGAATGGCGAGCTCGCGGCGGAAGATTTCCTGAACATCAAGCACAAGATCGTCGAGCAGTGGGAGTTCTTCGATGAGCAAGGCCTGCTCAGCATGGCCTTCCATCCGAACTTCCGGAGCAACGGTCTGTTCTACGTCGCGTACAGCTCGCCGCTGTTCGGCAGTGCCGGGGTTGCGGAACACCTGTGGTATGCGCACACCAACGTGGTCGCGGAATACCGTGTTTCGAAGGACGACCCGAACGTCGCCGATCCGAATTACGAGCGGATCATCCTGGCGACCCACTGGCCGCAGTTCAATCATAATGGCCACTGGATCGGCTTCGGGCCGGACAACATGCTGTACGTGTCGCTGGGTGACGGCGGCTACGCCAACGATTGGGGCATCGGCCATCACGTGACCAAGGGCAACGGCCAGGATATGGGCACTACGTTCGGCAAGATCCTGCGCATCGATGTGAACGGAGATCCCTACAACATCCCGAGCGACAACCCGTTCGTCGGCAATGACGAAATTCCGTCCGAGATTTGGGCCTCGGGGTTCCGCAATCCGTGGCGCTGCTCGTTCGACATGGGCGGCAGCAACGAGCTGTTCTGTGGCGACGTCGGCCAGAACAGTTACGAGGAAATCGATATCGTCACCAAAGGCGGCAACTACGGCTGGCGCGTCAAAGAGGGAACGCATTGCTTCAATTACGTCGAGCCGAACAACCACCCGAGGTCGTGCAACGACTCCGGCATGATCGACCCGATCATCGAGTACAACAACTGCGGCGCGAAACCCGAAGGCTGCAAGGGCATCTCGATCACCGGCGGTTACGTTTACCGCGGCTCGAACCGGGCCTGGCAGGGCAAATATTTCTTCGGTGACTGGTCGAAGTCGTTCGCGGTGAAGGACGGCCAGCTGTTCGTCGCGACGAAGAGCGGCAACAGATGGACGATGGAAGACATCAAGGTCACCAACATGCCTGGCTGGAACGAGTACGTCATGGCATTCGGCCAGGATGCCGACGGTGAAATTTACGTCATGGGCACCAACGTCCGCGGGCCGGTCGGTCAGCAGGACACGGTTTACAAGATCGTTCCCTGACGGTTTGTGACCTGTCCGTCCGGCACGACCGGAGGGACGAGACCGGACAGTCCCCAGCCCATTCCGTGCAGCCGCGCGGATGGGCTGGGGGTCTTGCTGGGATCTCGATTTCGGGCCTGAGTTGACGCTTCAGCCAATTTTGCCAAATTGATTTGCAGTGTTGGAGGAGATGTCTTTGTTGCGTTTGTCTTTTGCGCTAGCGCTGACGGTTCTGACCGGTGCTCTCACGATACCGCTGATGGCGGAGGAAGCGCCGTTCGAGCCCGTTGCATTCACGGATGAGTTCCTGAACGATCCGGCAAACATCGAACGGGGCCGCGAGATCTGGGGCGAGCAATGCAAGCTCTGCCACGGCAAGACCGCGTACCCCGGAAAGGGCCCGAGGCTGAAGCCATACAAATACAAGCCGGATTTCGTCTACAAGCGGGTGACGAAGGGCTTCCGCGGCATGCCCGCGTGGGCGGAGGTTTACGACGAGTACGAGCGTATGGCCGTGACCGCGTTCATCATGAGCGATGCGTTCTCGAACTGACGTCGCGGCATGCTCGTGCACGGGGCGGCAACCCGGCGCGTGTGAGCCTGGATCGGTGTCGGTGGCGCCGAAACGGTTCGGAGGGTGAAGCGATGCGGCCCGAGCCGGCACGTGACGTCCACCTGACCTACTGTTCCAACATCCACCCTGGAGAAACCTGGGACGAGGTCCGGGCGCAGCTCGACCGCCACGCGCCGAAGGTCAAGGCGCGTGTCGCGCCGGAGCAAGAATTCGGCATCGGCTTGCGGCTTTCCGCCATCGCCGCAGCGCAGCTCGCGGAGCCGGGCACGCTTGCGGAATTCAGGGATTTCCTGGCTCGCGAGCGCCTTTACGTGTTCACCATCAATGGATTTCCCTACGGCGAATTCCACGGCGCTCCGGTCAAGGAAAAGGTCTACCTGCCGGACTGGCGCGACGAGGCGCGGCTCGACTACAGCAACCTGCTGGCCGACATCATGGCTGACCTTCTGCCGGATGCCGGCGATTTGAACGGCAGCATCAGCACGGTCCCGGGGGCCTTCAAGCCGGCTGTCCGGGGCCTGCGCGACGTCTCGGCGATGGCGGCCAATCTGGTACGCCACGCCGCCTATCTCGCCGCCCTGCGCGAACGGACGGGCCGGACGGTCACGCTCGAGCTCGAACCGGAGCCGTGCTGTTACATCGAGACAATCGACGAGTCGGTCGTCTTCTTTCGCGAGCATCTGTTTTCCAAGGGCGCAGTGTCCCACATGGCCGACCTGACGGGGCTGCGCAGGCGGGATGCCGAGGCTGCTCTGCGCCGGCATCTCGGGGTCTGCCTCGACCTCTGCCACGCGGCGGTCGAGTTCGAGGATCCGGCGCAGGCGCTGGCAGCACTGCAGGATGCCGGCATCCGCGTCGGCAAGATGCAGATCAGTGCTGGGCTCCGCTTTCCGTCGGTCGACGCCGGAACGATCGATCTGTTGCGGCCGTTCGCAGACAAGGTGTATCTACACCAGGTGGTCGAGCGCTCGGCGGACGCGTTGCGCCGCTATGTCGATTTACCCGAGGCGTTTGCGGCGGCCGTCGGCAGGAACGAGCCCCGGGAATGGCGGGTGCACTTTCACGTGCCGATTTTCCTGGACGATCTCGGCAGCTTTTCGACGACGCAGGACTTCATTCGCGTCGTGCTCGGGGAGCACCGCAAGACGCCGGTCAGCCCGCATCTGGAGGTAGAGACGTACACGTGGGACGTGTTGCCGCCGGAATATCGCAATGTCGACGTGGTTGCGGCGATCTCCCGCGAGCTCGAATGGGTGCGCGACCGACTCGTTTGTTGAAGCACCGGCGTGGCGCCGGTGATGGGCTGGAGACAATGGACCCCGACGTGCATTCGTCGCTTGAGCTTCTCCGCGGGTGGCTCGCCCGGCAGCTGGACGAGCCCGCGGCGGCGTGGCTCGACGAGCAGCTCGCTGCCGCCGGGACCGATGATCGCCGTCTCTACCTGGCGATCGGCCTGGCGCCGCGCAAGCTCGGCAAAGGTGATCTGGATCTCGAGGCCGACGATTACGCCGCCGCGGCCGCGGTGCGGCCGGGATGGGATCCCTCCGGCTGGAGCATCGACCAGGCGGCCCGCATTGCGCTGCTGCTGGTGGCGTCGGCGGATACCGGTTCGTTTGCCACGAAGTTCGAACAATTATGCACGACCGCCGATGTCCGCGAGCTCATTGCCTTCTATCGGGGATTGCCGCTCTATCCGGCGCCCGAACGTTACGTTGGGCGGGCGGCCGAAGGCGTGCGCACCAACATGAAGGCGGTGTTCGAGGCGATCGCCCACCGCAATCCGTATCCGGCCGAACAGTTCAGCGAGCATGTCTGGAACCATATGGTTCTGAAGGCGGTGTTCATCGGCAGCGCCCTCCATCCGATCCAGGGTTTCGACCGGCGGCGCAACGGCGAGCTCGCGCGGACACTGATCGATTACGCGCACGAACGCTGGGCGGCCGGGCGCGACATCACGCCGGAACTCTGGCGTGCCGTCGGCCCCTTCGTCGACGCCTCGATGCACGACGATTTCCGGCGGGTGCTCAGAGACGGCACGCCGCTCGAGCGCCAGGCCGCGGTGCTCGCGCTTCGCGAGCGCCCCGATGCCGGTGCCGGACCTCTGCTCGACCGCGAGGGCGATCTGGTCGCTGCGGTTGATAGCGGCCGCGTTTCTTGGGAGACTGTCTATCAGCAGATCGCAAAACCACAATAAGAATAATGAATTGGAAGAGGAAACGAAGATGAGGATCATCGACCCGCATATCCATATGAGCGCCCGGACCACGGACGACTACGAAGCGATGGCGGCGGCGGGGGTCGTTGCGGTCATCGAGCCGGCCTTCTGGCTGGGGCAGCCGCGAACCAACGTCGGCAGCTTCATCGACTACTATTCGTCGCTGGTCGGCTGGGAGCGCTTTCGGGCCGCCCAGTTCGGAATCGCCCATTACTGCACGATCGGCCTCAACAGCAAGGAGGCCAACAACGAAGCCCTGGCCGAGCAGGTCATGGACCTGCTGCCGCGCTTCCTCACGAAGGAGGGCGTCGTTGCCGTCGGCGAGATCGGCTACGACGAGCAGACGGAGCTCGAGGACCGCTATTTCAGGGCACAACTCGAGCTGGCCAGGGAATTGGACATGGTGGTGATGATTCACACGCCGCACCGCGACAAGAAGAAGGGCACATCGAGATCGATGGATGTCTGCGTCGAGCAGGGGCTCGATCCGTCGCGCGTCGTCATCGACCACAACAACGAGGAGACGGTGCGCGAAGTGCTCGACCGGGGTTTCTGGGCCGCCTTCACGATCTATCCCAAGACGAAAATGGGCAACGAGCGGATGGTCGAAGTCGTCCGCCAGTACGGCTCGGAGCGCATCATCGTCGATTCGAGCGCCGACTGGGGCGTCTCCGATCCGCTCGCCGTCCCCAAGGTCGCCCGGCTGATGATTTCGCGTGGCATCGCCGAGCACGACGTGCATATGTCGTGCTACCAGAACGCGCTGGATGCCTACGGGCAGAGCGGCCAAATGCGGGAACAGGACTGGCTGGACCCGGCACCGATCGACCAGCGAACGCTGTTCGAGGGCAACTCGGTCCTGCGCGGCCAGCCGCCACGCGTCGACGAGCCGGAGGCGGAAAAGGACGTTGCCCTCGGCTGACGCCGTCCGGCGCACGGCGCGATGCCTGTCCTCGAGGACGAGGCACGCCGTTCGACGCCGAAATTCCGATCGTCAATGCCGGTACCGGTGCCCGCGGGCTCGTCGCTCGCTTCGCCGGCCGTGACGCGAGGGTCGAGACCGCCATTCTTAGAGCGGAAGCCGAAGTCGGCGGCCTGCGCGCTCAGCCGCCGGTCAGCTCGTCGATCCGCTGGCGCAGCAGGGGACGATCGGGGTTGCCCTCCGGGATCTGCCCGTAGAGCTTCTCGAGCAGGTCGCGGGCCCGCTCCCTGTTTCCGGCCTTGGCTTCGGCCTGGCCGACGAACCACAACGCCTCGGAGTGGTCGGGGTCGAGTTCGAGCACCTTGCGCATCAGCGTGGTCGTCTCGTCGGACTCGATACCGCCGTTCGCGTCGCGCACCGCTCGTGCGTACAGCGTGACGATCTCCGGGTTGTCCGGCGCCATCGCCATCGCTCGCGCCATCGCGTCGCGTGCTTTGTCGAGTTCGCCCAACACCCCGTACGACCGGCCGAGCATGACCCAGCCTTCGAGATCGTCCGGCTCCTGCTCGAGCCGCGCGGCGAGCCGCGCCACCATCGCCGTCATGTCCGATCCACCCTGTCCGCTCCGCGGGTGGGCTTCGGCGATTCCCGGCGCATCGAGCCCCAGTTCGCCGGCGAGGCTAGCGAGCTGCTGCTGCGGCGCAGGCGCCTCGGCAAAGATCTCCAGCGCCCGCTTGAGCACGCGCTGCGCCTCCTCGCGGTCGCCCAGCACCGTGCGTGCGCGGATCAGCCGCTGCCAGCCCTCGAGGTCCATCGGGTCGTCTTCGAGCCGCGCCGCAAGGCCGTCCGTCATCTCGCGGATCATCGCTTCGCGCTCCTCGGGGCTCATCGACGCCATCGCTTCGCGCTGCTCGGGCGTGAGCGCCGGTGCCTGCGCGGCCGGCGGCGCGGCGGGTCGCGGCTCGGGCATCACGGCGGCGACGTCCCGCCCGAGATCCTGGGCGGCCTGCGTCAGCCGCTCGCGCACCGGGTCGAGCCAAGGCGCGTCGGCGGGCGTATCGCGGATCAGCGCTGCCCAGCCGTCCAGCGCCTCTTGCGTCCGTCCCGCCTGATAGTCGGCCAGCGCCAGGTAATACCGCGCCCGCGCGTCGTCCGGCCGCTGCGCCAGTGCGGCCCGCAACACCTCTTGAGCCTCCACGGTGACGACGCCGCCTGCCGCCATGGTCAAGGCTTCGCCGAACTCGGAGTTGAGCAGCGGCGTCACCGGCAGCAGTTCGCGCGCACGGCGGAACGCCGCGACGGCTTCGCCGTACTGTTCGTCGTTCTTCAGCACCATGCCGAGATGCTGCCACGCTTGGCCGTCACCCGGCTCTTCGGCAACCCGCGCCCTGAGCTGTGCGACGAGTTGGCGCATGGTGTCGTCGCCCTGCTGGTCGGGCGCGAGATCGGTGCGCGACGCGAGCGGCATGTCCGGGGCGCCGGGCTCTCCGACCTCCAGATAGAGAACGATCGTGCCGAGCGGAATGATGATCGCCAGCGCAGCTGCAAGCAGCTGCGCCATCTTCGCGTTCGCGAAGCCCGTGCGACCGGTTTCCGACGCTTCCTTCAGCCGCGCGTCGGCGGCGAGGATGCGGCGCGCGATCTCGGTGCGCGCTGCTTCCAGCTCATCGCTGTTGATGAGACCCCGCGCGTGGTCGCGCTCGAGCTCGGCGATCTGGTCACGGTAGACCTCGAGGTCGAATTCGGCCGACCGGCCGTCGGCGTGCCGTCGGCGCAGCAGGGGCAGGGCGACGGCGCACGCCGTGGCGACGGTCAGGAGGCCGGCGATCAACCAGAAAATCATGCAGCTTGGTCCTTTTGACGACGGCGGACGGTCATTCGGCCTGCAGGTCGCGGATCAGCGGCTTCACGGTCTCCTCGATCACCTCGGAGAACATCGGACCGACATGCTTGTAGCGGATGCGGCCCGACTTATCGACGAGGTACGTCTCGGGCACGCCGTACACCCCCCAGTCGATGCCGACGCGGCCGCTCAGATCGTGGCCGATCCGCGCGTAAGGATTGCCCAGCTCGGCGAGCCACGCGATCGCATCGGCCTTCTTGTCCTTCCAGTTGAGACCGTATACCGGAAGCACGCCGTCCTCGGACAGTCGGTTGATGAGCGGGTGTTCGGCCCGGCACGGAATGCACCAGGAGGCGAAAACATTGACCATCACCACCTCGCCGCCGAAATCGGCCGTCGCCAGGGCCGGCACCGCGTCGAGCAGCGGCGGCAGCTCGAATTCGGGCACCGGCTTGTCGATCAGCGCCGACGGGACGATGCGCGGATCCATTCCGAGGCCGATAACGAAATAGGCCGCGATGCCCGCGAAGACGACCAGCGGCATCAGGAACAGGACGCGACGGACCATGCGCTATTCGGCTCCTGCCGGCTGCACGGCCACGGCCGGAGTCCGTCGCCGCGTCGGAGCACCGATGCGCAGCCTGCGGTCGCTCAGCGACAGCGTACCGCCGAGAATCATCAAGAGCGAGCCGACCCACATCCAGGGCACGAGCGGATTGTGGTAGATGCGCGTGACCCAGGCATTCGTTCCGGACTTGTCGCCGATCACGGCGTAAAGGTCCTTCATAAGGGTGGTGTGGATCGCCGCCTCGGTAGTCTCGCGCTGCTGGACGAAATAGCGCCGTTTCTCAGGCTCCATCACCGTGTACACATCACCCTCGCGGCGCACCGTGAAGGTGGCGCGCTCGGCGAAATAGTTCGGCCCGCGAAGGTTCCTCGCCCCCTCGAACGTGAACTCGTAGCCGGCCACATCGATCGTATCGCCCGGACGCATGACCTGGATCGCCTCGGTGCGCCACAGCGAGGCGCCGGTAATGCCTGCAACCGCAATCGCCAGGCCCAAATGCGTCACCGTCATGCCCCAGGCAGACCGTGGCAGGCCGCGGGCGCGGCCCAGGCTCTTGGAAAAGGGCGCGCGGCCGATACCGATACGGTCGGCGAGTTCGATGACCGCCGATGCGGCAAGCCACGCGGCGAGCGCCATGCCGGCGACGCCGAGCACCGGTTTGCCCCAGGTGAGCCAGGCGGTGCCGAGCGCGACGACGATTGAAAAGGCGAGCGCAAATTTGAGGCGGGACAAGGCACCTGCCAGATCGCCGCGCTTCCAGGCCAGCATCGGCCCGATGCCGGCGACAACGATCATCGGCACCATCAGGGGCACGAAGGTGGCGTTGAAGAAGGGCGGCCCGACCGAGACCTTGCCCAGCTCGAGCGCATCGAGAAACAGCGGATAGAGCGTTCCCAGCAGCACCGTTACCGCGGCCGTCGACATCAAAAGATTGTTGAGCACCAGCCCGCCCTCGCGGCTGATCGGCCGGAACAGGCCGCCGGCCTGCATCGACGGCGCACGCAGTGCGAACAGGATCAGGCTGCCGCCGATGGCGATGATCAGCAGTAGCAGTATGAACAGGCCGCGCTCGGGATCGGTCGCGAAGGCATGGACCGAGGTCAGTACGCCCGAGCGCACGAGGAAGGTCCCGATCAGGCTGAGCGAGAAGCCGATGATCGCCAGCAGGATGGTCCACGCCTTGAGCGAGTCCCGCTTCTCGACGACGATCGCCGAGTGCAGGAGCGCGGTGGCGATGAGCCACGGCATGAACGAGGCGTTCTCGACCGGATCCCAGAACCAGAAGCCGCCCCAGCCGAGCTCGTAATAGGCCCACCAGCTGCCCAGCGCGATACCGGCGGTCAGGAACGCCCACGCGACGAGCGTCCACGGCCGCACCCAGCGCGCCCAGGCGGCGTCGACCTTGCCCTCGATGAGCGCTGCGACCGCGAACGAGAACGCCGTCGACAGCCCGACATAGCCGGCATAGAGCATCGGCGGGTGGAAGGCGAGGCCCGGATCCTGCAAGAGCGGGTTCAGGTCGTTTCCGTCGAGCGGCGCCGGAAAGACCCGCTCGAACGGGTTGGAGGTCAGCAGCATGAACAGCAGGAAGCCGGCCGCGACGAGTGCCTGTACCGCCAGCACGCGCGCCTTGAGGGGCGGCGGCAGATTGCCGCCGAAGAGCGCGATAAGCCCACCATAGAGCGCCAGGATCAGCACCCAGAGCACGAGCGAACCCTCGTGGTTTCCCCAGACGCCGCTGATCTTGTAGAGCAGGGGCTTCAGCGAGTGCGAGTTGGAAGCGACGTTCAGGACGCTGAAATCGCTGACAATAAAGGAATAGGTCAGCGCGGCGAACGCCAGCGATACGAGCACCAGCTGCGCCAGCGCCGCCGGTTTTGCCATGGCCATCATCGTCGCGTCGCGCCGTGCCGCGCCCACGATCGGGATGACGGCCTGCGCGGTCGCCACCATGAGGCTGAGGATCAGCGCGAAGTGTCCGAGTTCAGCGATCATTGGGCGTTCCCGTACTTGCCGTTCTCTTCCCAGCGCCCGGACTTGCGCAGCGCTTCCTCGACCTCGGTCGGCATGTAGTTCTCGTCGTGCTTGGCGAGTACCTCGGTCGCCACCATCGTGCCGTTGGGCTCGAACGTTCCTTCGGCGACGACGCCCTGTCCCTCGCGGAACAGATCGGGGAGGATGCCGGTATAAAGGACGGGTACCGCGGCCGTCAGGTCGGTGATCACGAAACTCGTGGTCAGGCCGTCCGCCTGCTTCTGCACACTGCCTTCCTCGACGAGGCCGCCGAGCCGGACGCGCTGACCCGGATTGATCTGCCGCTCCGCAAGATCGCTCGGCGTGAGGAAGAATACGAGGCTGTCGTCGAACGCGGTCAGCACGAGCGCCGCCGCGATTCCCAGCATCGTCATGCCGGTCAGCACGATGTAGAGCCGCTTGGTCTTGCGCGTGGCGGCGCGGCTCACCTTCCGCTTCGGCGGGGTCGTCGGTATTGTCACGTTTCCGCCTCCAGGATCTGCGTCGACGCCGCGCGCCGCTGCCCGCGGTCGCGGCGCAGCGAATCGACCAGCGACTCGCGCTGGCGCATGGTGCGCAGCGAAAGCACGAGGAGACCGGTCAGCAGCACCGCTGCGACCGCGTATGTCGGCCATATGAAGGCGGCATATCCGCCCATCGCGAGATATTCAGTCATCGGTTCACCGAAAGTAGGATGATCGCGCCGGAGATCGAGTCGAAGCGGCGCACGAGACTCGGGGTCGATTTCGCGGCGGCACGATCAGCCATGGGTCATTCCCAGCTGCAGATTGCGGATTCGCGCGGCGGCAATCTCGGAGCGCAGCCGCACGATGCCGACGACGACATAGAACAGCGTGAAGGCGACCGCCATCAGCAGCAGCGGCCACAGCATGGACGGATGGATCGCCGGCCCCTCCATGCGCACCACGCTTGCCGGCTGGTGCAGCGTGTTCCACCAGTCGACCGAGAATTTTATGATCGGCAGATTGACCGCGCCGACGAGCGCCAGGATCGCTGCCGGCTTGGCACCGCGCGCCGGGTCGTCGAACGCGTTCACCAGCGCGATGTAGCCGAGATACAGGAAGAACAGGATCAGCACCGAGGTGAGCCGGGCGTCCCACACCCACCACGTGCCCCACATCGGCTGCCCCCAGAGCGAGCCGGACACCAGCGTGATGAAGGTGAAGCAGGCGCCGATCGGGGCGCTGGCCCGCGCGATCATATCGGCCAGCGGGTGCTTCCAGATCAGACCGACGGCGCTCGCGACCGCCATGTTCGCATAGACGAACATCGACATCCACGCCGCCGGCACGTGCACATACATGATGCGTACGGTCTCGCCCTGCTGGTAGTCGGCCGGCGACCGCAACAGCGCGAGGTAGAGCCCGGCCAGCAGCAGCACCGCCGTGACCGCGGCGCACCAAGGCAAGACGGCGTTGGCCACACGCATGAAACGTGTGGGATTGGCAAATCGGTGCATCATCGATTATACGGCCTCTCTCCCATGTGTCCCTATATAGGGTACGTGCCTTTCGCGGTGCAAACATTGTCCGGCACCGCCCGCCGATCATTGATATAGCGCAAACCTGCCGGCAAGACGAACCGGCCGGATTGTCGCACCCGCGGGAGCGATATCGCCGTTCCGCGACGCGACCGGGGGGACGCAAATACGCGGATTCCCAAACAACTTGTTAACTTCTGTCGCGGACAATGGCCGGACTCAGATGCCGTGGACGGCTTTTCCGCGGCATGGACAACCGAAGGGTACGGTTCATGAGGAATATTGGCATCCTGCTGGTGCTTTTCGGCGCTGGCAGCTTCGTGCTGAACATGATCGGCATGGAGTTCAAGCTGTTGATGTGGATCGACAACTGGGGTCAGACCACCGGTTGGGCGATCCGTGGCGGCATGATCGTCGTCGGTGGCCTGCTGTTTTTCATGGCCATGCGGTCCGCTTCGGGCGAGACGGCGACGGCACAGGCCCCGGCCGAGCCCGCTCCGGCACCGGTCGAGCCGACCCCGGCCACATCTTACGAGTCCGTGGACGAGACGCCCGATACGTCTGGCGAATATCAGCCCTCCACGGGGCATCAGTAACCAGCCTCGCGGCCTGTCGCGCTAGCGGCAAGCGCGACAGGCCCGCGGCTGCGTTGCGCGGCCGTCCTTCCTAACGCAGCGAGTGGCGCAGCGCCGCGCCGGCGGCCCAGGGCGCCAGCGGCAGCGCCGCCGCGAGCATGGCGCCGAGAATCAGCATGTGCGGCCGCGGGCTCAGGCCGGTGATCGCGGCATCGACCGCGGCCACCGAGAAGATCAGCACCGGAATGTAGAGCGGCAGCACGAGCAGCGAGATCAGCACGCCACCGCGCCGTGCGCCGAGCGCCAGCGCCGCGCCGACGGCGCCGATCAGGCTCAGCGTCGGGGTCGCCAGCAGCATCGTGAAGACCATCACCGCATAGCCCTCGCCGGGCATGTTCAGCAGCGCGGCGAGCACCGGCGCTGTCACAATCAGCGGCAGACCGGTGAGCGCCCAGTGGGCAAGGATCTTGGCGAGCACGATGAGCTCCAGCGGTACCGGCGTCAGCACCAGGAGATCGATCGAGCCGTCCTCGTAGTCCGCGTGGAACAGGCGGTCCAGCGACAGCATCGTGGCCAGGAGCGCGGTCACCCACACGACGCCCGCGGCGATGCGGGCGAGGATGTTGGGCTCCGGGCCGACGCCGAGCGGGAACAGGGTCACGGTGATCACGAAGAATGTGACGACCATGGCGACGTCGGTTCCCTGCCGCAGCGCCAGCCGCAGGTCCCGGATCAGGATATGCTTCAGCGCCCGCATCAGTGCGCGGCATCCATATCGTCGAAGATCTGGCGTCGCGCCGGGAAATCCGACATGTCGAGAGTTTCGGCCGCCGGACCGGCATCGACCGGCTGGTGCGTCGCCATGACCACCGTGCCGCCATTGTCGCGATGCGCCGCGATCAGCTGTTCGAGGATGCCCACGGCGCTGCGGTCGAGGCCGACCGTGGGCTCGTCGAGCAGCCATAGGGGGGCCTCGCTGGCAACGATGCGGGCGAGCGACAGGCGTCGCCGCTGTCCGGACGACAGGAACTGCGCAGGCGTGTCCGCCAGACGGCCGAGCCCGACCGTCTCGAGCGCCGCCGAGACGAGGTCTGTCGCCCCTTTCAGGCCGGCCCAGAAGGTCAGGTTCTCGCGCACGGTCAGGACCGGCTTGATGGCGTCCTGGTAGGCGACGTACAGCAGCCGCTCGCTGTGCTCCTCGGAGGCGGCGGGGATCGGTTCGTCATTCCATGCGAGCAAGCCGTCGACCGGCTGCAAGAGCCCGGCCATGATCCTCATCAGGCTCGATTTGCCGCTGCCGTTCGGTCCGCTCAGGACCAGCGCCCCGCCCGACTCCACCGCGAAGTCGAGTGCCTCGAAGACGAAGCGCTCGCCGCGGAAACAGGTCAGCGAGTGGCCGGAGAAACGGTTCGGCATGCGCGTTCGCCCTCTGACACTATGGCACGGTTCTTGCTGCTAGGTTCGGCGTTGACGGTGGTCTGCCCGACGACCTGCCGGAGGCGACATCAACGGGTCGCGGGCGACAGAGGTATACCACAGTCATCGGTGATGGGAAGCCGGGGCGTCGGCAAGTGCCAGCCGACGAAAAATTGGCGGTTGCCGGGGGTGGGCCGGCAACCGCCAAACTTTTGGCGACCCCTTGGATATGGTCGCAAACAGAGGCTGTCAGGGTTAGCCTCGACTGAGAGGGGAGGTCTCAGCCTCTCCATATCACTCCCGCTTTATGGTCAAGGTTTGCCGGAAATATGGCAATATTGTGACCCCCCTGTTCATTTGTCTTAAATTACAGACAACTTCGGTGTTGTTTAGATAGAATTCAGCTTTTCCAACGAGTTAGTCGGCGCTCACTCGTAGGAGCGCTGATCCTCGATGACCTTGCCGTCGTTCGCGATCTCGCCGCGTGACACAATTCGCACATCGGCTCGCAGTTTGCATTCCGCCTGCACCGAACCGGCGATCGCGGCGACGAGAACCTCGGCTTCATTGGGCGCGCCGGCGACCTCGCAGAGGAGCACAGCTGTGTCCTTGCCGCCCTCGTCGCGGACCACGAGCCGGGCGCGAGCGATCTCGGCATGCCGCTTGACGACACGGTCGATCTGCCCGGGGTGGACGAACATGCCCCTGATCTTGGTGGTCTGGTCGGCCCGGCCCATCCAGCCCCTGATGCGGGGTGCCGTGCGGCCGCACGGGCTCGCGCCCGGCAGGATCGCCGACAGGTCTCCGGTGGCGAAGCGGAGCAACGGGTAATCCATATTCAGCGTCGTGACGACGATCTCGCCGACCTCGCCTTCCGGCACCGGATCCCCGGTTCCGGGACGCACGATCTCGACGATCACGTGCTCATCGAGAATCATGCCGTCCTTCGCCGCCGACTCGTATGCGATAAGGCCGAGATCCGCCGTTCCGTAGCATTGCAGGACCGATATTCCCTGGCCGCCGATCTCGCCCCGCAGACTCGGCGTCAGCGCACCGCCCGATACAATGGCTTTCTTGAGCGTTGGCATGCGGATACCGCTCTCTTTGGCCTTGTCGAGCAGGATCTTCAGAAAATCCGGCGTGCCGGCGAACCCGTCCGCGCCGTAGTGGACGATCGCCTGAAGCTGCATTTCGGTCTGCCCCGTGCCGCCCGCGAACACAGGGCAGCCCAACGCGTGTGCGGCAGACTCGAACATCGCCCCGGCCGGCGTGAAATGGTATGCGAAACAGTTGTGCAGGATGTCTCCCTTGCGGAACCCCGCGGCAAAGAGGGCGCGGGCGAACCGCCACCAGTCCTTGCCATGGGCTTCGGGATCGGCGATCGGCCCGGGGGACATGAACAGCCGCGCCATCTCGCGCACCGGCGTCGCGGTCAACCCGCCGAAGGGCGGGTCCGCCCGCTGCAGTTCGATCAGTTCGGACTTTCGCGTGACCGGGAGCCGGGCCAACGACTCGCGCGACACGACGTCGCGCGGCTCGATGCCGTCGAGACTGCGCGCGTAGGCGGGCGCGGCGCGCTGCGCGCGCGCTACGGCCTCGGGCAGCGCCGCCAGCAGGGCGGCCTCGCGGGTCTCCGGAGCGCGGGTCTCCAAGCGGTCGTAATGTTCGCCCATCGCAGGCCCCTTCATGATCCGGGGAGTGTGCCGGGCCCGGCCTTCCCCGGATGCCCGCCCGGCAATCGATAGCATCTGGCGGCCAGCGGGAACAGACCGAGGATGATTTCGGCCGCCCTTCGTGCCGGCGTGGGCCGCTGTGCATATCCGGCGGCGCGGTGTAGGGCGTGTCCGCCGGTTGCGGGTCAGGAGTCCGCTTCGGCCGCGACCGGGGCGCCCTGGACGATCAGCTCGAGCACGTCCTTTTCCGTCGTCTCCTTGATGACCCGTTCGCCGACATTGCGGCCGCGTTTCAACACCATTACCCGGTCGCCGACTTCGAAGATATCGGTCAGCCGGTGCGAGATGATGATCTGGGCGACGCCCTGGCGCTTGAGCTCGAGCATGGTCTCGAGCAGGCGGCTGGTTGCCATCGCCGACAGGTTCGCGGTCGGCTCGTCGAGGATGACGACCTTCGGCGCGAAGCTGATGGCGCGGGCGATCGCGACCGATTGCTGGCGTCCGCCGGACAGGCTCTCGACCTTCTGGAAGACCGAATTGACGTCCACGTTCAGACGCTTCAGCACCGCATCCGCTTCCGCATACATGCGCCTGCGGTCCACGAACAGGCGCTTGCGCGGCCAGCGACCGAGAAACACGTTCTGCGCGACGTCCATGTTCCCGCACAGTGCGAAATCCTGATAGATCATTTCGATGCCCGCGTCGCGGCTGTCGTGCGGCGTACGGAAGTGCACCGGGCGCCCCTCGATGAGGATTGCCCCCTCGTCGCGGTGATAGGCGCCGGTCAGGACTTTCATGAGGGTCGACTTGCCTGCCGAATTGTCGCCGACGAGTCCGAGGATCTCACCCGGCATCAGCCGCAGGTCAACGCCGTGCAGCGCTCGGACGGCGCCGAACGTCTTGTCGATGCCCCGCATCTCGACGAGCGCTGCATCGGTCATGTCATGCCTCCCGTAACTGCGGTTTCGCGGCGAGTCGCTCGCGCACCCGCTGGATGACGCCTTCCTGGCGCAACCAGATGTCCGCCAGCACGGCGAGAATCAGGATAAGCCCGATGAAGACATTGACCCAATGCTGCGGCATCACGAACGACGTGCCGTCAGGCAGGAGCAGCTGCAGCGAGAGCAGCGCGCGAATCAGGGTGATCACCGCTGCACCCGCCAGCGACCCGAGCACCGACCCGTAACCGCCGAAGATCGAGCCGCCGCCGATGATCACGCTGGCGATGGCGTCGAGCTCGCGCAGTTGCCCGGCGCTCGGATTGAAGCTGCGCAGATAGGCGATGTAGATGATGCCGGCCAGCGCGGCGCACATCGCGGAGAACACGAGCGAGACGAAACGAACGCGGTCGGTGTTGATGCCGGCATATTCGGCGGCCCGTCGGTTGCCGCCGGTGGCGATAACCGAATGTCCGAAGCGGGTTTTCGCCAGGACGATCCCGGCGACGAGCGCGATCGTCGCCATGATCAGCGTCTGCACGCTGACCGCCGCGGTGACGTCGTACCAGAGGGTCCCGCGCTGCGGCGCCAGGCCGTTGCTCGACAGGATCTCGATGAGCTTGCGGCCGAGCAGGTTGAAGCTCTCCGGAAATCCGGAGAGCTGGCGACCGGCCACCAGCCACGCGCCGATGCCCCGCGCGATGTAGAACATGCCGAGCGTGGCGACGAAGGCGGGCAGCCGGGCCTTGGTCGCGAGCAGCGCGTTGACGACGCCGGCCATCGTACCGGCGGCGAACGCAACCGCCATCGCGACCATCGGTCCCGCCTGCAGCTCCTTCATGAGGAATGCTGCCGTCGCCCCCGACATGGCGAGCACGGCACCGACCGAGAGGTCGATGTCGCCGTTGGCGATCACGTAGGTCATGCCGATCGACAGCAGGGCGACCTCGGTGAAGGCGAGCATAAGATTGAACGAATTGTCGAGCGATCCCCAGAAATCGGGCCGCAGCATCGCGCCCAGCGCCCACAGGACGACGACGAGGATGACTGCCGCCGACTCGCGTCGCGCCAGCAGCTTCGCCACGCCGGAGGCCGTCGATTCACGGGCGGTGATCCGCGTGCCGCGCGTCTGCACGCCGGCGATCGCCACGCCCTCGTCGCTTCCCTTCGGAGCCGGTCGACCGCGCAGGCGCGCCCACAGGCGGGCGGCGAGGCCGGAGCGGATCAGCCACGGCTCGATCAGCACGGCGGCGACCAGAATGAGGCCGAGGAACGCCGGCACGGCGCCCGGGGGCAGCTGCGCCATGCCCTGGATCTCCATCTCGACGCCGCCGACCGTGATGGTGCGTACCGTCGGCACGCCCTCGCGCAGAACCTTGTCGATGAGGACCACCAGCAGCGCACCGAGGCAGGATCCGAGCACGCGGCCGCGCCCGCCGAGGATCGAGGCGCCGCCGACGATCACCGCGGCGATCACGATCAGCTCCGAGCCCTGGCCGTACTGGCTCGTCACCGTCTTGTCCTGGGCGACGTTCATCAGTCCGGCGATGGCGGCGCACAGCGACGACAGGACGAATGCGCGGATGCGCACGCGATCGGTCGGGATGCCGGCGTACTCGGCCGCCTGGGCGTTGCCGCCCGTGGCGTAAGTCTCGTAGCCCCAGCGCGTGCGGCCCAGCACATAGATGCCCAGGGCGGCGATGATCAGGAACAGCGGGACCTGGTTGTTGATGCCCAGAAGCTGCGTCTCGCCGAGCACGAAGAAAGCGTCAGTCTGCGCCTTGCCCGCATAGCCGATGGTCTTGCCGCCGGTCAGACCGAGCACCAGGCCGCGGCCGATGAACAGCATGGCGAGCGTTGCGATGAAGGCCGGCACCTTCAGCTTGGTGACGAGCACGCCGTTCACCAGGCCGACCGCTGCGCCCAGCGACAGCCCGATCGCGACGCCTGCCCACGACGGCAGGTCGTAGAAGGTCGGGCCGTAGGCGATCGAGAACACGACGGCGACGAGGCCGAGCGTCGAGCCGACCGAGAGATCGAGATCGCGGTTGACGATGACGAAGCTCATGCCGACGGCCATGACGCCGAAGCGCGCCGCATCGCGAAGTATCGCGAGCAGCGCGTCGGGCGTGCCGAAGAACCCGGGATTGATGACCGCGCCGACGAAATAGAGCGCGACCATGAACAGCAGGAGGCCCGCCTCCCAGGCGCCGAACAGGTCGGGCGGCTCGCGTCGCCTACCGTTGGGCAAGGCCATGAGCAATCACCGGGAATCGAAGCAGCACCGGGGCGCAGGAAGCGGGCAGCCCCGCGCGCCGGCGCCGGCGCGCGGGGGACGCGGGATCAGTTCTCGTAGCGCTTGCCCACCTTGTCGACGGTGGCCTTGGTCACGAGTTGCGCGCGGGTGTCGAGGTTCGCGGCGGCGATTCCCCGGTCGATCTGCAGATAGAGCTGCATGACCGGCCAGAAACCCTGCAGGAAGGGCTGCTGCCCAAGCGACCCGTCGAGATGACCGGCGCGGATCTGTTCCTGCTGCGCGGGCCCGAGATCGAAGCCGAACGAGCAGATCTTCTCGCCCATGTTCAGCTGCGCGATGGCATTGCCCAGCGCCGGCGTGACGAAGCCGTTGGCGGCGAAGGCGCCGACGACGTCGCCGCGCGACTCGATCAGCGAGACGATGGAGCCGACGATGTTGTTGGCGTCGACGTCGATGCCGATATTGGTCGGCCCGGCGTCGATCTTGAAGTTCTTCAGCCGGCCGGCGTCGTTCAGCGTCTTGACCGTCGCCTCGAACGCCGCGGTGATACGGTTGTTGACCTCGACGTTGCCGAGCGTCGTCGTGCTCGGGAAGATGATCGAGCCGCCCTTGACGCCCGACGCGATCACGCATTTCGCCAGCGCCTCGCCGCCGATCGCCGCGGCCGACGCGTCCTGGCCGGTGTGGCTGATGTTGTTGCGGTTGCGCAGCTTCGGGTCGTACGAGTTGGTGGTGGCAACCGGAATACCCCGGCTCTCCAGCGTCTTGACGATGTCGTCATAGGCGCCGGACTGCGGTGTCGTCATGATCACGCCGTCGATCGTCGGGTCCTGGATGATCTGGTTGAGGATCTCGATCTCGCGCGGGATGTCGTCGACCGGGGCCTCGGATCCGAGCATCAGAAGATTGATGCCGAAGGCGTCCGCGGCGACCTTCGCGCCGACATAGGTCGGATCGAAGAAGCCGTTGCCGGCGGTATGCGTGACGATGGCGAAGGTCAGCTTGTCGTCGTTCGAGTTGAAGTCCTTCGTCGCCGGGTTTTCCTTGGCAGCGGTGTCGAACGTGTAGCCGCCGACCGCTTTCTCGAGCATGCCGGACTGGGCGAAGGAAGCGCCCGTACCGGTAATGGCGAAGCCTGCGGCCAGAGCGGCCGTGGTCAGCAAGTTCCTCATTTCGATCCTCCCTGAATCAGGTCCTGTCGCGATTGGTGTTCTTCGCTTCGTTCTGCGGCGAACAGAAACGCAAACGGAATTATTTTTTCTCGCAAAAAAATAGGCCGCGGGTAGCGCCGAAGTCAATCGGATTTCTGGGCCGATCCGGCAACAAAAATACGATCCGATGCCTGGTTTGTGCATGATCTGCGATTGACCTGCGGGGAGTGCGTATTGATTTATTACATGACGCGAATTAAAACACGCCTCGAACTTCCACCGGAGCATCGGGCGCCAGCCAGTAAGCCATGACACGCACAGCCGCGACCGCACGCCATGTAAACCGGGGCCGTATCCTTTCCGCCCTGCGGCGCGCCGGGCCGACGCCGCGCGTCATGCTCGCCAAGCAGACGAAGCTCAGCTTCGCGGCCGTCTCGGCGATCACCTCGGAACTCATCGCCGAAGGCGCGTTGCGCGAGGGCGCGGCCGACCAGGGCCAGGGCCGCGGCCGGCCGGCGGTCGAGCTCGACCTGGACCCGTCCTACGGCCGCGTCGTCGCGGTCGCGCTGCGCATGAATCGAGTCGACACGCTCGCCGCCGATTTCTGCGGCCGACGGCTGGCCAGCAGGCATCGGCCGGCGGTCACGCGCGAAGTCGACGAGGTGTCGCTGGCACGCCTGCTCGTCGACGAGATCGAGGCGGTCGGCCGCGAGGCGGAGAGCTCGGGCGGCCCGCTGCTCGCCATCGGCATCGCCTGCCAGGGCATGGTCGACCCGGCGGCGGGCCGGTCGCTCTGGAGCCCGGCGCTGTCGGGCACCGGCACGGCGCTCGCGGCGCCGCTGCAGGACGCGCTCGGCGTTCCCGTCGTGATGGCGAACGACGCCGTCGCCGTCAGCCTCGCGGTCACCGCGACCGACCCCGAGCTGGTGCGCGGGCTGACGGCCACGATCATGGTCGGTCACGGCGTCGGCATGAGCATTCTCGTCGACGGCCGGCCGGCGATCGGCGACGGCGGCGTGGCGAGCGAGATCGGCCACGTCAAGAACGCCTCGGACGGCGCGCAGTGCCGCTGCGGCCAGCGCGGATGCATCGAGGCGAGTCTGGCGGATTACGCGTTGTACCGCGACGCCCGCACCTTCATCGAGCTGCCGCCGGCGGAATCGCAGCAGCCGACCGACGAGCAGATGACCTATCTCCGCAAGCGCGCCGCCGAGGGCGATCCGCGGTTGGCGCAGCTGTTCCACCAGGCGGGCCGCACGCTGGCCGACGCCGTCGCCGTCGCCATATCGGTCTTCAGCCCGCGCCACGTCGTGTTGGCGGGCCCCGGCCTGCACGGCTTCGCGATGATGCGCGAGGGCTTCGAGGCGCGGCTGCGCGATTCGGTGCTGCCGCACCTGCTCGAGCGCACGACGATCCACGTCAGGCCGTGCGCGAGCGACGCCATCGTCGAGGGCATGGTGCGGCGGACCCTCGACGCCGTCGACCGGCATCACGCAGGATTCGAGGCGTTCGAACTGCCGCCCGCCGATGTCGGGCTGCGCGCATGAGTTGGACGACCGGCGCGGCACGGCTGCGCCGCCGCGACGCGTACCCCGTTGACCGCTATCCGAGGAGACGAGCATGACGAGAGCGACCTATCCAAGCCTTCAGGGGCGGACCGTGCTGGTGACCGGAGGCGGCTCCGGCATCGGCGAGTCGATCGTGCGGCATTTCCTCGATCAGGGCTCGAAGGTCGGGTTTCTCGATATCGACGAGGCGAGCTCGCGCGCGCTGCTTCGCGACCTCGGCGACGACGGTCCGGCGCACTACGAGAGGTGCGACCTGCGCGACATCGCTTCCGTGAAGGGCGCGATCGACGGCGTGCGCAAGGCGCTCGGGCCGATCACGATCCTCGTCAACAACGCCGCCCGGGACGACCGCCACTCGATCGAATCGGTCACGTCCGAGTACTGGGACGAGCGCATCGCGGTGAACCTGAAGCACCAGTTCTTCTGCGCCCAGGCGGTCGTGCCCGACATGGCGGCGGCCGGCGGCGGCGCGATCATCAACATGGGGTCGGTGAGCTGGATGGTCGGGCAGGGCAACATGCCCTGCTACACGACGTCGAAATCGGCGATCCAGGGCCTGACGCGGGCGCTCGCGCGCGACCTCGGGCCGCATAACATCCGGGTCAATTCGATCCTGCCCGGCTGGATCATGACGCAGCGCCAGATCGACATGTGGCTGACGCCGGAGGGCGAGGAGGAGCTGATGACCCGCCAGTGCATCAAGCGCAAACTGGTGCCCGAGGACATCGCGCGCGTCGTGCTGTTCTTCGCTTCCGACGAGGCCGGCGCGTGCTCGAACCAGAGCTACGTCGTCGACGGCGGCTGGGTCTGAGCGTCAGGCGAGCCAGCGCTTGCGCCGCTTGTAGTGCTTGACGTCGCGGTAGCTCTTGCGGCCCGACGAGGACAGGCCGAGATAGAACTCCTTGACGTCCTCGTTCTCGCGCAGCACCGCGGCGTCGCCGTCCATGACGACCCTGCCGTTCTCGAGGATGTAGCCGTAGTTCGCGTATTTGAGGGCGACATTGGTGTTCTGCTCGGCGAGCAGGAACGTCACGCCCTCCTGCTCGTTGAGCCTCCGTACCGTCTCGAAGATGCCCTCGACCAGCTGCGGCGCGAGCCCCATCGACGGCTCGTCGAGCAGGATCATGCGCGGCCGCGCCATCAGCGCCCGGCCGATGGCGCACATCTGCTGCTCGCCGCCCGAGGTGTATCCCGCCTGGGCGTTGCGCCGCTCGCGCAGCCGCGGGAAATACCCGTAGACCATCTCGAGATCGCGCATGATCGCGGCGCGGCCGTCGGTGCGCGTGTAGGCCCCGGTCAGCAGGTTCTCCTCGATCGTCAGGTGCTCGAAGCAGTGGCGCCCCTCCATGACCTGGACGACGCCGCGCTTGACCAGGGCGTTCGAGGTCAGCGCCTGCACCGGCTCGCCCTCGAGCAGGATCGACCCCTTGGTGACCTCGCCGCGCTCCGCCCTCAGCAGGTTGGAGATCGCCTTCAGCGTCGTCGTCTTGCCGGCGCCGTTGGCGCCGAGCAGGGCGACGATGCCGCCGGCCGGAACCTCGAGCGAGACGCCCTTGAGGACGAGGATCACGTGGTCGTAGATGACCTCGATATTGTTGACCGACAGCAGCGGCTGCGCCGCGTCGGCAGCCGGCCGTTCGATGCTGGGGGCGGCTTCGCTCATGCCATTGCCGTTCGTCTCGACTGTCCTGTCCGATCGCGCGTCGCGCCGCGATCGCCCCGTCCCCGGTCGACGGGGACGGGGCGGCCGTGCCTCAGTTGCAGCTGCGCGGCGTTATGTTGCTCTCCTTCGCGTAGGCCGCCGAATCCTCCTCGATCAACGGGCCGGTGATCGAGCGCAGCGGCTCGTAGAACTTGGAGACGATCTTCCACTGCTTGGCCTTGGCGTCCCAGCGCTGCAGCGCGACCTTGCCGGGGCCCTCGTGGTTCTCGCAGGTGATCTCGATCGGGTAGGTGAAGCCCTTGAGGCCGAGCTCCGCGAGGCGCGCCTCGTCGACCTTGAGCGCCTCGAGCCCGTCGCGGACGTGCTCGCCACGGACTTGCTTGGTGCCGTGGATCTTCATCGCGGTGCGGATCGCCTCGGCCGTCCACATCGCCGCGACGACGCCGCGGTTGTAGAGCACCTCGCCGACGCGGCCGCGGTCGCCCGCGCCCTTACCCTTGTCGTAGACGTGCTTGTAGATGTCCTGGTGCAGCGGGAAGTCGTCGCCCGGCGCGTGGAACGCGCCGGAGAGGTAACCGTCCGCCGCCTCGCCGGCGGGCAGGACGTCGTTCTCGGAACCCGACCACCAGACGCCGATGAACTTGTCCATCGGATAGCGGATCGAGGCCGCTTCCTTGACCGCGACCTGGTTCATCACGCCCCAGCCCCAGAGCAGGACCCAGTCGGGACGATCGCGGCGGATCTGCAGCCAGGTCGCCTTCTGTTCCTGGCCCGGATGGTCGACCGGCAACAGGATGAGCTGATAGCCGTATTTCTCGGCCGCCGATTCGAGCGTGCGGATCGGCTCCTTGCCATAGGCCGAGTTGTGATAGACGAGGGCGATCTTCTTGCCCTTCAGCTTGTCCATGCCGCCTTCCTGGTCGCCGATATACTGGATGAACACGGTCGCCTGGCTCCAGTAGGTCGCCGGGAAGTTGAAGACCCACGGAAACACCTTGCCGTTGGCGGCGGAGGTGCGGCCGTAGCCCATCGAGAACACCGGGATCTTGTCGGCCGAGGCCTTCGGGATCAGCTGATAGGTGATGCCGGTCGAGAGCGGCTGGAAGACCAGCGCGCCGGATTCGCCCGCGCCCTTGGTGTTCTCATAGCACTCGACCCCCTGCTGCGTGTTGTAGGCGGTCTCGCACTCGACGAGGTTGACCCTGACGCCTTCGATGCCGCCGTCCCGCTCGTTGAGCAGGGTGTAGTAATCGGCGACGCCGTTGGCGAAGGGGATGCCGTTCGGTGCGTAGGGGCCGGTGCGGTACACGAGCGACGGGATCGTCAACTCGTAAGCGCCGGCCGATGTGGTGGCGATCGGCAGCGCGACCGAGGCCACCGCCAGCGCCATCGTCAGTTTCTTGAACTCCATTCTGTCCTCCCGTTCAGAGTTTCGGTTTGCCTTGGGCCGATCCGGCCATGCCCGTATCATAAGGGTCAGTACGGGAATGGCCAGAGTCGCAGTTTCTCCTTGGCGATCTGCCAGAGCCGCGCGAGGCCGTGCGGCTCGACGATGAGAAAGAGGATGATCAGCACGCCCATCAGCGTGATTTCGACGTGCTTGGCGGTCACCGCCGCCATCCCCATCCAGTCGACCATCACGTTCTTGAGCAGAATCGGCATCAGCACCAGGAAGCCGGCGCCGAGGAACGATCCGAGGATCGAGCCGAGGCCGCCGATGATCACCATGAACAGCACCAAGAACGACCTGTCGATGCCGAATGCCTCGGTCACCTCGACCGCGCCCAGATAGATCGTGAAGATCAGCCCGCCGGCGACGCCGATATAGAACGAGCTGAATGCGAAGGCCGAGAGCTTGGCGTGCAGCGGCCGCACGCCGATCAGTTCGGCGGCGATATCCATGTCGCGAATCGCCATCCACATCCGCCCGATTCGCCCGCGCACCACGTTCTTGGCGACCATCGCGAACGCGACGACGAGCGACAGCGTGAACAGGTACTTGACCGCGGGGCTGGCCATCGGGCCGGTGACCAGGAAGCCGAAGACCTCGCGCGGCGGCACGGTGATCTGGCCGGTGGCGTTGTAGTTGTAGAACCAGCCGATCTTGTTGAACAGCCAGACCAGGAAGAACTGCGCCGCCAGCGTCGCGACGGCCAGATAGAACCCCTTGATGCGCAGGCTCGGCAGTCCGAACAGCACGCCGACCGCCGCCGTCACGCACCCCGAGAGCAGCAGCACGATGATCAGGTTCATCTCGGGGAAGGCGGTCATCAGCTTGAAGCTTGCGAACGCGCCGACCGCCATGAAGCCGCCCGTGCCCAACGATATCTGCCCGCAATAGCCGACCAGGATGTTGAGGCCGAGCGCCGCCATCGTATAGACCAGGAACGGCAGCAGGATCGCGTTCGCCCAGTAGTCGTTGACGACCAGCGGCACGATCACGAAGGCGACAGCGAGCGCCAGCACGATTAGCCAGCGGTCCTGGCGGATCGTGAAGATCGCCTGATCCGCCTCGTAGCTGGTCTTGAACTGGCCGGCTTCGCGGTAGAGCATGGTTCAGACCCTCTCGATGATCCGCTCGCCGAACAGCCCCTGCGGGCGGAACAGCAGAAACGCCAGGGCCAGGACGTAGGCGAACCAGTTTTCGATGGCGCCGCCGACCATGCTGCCCACGTAGATCTCCGCCCATTTCTCGCCGACGCCGATGATCAGGCCGCCGACGATGGCGCCGGGGATCGACGTGAAGCCGCCGAGGATCAGCACCGGCAACGCCTTCAGCGCGATCAGCGAAAGCGAGAACTGGATGCCCGATTTCGTGCCCCACATGATGCCCGCCACCAGCGCGACGATGCCGGCCACCGACCAGACGATGACCCAGATCGTGCGCAATGAGATGCCGACCGAGAGCGCCGCCTGGTGGTCGTCGGCGACGGCGCGGAGCGCCCGGCCGATGCGCGTCTTCTGGAAGAAGACCGCCAGCACCGTCACCAGCACCGCGGCGGTGATCGCGGCGACGACCTCGAGCTTTTCGACATAGAGGTTGAACCTGTCCAGCATCAGGTCCGATGCTCCCTGCGGCAGGCCGATGTCGAGCACCTTGACGTCGGAACCCCAGAGCAGGTCGCCGACCCCCTCCAGCACGTAGGCGAGGCCGATCGTCGACATGAACAGGATGATCGGCGTCTGGTTGACCAGATGCTGCAGCACCAGCCGCTCGATCAGCCAGGCCAGCGCGATCATGACGCCGACCGTCAGGATGATCGCCAGCCAGCCCGGCACCGCGAACATCTCCATCAGCCCGACCAGCGTGAGGCCGGCGAACAGCGCCAGCACGCCCTGGGCGAAATTGAAGATGCCGGACGCCTTGAAGATCAGGACGAACCCCAGCGCCACCAGCGAATACATCACGCCGGTCATGAGGCCGCTGATCGTCGCTTCGATGAAGAACAGCATGTTCCGCCGCCCTACTCGTGCGGGACGCCGAGATAGGCGTCGATGACGTCCTGATTGGCGCGCACCTCGTCGGGCGTGCCGTCGGCGAGCTTGCGGCCGTAATCGAGGACGACGACGCGGTCGGAGATGTCCATCACCACGCCCATGTCGTGCTCGATGAGCGCGATCGTGGTGCCGAACTGCTCGTTGACGTCGATGATGAAGCGCGACATGTCCTCCTTCTCCTCGACGTTCATGCCGGCCATCGGTTCGTCGAGGAGCAGCAGCTGCGGTTCCATCGCCAGCGCGCGGGCAAGCTCCACCCGCTTCTGCAGGCCATAGGGCAGCCTGCCGACGGGCGTCCGCCGGATCGCCTGGATCTCGAGGAAGTCGATGATCTCCTCGACGCGTCGGCGGTGTGCGGTCTCCTCGCGCCGGGCCGGCCCGTAGTACAGCATCTGCCAGAGGAAGTTCGCGTGCATCCGCAGCGACCGCCCCGACATGATGTTGTCGAGCGTCGACATGCCCTTGAACAGCGCGACGTTCTGGAATGTCCGCGCGATGCCCTGCTTCGCCGCGTGGTGCGGGCGCATCGCCGACCGCACCTCGCCGCGATAGGTGATGGTGCCCGCCTGCGGATGGTAGAAGCCGTTGATGACGTTCAGCATCGACGTCTTGCCGGCGCCGTTGGGGCCGATGATGGCGAGGATCTCGTGCTCGCGGATCTCGAAGCTGATCTCCTTGAGCGCCTCGACGCCGCCGAACGACAGCGTGATGTTCTCGACCTTGAGGACGTTGTCGCCGATGCGCTTGCGGTGCTCGGTCATCCGCCTCAACCCGCCTTGCGCATCGCTTCGGTGACGGGATAGGTCTCGACGTCGAGAATTCTGAGATCCGCCTTGATCGTTCCCTTGCGGCCGTCCTCGAAGGTGACGTCGGTCTCGATGTAGCACGTCTTCCGGCCCGAATACAGGGCCTCGATCAACGGCGCATAGCGTTCGGCGACGAAGCCGCGCCGTACCTTGCGGGTCCGCGTCAGCTCGCCGTCGTCGGCGTCGAGTTCCTTGTGCAGCACGAGGAAACGCCTGATCTGCGAGCCGCCGAGCTGCGGATCCTCGGCGAGATCGCGGTTCACCTGCTCGACGTGCCCGCGGACGATCTCGAGCACCTGCGGGTGCGCCGCCAGCTCCTGATAGCCGCCGTAGGCGACGTTGTGGCGCTCCGCCCAGTTGCTCATGGCGGTCAGGTCGATATTGACGAACGCGGCGGTGAAATCCCGGCCGCCGCCGAAGGCGACCGCCTCCTTGATGTTGGGGAAGAACTTGAGCTTGTTCTCGAGGTATTTCGGCGCGAACAGCGTGCCGTCCGTCAACCTGCCGACATCCTTCGCGCGGTCGATGATCTTGAGGTGACCGTCCTCGGCGAAGACGCCGGCGTCGCCGGTATGCACCCAGCCCTCGCCGTCCTTCGTCTGGGCCGTGGCTTCGGCGTTCTTGAAGTATTCGGCGAACGTGCCCGGCCCGCGGAACAGGACCTCGCCGTTGTCGGTGATGCGGACCTCGACCTCGGGCGCCGGCTTGCCGACCGTATCGGGCCGGATCTCGCCATTCGGCTGCACGGTGATGAACACGCTGGCCTCGGTCATGCCGTAGAGCTGCTTCAGGTTGATGCCGAGGGCGCGGAAGAAGTCGAAGATGTCGGGGCCGATCGCCTCGCCCGCCGTGTAGGCCAGGCGGATGCGGCTGAACCCCAGCGTGTTCTTGAGCGGCCCGTAAACCAGGGCGTCGCCGAGCGCGTAGAGCAGGCGGTCGACGACGCCTACCGCCTTCCCGTCGAGGATGCGCGTGCCGACGCGCTGCGCCCGCTCCATGAAGAAGTGGAACAGGCGGCGCTTCACCGGGGCCGCGTCCTCCATGCGGACCATGACCGTGGTCAGGAGCGATTCGAAGATGCGCGGCGGCGCGAAGAAGTAGGTCGGGCCGATGTCGCGCAGATCCTCCATCACCGTGGCCGCCGATTCCGGGCAGTTGACGCAGAAGCCGGCGACGTAGTTCTGGCCGAACGAGAAGATGTGGTCGCCGACCCACGCCATCGGCAGATAGGCGAGGATCTCGTCGCGGTCGCTCAGCCCCTCCATCTCGACGTTGTTCTGTGCGGTGCGCAGCACGTTGCGATGGGTCAGCACGACGCCCTTCGGATTGCCCGTCGTGCCCGAGGTGTAGAGCATCACCGAGGCGTCGTCGGCGCCCCCGGCGGCGACCGCCTCGTCATAGAATCCGGGATTGTCCCGATCCCACGCGCGGCCCTGCTCCTGCACCGCGTCGAACGCGTGCAGGAAATCCTGGTCGTAGTTGCGCATGCCGCGCGGGTCGTCGAAGACGATCTGCCGGAGCTTCGGGCAGCGGTCCATGATCTCGAGCAGCTTGTCGACCTGCTCCTGGTCCTCGGCCATGGCGAAACGCGCCTCGGCGTGGTCGACGACGAACGCCATCTCGTTCGCCACCGCATCCTGGTAGACCGGGACCGGCACGCCGCCGAGCGCCTGGGCGGCCGTCATCGTCCAGTAGAGCCGCGGCCGGTTGTCGCCGACGATGACGATCTTGTCGCCGCGCTCGAAGCCCATGGCGGCGAGCCCGCAGGCGAGCGCGCGCACCTCGTCGGCCACCTGCGCCCAAGTCCAGGTCTGCCAGATCCCCAGATCCTTCTCGCGGATCGCCGGCCGGCCGCCGCGCTGCCGAGCATTCTCAAGTAGCAGCTTGGGGAAGGTGTCGGCGGCCGTCATCGTCGGCCACCCGCGACCAACGGGCAGCCCTTCGCCGTTCTCCCCGGTCCGCGATGCCCGGCGTATGGCGCAGTCCTGATGCGCACCGGATCCGGTCTCCCTGCAATCATTGTTCTGTGTTGTCCATCAAGGGACTTGACCGAATCTGGTACAGGCTGCCGGGGCACAGGTCAAGGCCGCTGCGCCGCGGCGACTTCATGGCCGCGGCTGGCAACGCGCTGCGGCCTGCGCTAGACAGGCAGCCATGCAGAGCGACGATTCCGCGCAGCCGCGTTACGACGAGCGCCCGGTGCCGGTCGCGGGCGGCCGCGTGCGGGTACGGCGCATCGAACCGGCGCAGCGGGTTCAGGCTGGCGGGCCGGTCCTGGTTTTCATCCACGAGGCGCTGGGCTGCATCGACATGTGGCGCGACGTGCCCGCGCGGCTGGCGGCGATGACGGGCCTGCCGGCGCTCGTCTACGAGCGGCTCGGGCACGGCCGCGCCGACCCGCTCGCCCGGTCGCGCGATGCGGGCTATCTCGCGATCGAGGCCGAGGACGTGTTGCCGATCGTGCTCGGCGCGTGCGGCGTCGCCGACCCGGTCCTCGTCGGCCATTCCGACGGCGGCACGATCGCACTGCTCTACGCGGCGCGGCACCGGGTTCGCGCGGTCGTCACGGAGGCGGCGCACGTCTTCGTCGAGGAAGCGACGCTCGCCGGCATTCGCGACGCCGTGCGGGCGTGGCGCGCTACCGATCTGCGGGCGCGGCTCGCGCGCTACCACGGCGACAAGACGGAGGCCCTGTTCGCGGCGTGGTCCGACACCTGGCTCTCGCAGTCGTTCCGCGACTGGAACATCGAAGCGCGCCTCGCGGGCGTCGCGGCGCCGTGCCTCGTCATCCAGGGCGCCGACGACGAGTACGGGACGGAACGGCAGGTCGCTGCGATTGCCGCCGGCGTCTCGGGGCCGGCGCGCACGCTCGTGGTCCCGGATTGCGGCCATGTCCCGCACCTGCAGGCGGCGGACCGCGTGCTGCCGGCGATCGCCGACTTCGTGCGCGAGCAGCTGGGCTGAACACGCCCATGCTGCGCTGCAGCAAGATGACTCTTCAAATCGCCGGCGATACGGCCTATACACGGGTTCTCGCCGCGCCGGTTTGCCGTCGCGCGGCGGCGAACACAGATTCGATGGCAGGGCGCGATCGTGGCGCGCCTGCCGCAACCGGGACCAAGCAGGGAGATTCGCCGTGAGCGCCTTCGGCAAGGACAGCCTGAACACCCGCCGGACACTGAAGGTCGGGGATCGCGAGTACGACTATTTCAGCCTCGAGGCGGCGCAGGCGAGGATCGGCGACGTCTCGCGCCTGCCGTTCTCGCTCAAGGTGCTGCTCGAGAACCTGCTGCGCTACGAGGACGGGCGCACGGTGTCGGTCGACGACGTCGCGGCGCTCGCCGAATGGCTGCGCGACCGGCACAGCGAGCGCGAGATCGCCTACCGGCCGGCGCGGGTGCTGATGCAGGACTTCACCGGCGTGCCGGCGGTCGTCGATCTGGCGGCGATGCGGGCGGCGATGACCGCGCTCGGCGGCGACCCGAAGCGCATCAATCCGCTGACGCCGGTCGACCTCGTGATCGATCACTCGGTCATGGTCGACGCCTTCGGCAACCCGCAGGCGTTTCGCCGCAACGTCGAGCTGGAGTTCGAGCGCAACCGCGAACGCTACGAGTTCCTGCGCTGGGGCCAGGAGGCGTTCGACAATTTCCGGGTCGTGCCGCCGGGCACCGGCATCTGCCACCAGGTCAACCTCGAGTACCTCTCGCAGGTCGTCTGGACGCGCGAGGTCGGCGGCCGCACAGTCGCCTACCCGGACACGCTGGTCGGCACCGACAGCCACACCACGATGGTGAACGGCATGGCCGTGCTCGGCTGGGGCGTCGGCGGCATCGAGGCCGAGGCGGCGATGCTCGGCCAGCCGATCTCGATGCTCATCCCCGAGGTCGTCGGCATGCGTCTCGACGGCGAGCTGGCCGAGGGCACGACCGCCACCGATCTCGTGCTGACCGTCGTGCAGATGCTGCGGGCCAAGGGCGTCGTCGGCAAGTTCGTCGAGTTCTACGGCCCCGGGCTCGACCATCTGACGATCGCCGACCAGGCGACGATCGCCAACATGGCGCCCGAATACGGCGCGACCTGCGGCTTCTTCCCGATCGACGAGGAGACGATCCGCTACCTCACCTTCACGGCGCGCGATCCCGGCCGCGTCGCGCTCGTCGAGGCCTACGCGAAGGCGCAGGGCATGTGGCGCGACAGCGGGACGCCGGATCCGGTGTTCACGGACACGCTCGAGCTCGACCTCTCGACCGTCGAGCCGAGCATCGCCGGCCCGAAGCGCCCGCAGGACCGTGTCGCGCTGTCCGGCGCCGCCGCGGCCGCGAAATCGGCGCTCCGGGAGGGCGCCGCCGATCCCGAGAAGGGGGTGCCGATCGCCGGCGCCGACTACACGCTGCGCAACGGCGATCTCGTCATCGCCGCGATCACCAGCTGCACGAACACCTCGAACCCGGGTGTGCTGGTGGCCGCCGGGCTGGTCGCGCGCAAGGCGCGCGAGAGGGGTCTCATGGTCAAGCCCTGGGTCAAGACGTCGCTGGCGCCGGGCTCGCAGGTGGTGACCGACTATCTGACCGAGGCCGGGCTGCAGGCGGACCTCGACGCGCTCGGCTTCGACACGGTCGGCTACGGCTGCACGACCTGCATCGGCAATTCCGGGCCGCTGCCCGAGCCGATCGCCGAGGCGGTCGACGAGGGCGACCTGCACGTCGCCGCGGTGCTGTCCGGCAACCGCAACTTCGAGGGCCGCGTGCACCCGCAGGTGCGGCTCAACTACCTCGCCTCGCCGCCGCTCGTCGTCGCCTACGCGCTGGTCGGCTCGGTGACGCGCGACATCGTCGGCGAGCCGCTCGGCGAGGACGCCGACGGCAAGCCGGTCCATCTGCGCGACATCTGGCCGAGCAACAAGGAGGTGCGTGACGTCATCGAGCAGGTGCTGAGCCCGGAGATGTTCCGCAAGCGCTACGCCAACGTCTTCGAGGGCCCGAAGGAATGGCGCGCCATCAAGGCGGAGGGCGGGCTCACCTACGACTGGCAAGACGCCAGCACCTATGTGCGGTTCCCGACCTTCTTCGAGGGCATGGAGATGGAGCCGGCGCCGCTCGAGGACATCGCCGGCGCGCGGCCGCTCGCCATCCTCGCCGATTCGGTGACCACCGACCACATCTCGCCGGCAGGCTCGATCAAGCAGGACAGCCCGGCGGGCGGCTACCTCACCGGCCACCAGGTGCGCCCGTCCGAGTTCAACTCCTACGGCTCGCGGCGCGGCAACCACGAGGTGATGATGCGGGGCACCTTCGCGAACATCCGCATCCGCAACGAGATGGCGCCGGGCACCGAGGGCGGGGTGACGCGGCACATGCCCGACGGCGAGGTCATGCCGATCTTCGACGCGGCGATGAAGTACGCCGAGGAGGGCGTGCCGCTGGTCGTCGTCGCCGGCCGCGAGTACGGCACCGGCTCGTCGCGCGACTGGGCGGCGAAGGGCACGCGGCTGCTCGGCGTGCGCGCCGTCATCGTCGAGAGCTTCGAGCGCATCCACCGCTCCAACCTCGTCGGCATGGGCGTGCTGCCGCTGCAGTTCAAGGACGGGGCGAGCCGCAAGACGCTGAAGCTCGACGGCAGCGAGACGTACGACATCGCCGGCATCGCCGCCGGCCTCGAACCGCGACAGGATGTGGCCTGCCGCATCACCCGGGCCGACGGGCGCAGCGAGGAGATCACGCTGACCTGCCGCATCGACACGCTCGACGAGATGGAGTACTTCCGCAACGGCGGCATCCTGCAGTACGTGCTGCGCAACCTGGCGAAGGCGGCCTGACGCGGCGGGCCCGGCCGCCGCCCGGGCGGGTCGGCCCGCGCGCCGGAGCGCTTTCACCGACAAGTGATTCGTCGGTGAGCCGCGGCGCGCGTATTGTCGGTGCGCATGAAGACTTTCGTATGGTTTCTTGCCGCGGCCTTGGCGCTGGCCGCGCTGCCGGCGCGTGGCGAGGGTCCGGAGGATGCGCGGGCGCCCGTCGTCGTCGAGCTGTTCACCAGCCAGGGCTGCCCGGCCTGTCCGCCGGCCGACGCCTACATGCACGAGCTCGCCCGGCGCGACGACGTCATCGCCCTCGAATTCCACATCGACTACTACGACTATGGCGGCTGGATCGACCCGTTCGGCAGGCCCCACTTCACGTGGCGCTGGCAGCAATACGCGCGCGCCATGGGGGCGCGCTACGAGTACACCCCGTTCATGGTCATCGGCGGCGCCGCGCACGAGATCGGCTCGCAGCGCGGCCGCGTCGAGGCGCGCATCCGCGAGCAACGCTTCGCCCCGCGCCCGGCGGTCCGGCTGGACGTCCGCATGGTCGGCCACGAGGCGGTGATCCGCGTCGACGGCTCGGCGCCGGCCGGCCTCTACGACGTGCTCGTGGCGACCTACGACCGCCGCACCGAGACCGCGATCACGGGCGGCGAGAATGTCGGTCACACCGCGGTCAACGTCAACGTCGTGCGCGGCTTCGAGCGCGTCGGGCAGTGGGCCGGCGAGCGCGTCGAGCTGACCGTGCCGCTCGACGGCATGCCGGGCGACGGCGGCTGCGCGATCCTGCTGCAGCGCGCCGGTGGCGGGCCGATCGCCGCGGCCGTCAATTTCGGCTTTCCGAACTGAACCGCTCGGGGGTCCGGCCGGAGCCGGGCTTGTCTCGCGCGCCGCGCCGCACGATACTGCGGCGGGGGCGGGCGTGCGCCCTGCGGCGGGACGGATGACATGACGAGCGGTCGGCGGCGGATCGAGTTCCTGTTCCTCAATCTCGGCCATTTCTTCGACCATTTCCTGATCCTCGTTTACGCCACCGTGGCGATGGCGATCGCCACCGACCGCCGGGTCGAGATCGCCGGCGTCAACGGCGAATGGGGCCTCAGCTACGCCGAGCTGGTGCCGTTCTCGGTCGCCGGCTTCGTCGCCTTCGGCCTGTTCTCGCTGCCCGCCGGCTGGCTCGCCGACCGCTGGAGCCGGCCGGCGATGATCGCCGTGTTCTTCACCGCGATGGGCAGCGCCGCGATGCTGACGGCGCTGGCGCAGACGCCGTGGCAGCTGGCGGCCGGGATCCTGCTGATCGGCATCGCGGGCGCGATCTACCACCCGGTCGGCATCGCCATGGTCGTCCACGACCGCGCCCGCACCGGCGTGCCGCTGGCGCTGAACGGCGTGTTCGGCAATCTCGGCGTCGCCGTGGCGCCGCTGGCGACGCTGCTGCTGATCGAGGCGAGCGGCTGGCGCGCCGCGTTCCTCGTGCCGGGCGCCGCCTGCCTGCTGACCGGCCTCGCCTACATCGCGTTTCTGGCCCGCGGCCGCCGCGAGAACGCGGCGCCGGCCGGCGCGACCGTGCGCCGCGCCGCCGCGGCGGCGCCGGCGCTAGCGCTCGACCGGGCGACGCTGGTCCGCGTCTTCGCCATCATCTTCTTCACCGCGGCGGTCGGCAGCTTCATCTTCCAGAGCACGACCTTCGCGCTGCCGAAGATCTTCGACGAGCGGCTCGCCGGCCTCGCGACCAGCGGCCGCGAGGTCGGCTGGTGGGCGTTCGCCGTGCTGGCGGCGGCGTCGCTGGCGCAGCTCGTCGTCGGCTGGCTCGTCGACAACCACTCGGTGCGCCTCGTCTTCGCCGCGGTCGCGGCGCTCCAGGCGCTGTTCTTCTTCGCCATGATCAACCTCGACGGCGCCGGCGCGCTGCTCGTCGCCGTCGGCTTCATGCTGGTCGTGTTCGGCCAGGTGCCGATCAACGACGTGCTGATCGGCCGCATCGCCGCCAGCGAATGGCGCAGCCGCGCCTACGCGGCGCGCTACATCCTCTCCTTCGCGGTGATGGCGACGACGATCCCGACGATCGCCGCGCTGCACGCCTATTGGGGCTTCCACGCGCTGTTCCTGGCGATGGCGGCGGGCGCCGCGCTGATCCTCGTCGCCGTGCTGCAGCTGCCGGGGACGCGCCTGCGCGCCGCGCCGGCGCCGGCGGCGGAGTAGGGGCCCGGGCGCGCGATCCCGGCCGGCGGACGGCGCGGCCATCGCGGCGGCCCGGACCCGGCAATTCCATTGAACACATGCGGCGCCGTAAGGCGCTTGCGCAGCGCGGCTTTCGGCGCCCGGGGAGTGACGCCTTACGGGGGCCCGGCAGGTTGGGTCGGAACCAATTTTGTGAATAAATTCAAAGACTTGCTGGAGACTAGCGAGCAAGCGCAATTTGTTTAATCAAATCAATTGCTTAAATGGCCAGTGGGCAGTCACCAGACGCCCCCTCGCCAACCCCTCCCCCGCGATCGCGGGAGAGGGGCTATTCCGTCGAGGCGGTACGACCGAGCTCCTCTCCCTTCAGGGGGAGGGGTTCGGGAGGGGGTGCGCCGGAGAAATGAGCGGGCCTGTCCCTGACCCCCCGATGCCAAGCGGGGACGCGAGTTCCGCATGCGGACGCTAACGGAAGAACGCGAACCCGTTGACGCAGCCCGCCCTATCCCAGCCCCGCTTCCATCACCCTGCTCATGCGGCGGGCGAACTCGGCCGCATCGCTGACCGGCTCGCCCTCGAGGATGCGCGCCTGGTCGAACAGCAGCCACGCCGCGTCCCGCACCAGCTCGGCCTTGCCGTCGGCCCGCGCCGCCTCGCCGAGGCGGCGGATCAGCCCGTGCTTGGGGTTGATCTCGAGGATCCGCGGCGCCGCGGTCTCGAGCTGCTTGTGCGCGCGCAGCAGCCGTTCGAGGTGGATGTCCATGTCGCCGTCGGCGGCGACCAGGCAGACCGCGCTGTCGGTCAGCCGGCTCGACGGCCGCACGTCCTTCACGCGCTCGCCGAGCGCCAGCTTGACGGCGGCGATCAGCGGCGCGAGCTCGCCTTCGGCCTTGGCGTCGGCCGGCTCGTCCGCCTTGCCGCCCTCGATCCTGGAGAGGTCGGCGCCGCCGCGCGTCACCGACTTGAAG
>JBFHDX010000014.1:0-51211 GCA_041584475.1 Alphaproteobacteria bacterium
CCGCGGGCTGATGGCGCTCGCGCGAGACGGTCTCCCCGCTGGCGGTCGCATGCAACCGATTGCCGTCGATCCGGACCTTGTAGCGACCGAACAGCATATCGCGGGTTGCCATTTCATAGATCAGGGCGTTGAGCCACTCGACGAGCAGCAGTTCGCGGTCCGGCGCCTGGCATGAAATCTCTACATCCCGCAACGTCTGCACCGACTCGGGATCGGTGATTGCCGCGGTCAACGCCAGCGCCGCCTGCTCGTAGGCCGCCTCGATCGTCGGACCGAAGCCGGTCAACCCGACATCGGCCTGGTGCGGGAAATGCTGCCACCCAAGAGCTGGCGCGGACACACCTTCACTCCCTGCCCCGAACGGGGCGATCACCGGCGGCCAACCGATTTGATCGTCTTTGTCGCAGTGTCAAGATCCTGGTTCATTGGCGGCAAGACGCGCCATGATCCAGGTCAAGCCGGAGTGGGTGCTTCGGGTTCCGTCGCGTGCGCCGGTTCGATTCCGCCGCTGGCGAGTGAGCGGAACAACTCGCCGTACGAACGCATTGAGCTGCCGGAGTTCCAGTTCGTCTCGATGAATTCTCGCGGCGACACCGCATTCGAATCAGACAGCGTCTTCTTGATCGCCGAGACGATCGCCGGCACGAAAGGCGAGGGCAGCAAAACGCCGGCGCGCGGGCAGAGCGCGCCGGAATGGATCGGCACGGTTGCGATGACCCGCTTGCCGCTCGCCTGCGCGGCGAGCACCGGCCGCGGTATCGGATTCTCTCCGGGTCCGTGGAAATAGGCGTCGATCGCCTGATAGATCAACTGAGGTTCCGCCCACGGCCCCAGAACGTGGATGCGCTCCTCCAGATTGTATCGGCGCAGGTGCATTCGTTGCTGTGCATTCAGGATCGCCGGGCCGAACAGCGCGATATGGACATCCTGCGGAAGACGAAACAGGGCCTTCAGCAGCGGATCGAGATGGTCCGCCGGGCTCGCACAACCGACGATGCGCTGACCTATCGGCAGGCCGATCTTGCGTCGCGCCCGCGCGACATCGCCGGGCTGATAGCGGCCGCAATCGATTCCCGGCCGGATTACGAACGTCCGCCCGTCCCCGACCGCCTCGTTCACCGCCGCACCCGGCATCGCAACCAGAACCGAGTCGTGCCCCGACAAGGTGGTGACCATGCTGATGCTGTTGCGGGTAGGTTGCGCGTCAGTCTGCGAGTCCAGGCTGTGTACGAGGTGGCTCACCTCCGCACGCCTCGCCGCCGCCGCAATCGTTCGGAAATCCTCGAGACGATGGGTATGCACGATGTCCGGCTGTAGTGACCGGAACAACTCCTCGAGCTTCTGCGCCAGGGCAGGATCCCTCGAGGAAAACTGAAACACGCCGTCCTCTGGCAAGGGCGTAAGGTCGGGTTCGTGCAGCCGCAACAGGTGCACGCTGAAGTCGTCTCCGATGCCGGCATGGATATCCGCCGCAGCGGTCAGGTCGGAGCGCGCATCGCGCCAGGACGCAACTTCGACCACGACCGGACCGCGCCGGTGCGGTGACCGTCGTGACTTGCCCGAACTCGCATGGCTGGTCGGTGCCATCGACCGGCCTACACTCCTGTTAGGCGACATACTTCCTTGGGATGCATAAATTGTGCCAACAAATTTGCCCTCCTCCGATTGCGATTCTTGGACTGTAAAGCAATCGGGAGTTTGCAAAACGGCGTCGTTTCGGCCGTCGGAGAGTGCATTTTGCGACGCAAACTGTAGCGAACGGTCCCAGCAGCTCCGCTGCCACCGTCCGCAAGGAATGCCTGACCCGTCGGCACCGTGCGCCTTTTTCAGCAACGACCGCAGGGCTCTCTCACGGTTTGCGGAGATCAAGTCGATACAGCTTGATCGGGCCGCGCAGCGACGTCAGGTCTTCCTCTAGCATTTGCCATCCCCGCCGCTGCAGCAAATCGCCAAGGCACGAAGCGGCCGTGTAGAGCGCGTCGAAACCCAGGCGACGGGCCTCGCGCTCGACCGCTGCGACCAGCGTGCCACCAACCCCCTGGCGGCGGTGCGGAGCCGCCACGATCAGTGCTGCCAGCCATGGGCCCAGATGCACGTGCGAATCGATCGAGCGCTCCTTGAGGGCTGCCGTGCCGACAACCTCGCCAATCGCGTTGCGGGCCACCACGCCGACCGGCAACCGATCTCTCCGGCAACACGCCTCGAGGTCCGAACGGGCATCGCCCGGCCCCTCAGGCCCGTAATAGGGCGCCCACTCCTCGACGAACCAGCCCTCGAGGATGGGGATTGCCTCAGGCACATCAGCGAGCAGGTCGAGCCGCAACGCCATCGATCTCCCTCCGGCGACGCTTCCGGACGACGCGCGCCATCGCCGCCATCATGCCATATCGCGTCATCGGCGGAAGCAGTCCGCGCCGGCGGATGCTGCCGACAGTTCCGCATTGCCGTGGCAGGGCGCGCGGTGTATTCGGTCCGTGTCATGGACGCCGTAGAGCCGAGGAAACTGTTGCGCCGGATGTTCGACGCTGCGGTCGCCGCCGCATCGCCCGATATCTGCGTTCCGGCGAATCTTCCGACGCCGCCAGCCGGACGCACGCTCGTCATCGGCGCCGGGAAGGCCTCCGCGGCGATGGCTCGGGCGGTGGAGCGGAACTGGCCCGGCGAGCTTTCCGGGCTCGTCGTGACGCGCTACGGCCATTCGGTCGCCTGCGATCGCATCGAGATCGTCGAGGCCGGCCATCCGGTCCCGGACGAGAACGGCGTTGCCGCAACGCGACGAATTCTCGAAATGGTGCAAGACCTCGGAAGCGACGACCTCGTGTTATTCCTCGTCTCCGGCGGCGGCTCGGCGCTCCTGACGCTTCCGGCGCCGGGGCTGACGCTGGCCGACAAGCAGGCGGTCAACCGCGCGCTGCTGCGCTCGGGAGCGACGATCTCAGAAATGAATTGCGTGCGCAAACACCTGTCCGCGGTGAAGGGCGGGCGACTTGCTGCCGCTGCCGCGCCTGCGCGCATCGTGAGTATTCTGATCTCGGACGTGCCGGGCGATGATCCGGCGGTGATCGCCTCCGGGCCGACCGTCGTCGATGCGACGACGTTCGCGGATGCGCGCCGCATACTGGATCGATACGGAATTCGCGAGCCGGAAGCGGTCGTCGGCCATCTCGAGCGGGCCGAAGACGAGACGCCAAAGCCGGGCGACCCGCGGCTCGACCGCTCGGAAGTGGTCATCGCCGCGGCGCCGCAGGCATCGCTCGAAGCCGCCGCCGAGATCGCGCGTCGGGCGGGCATCACCCCGGTGATACTGGGCGATGCGATCGAGGGCGAGGCCTCGGAAGTGGCAAAGGTTCACGCCGGAATTGCCCGCCAGATCGCCGCGCACGATCAGCCGGCACCGGTCCCCGCGGTCCTGTTGTCCGGCGGCGAGACCACCGTTACCGTGCGCGGAGACGGCCGCGGCGGGCGCAATGCGGAATTCCTGCTGGCGCTTGCGCTGGCGCTGCGCGGCACCCCGGGGTTCTACGCCATTGCCTGCGATACGGACGGCATAGACGGGCTGGAAGACAATGCCGGCGCTGTGCTCGGCCCGGACAGCTGGCAACGTGCCGAGGCGGCGGGCCTCGACCTCGCTGCCCATCTGGCGAACAACGATGCCTATCACTTCTTCGCCGCCCTCGACGATCTCGTCGTCACCGGCCCGACCCTGACCAACGTCAACGACTTCAGGGCGATCCTCGTGACCGCACCGCACTAGCCCGGGGTTTCGGCGCGGCCATTCGGTGGTCCGAGTCGCATATACTTTAATTGTTCTTGTTGTATTCGCTGTCTGTTCGCGCCAGGAATCGCTGACCGAAAGACCTGACGGTTGCGCCACATAGCCCGCGCCGCACCGAACCGGAGAACGTGACGCCGAAAGGACGAGGCGGTGGTATCAGACCCAGCGATGCGGGAGGCTCGGCGGATCACGTCGCCGCCTATTGCCGGGCGCCCGCTGACGCCACAGCGAAACGCGGTATGTCGGGATCGGATCCGGCTTTCGCCGGCCGGTTCGGCTGTCACCCGCCCCGGGCCCTGCGACCCGGAGTGGCATTTAAGCTGTTGCCAAGGCAGCGGAATTCTCCCTGCCAGCTCGCTGAGCGAGGGTAGGGTGGAGATGGGACCGCCGCCCTGACGGCGAGGCTCGGGTGCAGGCGACCGGACGGCGCTCTAGGCGGTATTCTCGCCGTAGTAGAGCGTTACCGTGTGCCGTGCTTCGGCAAAGAACAGCCAGCGCTCGATCAACACGCCGATGCTGGCCGAAAGTACCGAAATTCCGGCGACGAACACCGCAGTCGTGCCGGGTCCGAGGATCGTCGTCCCGAGCGTCGAGGCCAGTGGCACGGCGAACAGCAGCAGCCCGGCGATAATCCGTAAACGGTCCGCGTGCCTGCGGGCAACACGATAGCCCATCTCCTGCAGCAGATAGTTCGACTCCGTGTGCGGCGCGTCGAGCAAACGCACCAGCCCTGGCCGGCCGAGACCGGTCGCGCTTGCCGCCGTGCTCTCGCCGCTGGTCGCGAGCATCGACCGCCAGTAGGATGTCTTGACGAGGGCGGCGGCCGCGAACGCCGCGAATGTGAGCGAATCGATCGATCGCTGCGCGGCGCCGAAGACGTGGGTGAGGAACGTGAGCAGCAAGGCGCCGGTCGCGAGGCCGAGGAGCAGGTAGCCCGGCACGACCCATGCGCTCGTCCATCGCGGGATCGCCCGCAGCGAGGCATAGATCTTTGCCGTGCAGTAGACCGTCACAGCGCACGACAGGGCTCCCACGATGGCGACCGCGGCGAAGATGCCCTCCGTTCGTCCCAACAGGATCGCGGCGGCCGCGAAAACGCCGGTCGGCACGTAAGTCACGATCGCAGCAATGCCCTCGCGGCTGAGCCAGGATGAGCGCCACTGCGTGAATGCCCGCCAGGCCCGCTCCGGGTGACCGAGATGGAAAGTCGACGACAACAGGCCGGCGCTGACGAGCCCGAACGCCAAGCCGAAGGCGATCACGCCGAACCACGGGTCGGACGGGAATCTTCCGGCTGCGCCCAGCAGGCACAGCAGGAACAGCAGTCCGTAGCCGGCGCCCGATGCGGTCGTGAAGAAGATTACGGAGAACGCCGGATGCATTGCTGGTCGTCCGTACTAGCGTGACAGCAGCCGGTCGACCCAGCGCAGGAACACGCCATCGATGTTCTCGGCCGCCGGTGTCAGCCTTGCCGTCGTACCGGAATCGTCCCGCAGATCCTTGTCCTCGCGGCGGCGCGGCGGCAGGTATTTGTTTGTCGGCCGGCAGCGCTGCTCGGGCATGAGGTCATAGCCGCCGCGGGCGGCGACCAGTTTCGACACGCCCGAATCCGGATCGCCGAGATCGCCGAAATGGCGGGCACCGACCGGGCACGTCGCGACGCAGGCCGGCACGCGGCTCTCCGGCGGCAGATTTTCGTTGTAGATCTTGTCGACGCACAGCGTGCACTTCTTCATCACGCCATCGTCGGTGTCAAACTCGCGCGCACCGTAGGGGCAAGCCCACGAACACAGCTTGCAGCCGATACACCAGTCGGCGTTGACGAGCACGATGCCGTCCTCCTCGCGCTTGTACGAGGCGCCGGTCGGACAGACCGTGACGCAGGGTGCGTCGGCGCAGTGCAGGCACGATTTCGGAAAGTGCACCGTGCGCCCGCGCTTGCCCTCCTCTTGCGCGTCGACCTCGAAGCTGTGGATGCGGTTGAACCAGACACCGGTCGGATCGGCGCCATAGGGATCCCGGTCGGTCAGCGGCGCCGAGTGGCCGCCGCTGTTCCACTCCTTGCAGTTGACCGCACAGGCGTGGCAGCCGACGCAGATGTCGAGGTCGATGACGAGGCCGAGCTGACGGTCCGGGATACGGGGGGGCAGGCTGGTCACGAATCATCGTCTCCGTCTTCGTCCGGCTTCGCCCGGCTCGCGCCGGCAGCGACGCCCGGCATGGTCGCCATGACCTCGGCGCGGTTGCCGATGAATTCGCGATGCCGTCCGCCCGTCCTGCCGCTGAACGGCGGCCGCAGATCCTCCCCGTAGCGCATGATGCGCGGTGTCCTCGGCATGCCGGGTGGGGCGGCGATGCTGCCGAACGCAGGTTCGGTCTCGCCGGTCTCGCCAGGTCGGCATTTCTCGATGCGGACACGAAGGTCGAACCAGGCCGCCTGCCCGGTCACAGGGTCGGAATTCGAATAGCGGTATCCGTCCGCGCGCGGCGGCAGCAGCTCCGAGATGATGTGGTTGAGCAGAAAGCCGCGGGTAGCCTCGGGCGCATCGGGGTCGAGACCCCAGACACCCTTTCGCTTGCCGATGGCGTTCCACGTCCACACCGTGTCCGGATTGACGCCTTCCATGAGGCGGACCTGCGTCTTCACGCGGCCGTGGTGGCTTATAACCCATACCCAGTCGTCGTCGGCGACGCCGAGCCGCTCGGCCGTGGCGCGCGCGACGTAGAGACGGTTTCGTGCGGAAATCTGCCGCAGCCAGGCATTCTGCGATCCCCAGGAATGGTACATGTGCATCGGCCGCTGCGTCAGCGCATGAAACGGGAACTGCGTGCCGTTGACCGCCGATTCCTCGAACGGGGCATGCCATGTCGGTAGCGGGTCGAAATGTTCCTCGATGCGGTCCCGCTCGCGTTGTGGCGGCTGGATCTCGCCATGACCGCGCGCGGCGAGGCGAAACCGCTGCAGGGTCTCGCTGTAGGGCTGAAGCACGATCTGCCGGTTGTTGGCGATCCAGCCCATGTCCTGCGCGTAGTTGAGATAGCCGAGATTGGCGTGCTTGAAGTAGAGACGATCCGCTGGCAGGGGATCGTGCCAGAAACATCCGTTCTCGATGTAGCGATTCAATTGCTCGGGGTTCGGTTCGCCGCGACCGTGACTGCGGCCGTCATGTCCGCGCCAGCCGGCGAGCGGCCCGATTCCGGGCCCGCGCTCGTGATTGATCATGTAGTCCGCATAACCGCCGGGATATTGCGGTGATCCGTCACGGCGCGTCATTCCCGGCAGACCGATGCGGGCACCGAGATCGAGCAGGACGTCCTGGAACGGCCGGACGTCGCGGTCCGGCTCAAGCACGGGTTGCCTGATCGAGTCGGCGGGACCCTCGGCGCTGCCGATCGGCCGATCGAGCAGCGAGATGCAATCCCAGCGCTCGAGGTAGGTCGTATCCGGCAGCACGAGGTCGGCGTAGGGAACCATCTCGGAGTAGTAGGCATCGGAGTAGATGATGTGCGGGATCCTGTACTCGCCCGTCGCGGGGTCCCTGTCCGTCAGCGCGTGGATCGTGCCCGGAACGTTCATGGCCGAGTTCCAGCTCATGTTCGCCATGTACAGGAACAGCGTATCGATGGCGTAGGGATCGGCCTTCCATGCGTTGTGGATCGCCATGTGCATCATGCCATGGATGGCCAGCGGGTATTCCCAGCTGAACGCCTTGTCGATGCGCTTCGGCGCACCCGTGGCATCGACCAGCAGATCTTCGGGGCGTGCCGGGAAACCCAGCGGTGCGCCGTCGAGCGGCGTGTCCGGCCGCCCGGTCCCGGCGGCGGGCGGCGGAGCCGGCAAGATCGGCTTCGGGAACGGTGCCTTGTAACGGAAGCCGCCGGGGCAATCGATCGAACCGAGCAGGATTTGCAGCAGATGTATCGCGCGGCAGGTGTGGAAGCCGTTCGAATGCGCCGAGATGCCGCGCATCGCGTGCATCGAGACCGGACGTCCGATCATCCGGTCGTGCTCGCGACCGGCCCAGTCGGTCCATGGGATATCGAGCTCGATCTGCTGTGCGAATGCCGCGTGCGCAAGCTCGGCCGCGATGCGGCGGATCGTCGCCGACGGCACGCCGATCGTGGCGGCAACCGCGTCGGGTGCGTAACGGTCGTCCATGTACCGTCGCGCCAGCAACTCGAAGGCGGGCACGGCGGTGCGTCCGTCGGTCAGCGTCCGCCGGCCGACGAGCGCCGGTTGCAGTTCGGCATCGAGGGCATTCGCAAGCCGGTTGCGGGCACGGTCGAAACACAGCGGGTTGCCGTTCTCGTCCCGGGCGAACAGCCCATCGTCGTCGGCCCCCCGATCCTGGATCACAAGCCAGGACGCGTTCGTGTAGCGGACGAGGAATTCCCAGTCGATGCGGTCGGCCTTGAGGAGCTCGTGGATGAGCGAGAATACGAGAAGGCCGTCTGTGCCGGGGCGGACGCCGATCCATTCGTCGGCGACGGCCGAATAGCCGGTGCGCACCGGGTTGACCGACACGAATTTCGCCTTGCCGAGCGTCTTCAACCTCCCGATCCCCATCTTGATCGGGTTCGAGTCGTGATCCTCGGCAACGCCGAACATCATGAAATAGCGCGTGTGCTCCCAGTCCGGCTCACCGAACTCCCAGAACGCGCCGCCAATCGTGTAAATGCCGGCTGCCGCCATGTTGACCGAACAGAAGCCGCCGTGCGCCGCGTAGTTCGGGGTGCCGAACTGACTCGCCCACCAGCCCGTCAGGGCTTGGCTCTGGTCGCGGCCGGTGAAGAACGCGAGACGCTTCGGGTCGGTCTTGCGGATGCGCCGCAGCCAGTCGGCGGCGATCGACAGCGCCTCGTCCCACTCGATCTCGCGGAACTCTCCGGCACCGCGGTCGCGAACGCGGAGCAGGGGTTTGCGCAACCGTGCCGGGGAGTAGTGCTGCATGATGCCGGCCGAGCCCTTGGCGCACAGGACGCCGCGGTTGATCGGGTGGTCCGGATTGCCCTCGATGTAGCGGATCTTGCCGTTTTTCAGGTGGACCCGGATGCCGCACCGGCAGGCGCACATGTAGCAGGTCGTGTGTTTGACCTCGTCCGCCACCATCGGCGACGTGTCGACGACTTCACCATCCCTGCCGGATGCCGGATCTCCGTCCATTACCCTCGTACCTCTCTGCCCCTTGTCAATCCCCGGACCGGCCCCGGGGTTGATCAAGACAACCCTAATATAAGAAACAGGTAATTTATAGACCGAAAGGTTCGTGCTGCAGTAGGTCGATCAGGGCAGCAAGGCCGTGGACGACGAACCGGCCCCCCCGAAGGCAACCTAGCCCTTGCGAAAGATCGCGTTGGCGCCAAGCCCGGCGAGCACGGCGATCAGGATCGCCACCAGTCCGTAAAGCGCCGCATTGACCGTGGCGAAGCGAAAAATTTCCGCCAGCACCCCGATCTTGCTGACGTAGAGCGGCGTCGTCTGCGCGCTGATCACCTGCGCATCATCGACCAGGAAGACCTCGACGGTGTAAGTGCCTGTCGGCACATTGGTGGGAAAGACGACCTCGGTGCGGAACAGACGCGCGCTGAGCATGCTGACGGTGCCGACCGATCGCGCGTAGTGCCCCAGGCTCTTCTTTCGCCGAATCAGCGCCTCGCGGAATCGTTCCGCCTCGACACGGCTGATGCCGGCCAATGCCGGATGCAGTGGAAGGTCGAGGTGCTCGGTGCCGATCTGGTGGCGTTCGCGCAGCGAGTCCGGCAGCCAGTCGCCAAGCTCGCGTGTCGACATGACCTGGTAGAAGGCGGGAACGTTCACGAACGTCACCTCGTCGCGGTTCATCCAGATCAGGCCCGCGGTCCTCTCCTTGCGCCGTACCGTGACCGTCTCGACCGGCCCGTAAACGACGACCACGACCTCTCCCTTGCCCTCGACCGCTCCGAAGAGCAGCAGGTCCGAACCTTCGAAACCGAGCGTGATCTTGACCAGGTGATCCGACAGGTCGGCGACGAGCGGCTGTGCCGAGGCGGGGACGGCCAGCAGCAGGAAGACGACCGTCGTCGCCGCTACTCGCCGGACTCGCATCAGTGACCTCCTCCGGTCGCCAGCGAGTAGAGGTCCTCAGGCGTTGCGACCAGATCGACGCCCAGTTTCACGCAAACGGCGATGACCATGGCGGCCAGCAGGAACCGCAGCTTCTCCCCCGGAAGCTTGGCACCCACGCGGGTGCCGAGCTGCGCTCCGATGACGCCGCCGACGATCAGGAAGAAGGCGAGGAGGATGTCGACGGCATGGTTCTGGTATGCCTGCAGGAAGGTGACGTTGGCGGTCACGAAGACGATCTGGAACAGCGATGTGCCGACGACCACCGAGGTCGGCATTCCGAGGACGTAGATCATGGCGGGAACCATGATGAAGCCGCCACCGACACCCATGATCGCTGCCAGCACGCCGACCAGGGCGCCGACCGACAGGGGCAACAGCGCGCTGATATAGAGCTTCGAGCGCCGGAAGCGGATCTTGAACGGCAGTCCGTGGAACCAGTGATGCTCGTGCAGTTTCCGCCGCGGCCCGCCGGGCACGCGGCTGCGCCGGATCGAGCGGAAGCTCTCGATGAGCATCAAGCCGCCGATTGTTCCCAGGAACACGACATAGGACATGCGGATGACGACGTCGATCTGGCCGGCACCCTTCAGCCATTTGAACAGCGCTACGCCGGCCGTCGATCCGATAATGCCGCCGATCAGCAGGACGAATCCCATCTTCAGATCGACGTTGCCGCGGCGGAAATGCGCCAGCGCTCCCGACACGGACGACGCGACGATCTGGTTGGCCTCGGTACCGACGGCGACCGGCGCCGGAATGCCGAGGAAGATGAGCAGCGGGGTCATCAGGAAACCACCGCCGACGCCGAATATCCCCGACAACATGCCGACTCCCGCGCCCATGCCCAGGAGCAGGAAGACGTTTACCGAGATTTCGGCGATTGGCAGGTAGACATTCATCGACCGATCCGGAGCTCTCGCACGCACGCATCCGGATCGCAGGACAATAGCCAAGCCCCTGAGCCAGAGGGTATTCGGTCCGGTCGGCTCATCCGATCTGCATTTCCCCGGCAAACATGGGCAGGCACGCCGCCCTTGCCATTACTGGCGACCGATCTGCGGGCCCGAACGGTGTCCTGTCGCCGCCATCGTCGATGATGTACAGCAAGCTCTAGCCGGGATTGCCGTGCCGCGCAATGGGTCGACCCATTACAGCAGCGATTTTCGCCCGGTCGGCGGCACGCCGGGGCGATCTAGTCGAGAAAGCCGTTTTCGCGATAGTACCTCTCGGCCCCGGCATGAAGCGGCACCGCGAGCCCGTCGAGGGCCGTGTCGCGACGGATGAAGCGTCCCCTCGGGTGGCCGGCATCCAACAGCCCCCGGTTGGCCTCGTGCCACAGCGATCCGGTGATCGCGTGCACGAGGTCTTCGTCGATGCTCACATCGACCAGCCACACCGCACGCACGCTCAGGGTCGGGATTTCGCCTACGCCTTCGTAGCTGCCCGCCGTGATCGCCGACAGGGCGAAGAAGGGATGGGCACCGACGATCTCCGTCGCCGTCTTCAGATTGATCGGCAACAGATCGATGGCCACACGCTCGGAGAGCTGCGTCACGGCGATGACGGGCGAGCCCGAAACGTGGAAGAAGGCGTCGATTTCACTGCGTTCAAGCCTGTCCGCGGCGTTCCCCGGCCGCTCGAATGACGGCTGGATGTCCGCAAGGCCGATGCCGTAATGTTCGAGGATGATCTCGGCCTCAACCCGCGTGCCCGAGTCCTGCTCGCCGAGAGATACCCGCTTGCCGCGCAGGTCCTCGATCGCCCGGATGCCCGAATCGCGACGCACGACGATGTGCACGTCCTCGGGATAGAGGCTCGCGATCGACCTCAGGTTGACCAGCGGCGGCTGACCTTTGAAGATCCCGGTCCCGCTGTATGCCCAACTGGCGACGTCGGACTGGCTGAGCGCCGATTGCAGATCTCGGGGACCCAGCCGGCGGACGTTCTCGAGCGATCCCTGGGTCGATTGTGCAACGGCGATCAACCCCGGCACACCACAGCTACCGCCGCGATCACACGGGCGCGACCCAGGCGGGTTGCTGATGACGTTTGCGATCAACGCGCCGATCGGAAAATAGGTGCCGCCCGTGGCGGCGGTGCCGATCGTAAAGAAGCGGATCTCGGACTGCGCGGTCGCAAGGGAGGACACGCCCGCGGATATCAAGAGGGCCGCCACCGCTGCCAATGTTCTGGATTTGTCGAGTCTGCCCCGCACCGACTGCCCTCCCGTTCGATAGATCAGATCATGCTAATATGATCATGCGATCACGGCGAGACGAAGGCAAGCTTCCGTGTCCGAATCGCCGAAGTTTGATGCGTCAGGTTTCCTTGACATACGGCTTGCCGAGTGACCTGGGTGCGACGGCCTTGCCGACGAACAGTGCCAGCACCACGATGGTCAGCAGATAGGGCAGCGCCTGCACGGCCTGATCCGGAACTTCGCCGAGGAGAGCGCTTCCCTGCATGCGGGCGGCGAAGGCATCGAAGAATCCGAACAACAGGCACGCGAACATTGTCTGTACGGGCCGCCATTTGCCGAATATCAAGGCTGCCAGCGCGATAAATCCCTTGCCCGCTGTCATGTCCGAGGCGAAACCGGCGCCATGTCCCGTCGAGAGATAGGCCCCCGCGATGCCGCACAACGCGCCGCTGATTGCGGCTGCCGAATACTGGATCCGCGGCACCGAGATGCCGGCCGTCTCGACCGCCTGCGGATTCTCGCCCACTGACCTCAGGCGAAGGCCGAACGGTGTCTTATAGAGCACGAACCAGGTGGCGGGTACGGCGAGCAGGGCGAGATAGACCAGGATGTTGTGTCCGCTGATGACGCCGCTGTATATCGGGCCGAGGACAGGGACGTCCGCGAGGGCTTCGGCGCCCGGCCAGTTGATCGGCGTGAACCTGGCGTCCCGCGAGAGAACCGGCGTGCGACCGCCGGCGGCATACCACGAAACCGCGAGCAGGCCGGTCAATCCCGAGGCGACGACCGTGATCGCCACGCCGGAGACAACTTGGTTGCCCTTGCCGGTGATGCAGGCGAAGCCGTGCAGAAGGCCGAAAGCCACCGACATCAGTATCGCCGCGACCAGACCGAACAGGGGCCAGCCGGTGGCGGCTGCGACGACCGCGGCTGCGAACGCGCCGACGAGCATCTTGCCCTCGAGGCCGAGATCGAGAATCCCGGCGCGCTCGGAATAGAGCCCGGCAAGCGCCGCCAATATCAGTGGAGCGGCGACGCGAAGGGTGGCCCCGAATGTCAGGATGAGAAGCTCGATCTGGTCCAAGGCTCGCGGTCTCCTAATCGTCGTCGTCGCGCTCGACCCTGACGCGAATCTTCGGTAGGCGCGGAAGCCGCGGCAGGCGCGGAAGCCAGCGCCGTCGCCTGCGTGGGGGCGGCTCCGGATCGGGTTGCTCCGGCAGTTGGCCGTATTTGCGCAGATGCTCGAGGAACTCGGCCTCGCCACGCATCCGCGCCTTTTCCTGGGCGACGTATGCATCGAGGTAGATTTCCGGCTCCGCTTCTTCGGTTACCGCCGGCGCCGGTCGTTCCTTGGCGGTCCGTTGCGCCTGCTGAGCCCGAGCCGCGCGACGGCGCTGGTGAGCCGCGCGCAGACGTTCACGCTGGCGTCGCAAGGCGTCGCGCGCTTCGTGACGCCGGTGCCAGGCCGTCGCAACGTGTGGCCGGAAGATGGTCGACAGGGCGCCGCTGAACAGGATGACCAGACCCTGAATCAACACGAGCATCTCGCGCGGGATCGCCGGCAGTTCGAAGGACAGCTCCGAGCCGCCTTGGTAGAGGCCCCCGAACAACAGGGCGGCAAGGCAGATGCCGAGGGGATGGTTGCGTCCCATCAGCGCCACGGCGACTCCGACGAGGCCGTACCCGCCGACAAAGTTGAGCGTGAGGCGATGTTGCGAGCCCATGAGCTCGTTCACCGCGAGGAGCCCTGCCAGACCACCCGAGATCGCCATCGCCACCATGATGACCCGCACGGGTGAAATGCCGGCGTAGACGGCGGCGAGATGATCCTTGCCGACGACCCTGATTTCGTAGCCGATCGCGGTCTGCCAGATCACGAACCAGACGAGGAAGCAGCAGGCGAGTGCCAGGACGGCCGACACGTTCAGCGGCGACGCGGCGATGCTGTAACCGAAATGCTTTGCCACATCGTGTATCAACGGAAGCCACGTCGTCGCAGCGAATTCGCGGGTTTCGGCGGAGGACTGCTCGGCATCGGCGAAGACGTTGAGCAACAGGTATGACATCACCGCCGCCGCCAGGAAATTGAACATGATGCTGGTGATCACGATATGGCTGCCGCGTGCGCCCTGCAGGTATCCCGGTATCAGCCCCCATATCGCGCCGAACAGGACGCCGCCGGCGATCGCGACGGGAAGCACGAAGATCGGCGGCAGGAAACCGAAATTCAGACAAACGACCGCGACCCCGAGCCCACCGATATAGGCCTGTCCCTCGCCGCCGAGGTTGAGCAGACCGCAATGGAAGGCGACGGCCACGGCTAGGCCGGTAAAGATGAAGCTGGTGGTGTAGAACAGCGTGTAGCCCAGGGCCTCCTGATAACCGATGGCACCGCTGATCAGGTAGCGAACCGCGGAGACCGGGTTTTCGCCCAGCATCATGATGATGACCGCGCTCACCGCCAGTGCCGCCGCAACGTTCACCGTCGGCATGATGAGCACGTCGATCCAGCGCGGCAGGTCGAGCGCGATATCCTCCTCGACGATCTCGGGCTCGAGATCTTGCAACGCTTCGCTCATCGGAGCAGACCGTCCATCAGTGAAGCGCATCCGTGTCGCCCGGCCGCACGACGCCGATCGTGCCCTCGGGGATGTGGCCGGTCATCATGGCGGCGATCAGTTCCGGCGACGCGTTGACCTTGTCGACGATCCCGACGACCTCGCCGTCGTGCATGACGACGATGCGATCGGAGAGGAACAGGATCTCCTCCAGCTCGGCCGATACCAGCAGGATGCCCTTGCCCTGGTCGCGCAGTTGCGCCAGCCGCTGATAGATATATTCGATGGCGCCGATATCGACGCCGCGCGTCGGCTGTCCGACGAGCAGCAGGTCCGCCTCGTTCTCCATCTCCCGAGCGAGCACGAGCTTCTGCTGGTTGCCCCCCGAAAAGTGGGAGGTCTGCATATGTGGATCAGGCGGACGGATGTCGTAGGCGTTCATCTTGCGTCGGCAAAAATTCTTGACTTTCCGCCAGCCCAACCCGATCGAGCCGAATTCCGGATCGTGCTGTCGCCCGAGCAGGATCGACTGATAGGCGGGGAACTCGGGGATCAGTCCGACGCGCTTGCGATCTTCCGGCACATGTGCCAGCGCGAGGCGGCGCATGATGTTGGCGGAATAGGGGACGCGCTTGTCGATTGTCACCCCCTGCACGACGATGCGGCCGTCGTGGATCGGGCGGATGCCGGCTATGGCTTCCAGCAGCTCGCTCTGGCCGTTTCCCGAAATGCCGGCGATGCCGACGATTTCGCCGGTTCGCACCGGGAAGCTGACATTGCGGACGCGCTGGTGCCCGTGATTGTCCAGCACCGACAGCCTGTCAACATCGAGCACGCTGTACCGGCTGAGGCCGAGGGCCCTGGGCGGCTTGAGGAAGACCTGGCGGCCGATCATCAGATGCGACAGTTCGCGGATGTCCGTCTCCTCGGTCTTCAGGTGGCCGGCCATGCGGCCGTCCCGCATCACCGACACATGATCGGTAATCTCCATGATCTCGCGCAGCTTGTGCGTGATGAACAGGACCGTCTTCCCCTGACTCTTGAGCAAGCGCATGATCTCGAACAGAAACTCGGCCTCCTGCGGCAGCAGGACGCTGGTCGGCTCGTCGAGAATCAGGATGTCGGCGCCGCGGTAGAGGGCGCGCAGGACCTCGAGGTGTTGCAGCAGCCCGACGGAAAGATCCGAGACCAGGGCATCGGCGTCGAGATCGAGGCCGTAACCCTGCTTCAGGCGATCCAGCTGGGCGCGCGCCTGATCCATGCTCGGTTGCAGCAAGAATCCCCGTTCCGTCCCCAGCACCATGTTCTCCAGGACGGTCGCGCTCTCGATCAGCATGAAGTGTTGATGCACCATGCCGACGCCGTGGCGCGCCGCTTGCTGCGGGCTGCGGATGCGGACTTTCTTCCCCTTGATGCGAATCTCGCCGGAATCGGGTCGGATGTAGCCGTAAAGCGCGTTCATCAGGGTCGATTTGCCGGCGCCATTCTCGCCGATGATGCCGTGGATGGTTCCCTCGCGCACCACCATGGAGACGTCCCGATTGGCCTCGACCCGTCCGAACCGCTTATTGATGCCGAGCGTCTCCACGGCCGGCCGAACTGGCTCTGCGGCGCGGAGCGGGTTGAACCGCGAGCCTGGAGAAACGGGATCCGTCATTTGCTTTCGACCGACGCAGCGAGACCAACGAATCGCCGGACCCCGCCGCCGAGGGGGCCGTGACTCGCGTCCATTTCTTAGCGCCAGTTGGGCTAAGAAAGGATTAATCGACAGGATTCAGGTGGAAATCATGCCGGACATTTTCCGGCCTTGGTGTAATCGGCGACCTTAATATTGCCGTTGCTGATTCCGGTCTTGATCTGGTTCATCAGATTTCTCGACGCTTCGGGTACGAGGCCCGCATTGTTCTCGTCCAGCGCCCAGTCGATGCCACGCTCCTTGATGCCGAGCGAGAGAATGCCCGGCTGCCAAGTGCCGTCGGCTGCCGTCTTGAACACGTTGAAGGTGGCGAGATCGACCCGCCGGATCATCGATGTCAGAATCGATCCTGGATGCAGGCCGTTCTGGTTGAACTCGTGCCCGATGCCGAGCCTTCCCGCGTCGGCCGCTGCCTGAAGAACGCCGAGGCCGGTTCCCGCGGCGGCGTGGAATACGACATCGACGCCGCGGTCGAACTGGGCCTTCGCGAGCTCTGCCCCTTTGATCGGATCGGTCCACGCGGCCGGCGTCGTGCCCGTCATGTTCTGCAGGACCGTTGCGTTCGCGTTGCCGTACTTGACGCCCTGAACGAACCCGCAGGCGGTGCGCCGCACTCGCGGCACTTCCATGCCGCCGACGAAGCCGACCTTGCCGGTCCGCGAGCTGAGCGCAGCCAGCACGCCGACGATGAACGCGCCTTCCTCGTCGCGGAACACGATGGACTGAACGTTCGGCAGATTGACGACGGCATCGATTATGGCAAAACGGGTGCCGGGGAATTCCGCCGCGACACGCTGCAGTGCCGGGGCGTTCGCCGGTCCCGCCGCCAGAATCGGATCGTCGCCGCGGCGGGCCATGTTGCGCAGCGCCTGTTCGCGCTGCGTCTCGGTCGTCACCTCGAATTCGCGGAATTCGACGCCATTTGCACGAGCAAACTGTGCGATGCCGCTGGCGACCGCTTCGTTGCGCGACTTGTCGAATTTGCCGCCGATATCGTACAGGACGGCCGGTTGAATCGGCGTCTGACCGCTCGCCGCTGTGGCCGGCAACACCGAGGCAAGCGCCAATGCCGCAGCCACTGCCAGCGCGGGGCGGATCGTCACGCTGATCCGGTCCGCGAGCGAACGCGCGCCGTACGGCAGATGCGTTCCCGATTCATGGCACAACCATCCCACAAAGCGCCGTGCCGGAGCAAGTCGCCGCGCCAGCAGATGCGCAACGGCCCTTCGATCGGTCGCGATCCCGAATTCGGCTGCCGCTCCCGGACCTGCCGGGGCGACGGTCAATCCTGCTCGCCTATGACATCCGGCTCGGGCAGGCCGAGCAGATCGACCGTCGTGCGGCCGTCGGCGATCTCCGCAAACCAGCGTTCTTCGCGCTCGACGGCCTCCTGGACGGCATCGAGTACCTTTTCCGCCGCCGCCAGCGGCACGACTGCCACCCCATCGTCGTCGCCGACGACCAGATCGCCGGGTGCGACGGCAACGCCGCCGACCGAGACGATCCCGTCGATGGTTCCGCCGAAACCCTTGTGCGGGCCGCGCGGGACGACCGCCCTGCAGAACATCGGAAATCCGAGCGCGCGTATCGCGGCGGCGTCGCGCGTCGCGCCATCCAGGACGATTCCCGCGATTCCCTGTTTGATCGCGGCTCGCGACATGACCTCGCCCCAGACCGCGACATCCTCCACCGCCGCCGCATCGATCACCAGAATCTCGCCGGCGCGGGCGCGCGGGATCGCGGCGTGGATGATCGCGTTGTCGCCGGCCATCGTCGATACTGTCCGGGCCTGACCGCAAAGTCGCATCCCGGGTGCCAGCGGTTTGATGGCGGCCACCATGACACGCTCACGGTTCAGGGCGTCGCCGACCACACTGGCGGCAATTCCGCGGTACGACTCGAGTATCGCGGCGGGCAGAACGGGGAACCTGCGGTCGTAGCGGCGAAGGGCCATGGTCAGTCCTCGGTTTAGCGGCTTGTGCCGGCCGGCAACGTGGCGCGACCGCGCAGTCCAGTGTCAAGATCCCGACGCGGTGCGCCGTCCGCATTCGGGCCGCGTGGATGCGCCGCGCTCGCGATCGATGGTACAGCGCAGCCGATCCACGACATCCTCGATCCAGGGCGCATCGCGTTCGGTTCTCGTCAAGCCGAGCGAAACTTCGTCGATGACGCGCGCTGGACGACCACCGAGCACGATGACGCGATCCGCCAGTTCCGCAGCCTCTACGAGATTATGCGTCACCATCAGCACGGTCCAGCGGTGCTGGCGCCACAGCCGCAGCACCAGTGCGCGAAGCTCGTCGGCACCCGTCTGGTCGAGCGACACGAATGGTTCATCCATCAGCAGTAGCTGGGGCTCGATTGCAAGCGCACGGGCGAGAGCGGCGCGTCGCGCCATGCCCATCGAGAGCGTGCCCGGAAAATCGTCGGCCGAGGCCGCCATACCGACCATGGAAAGCGCATCGCGGGCGCGCTCGCCGATGTCTCCGCGTCGCGGCAAGGCGAGCCTCACATTGTCGATGACCGAACGCCACGGCAACAGTCGGGGATCCTGGAAGACGAAGCCCAGCGCGGCATCTCCGGAAATCTCGCCGACCCAGTCGCGATCGAGCCCGGCGAGGATGCGCAGCAGGGTCGTCTTGCCGCAGCCCGAAGCCCCGGTGAGAACCGCGAATTCGCCTTCCGGAAGCTCGATCGTGACGTTACGTAGAATTTCCGCCTTCCCGTAACGCTTGGAGTGCACTGCAACCCTCAGCATGGCTCAGCTCACGCCGCCACGCGGTTCATGCTCACGGTCGATGCGGCGCCATCCGTCGGCCGCGAGGCCTGATACTGCGGTATGCCGTCGCAGCGACCGCGGCGCGCAGAACGCCGCCCCGCAATCCCCGATCGAGCGCCACGTTTTCGCGGTATCATCAGCTGCGATCATCCTCTTTTTCGCATGTCCGAGGCGGATAATATTGCAGGAATCCGGTGCAATCCATGGGCCAAAAACCGCAATCCGTCGTTCGGCGGCCGCCGAACCGACGAGAATATCGGTCGTTGCCGGCGGCTCCACTGCCCCGGCGCGACGCCGGTCTAACCGTCATCGGCCGGAGCATCGGTCGGCGTCACCTCGCCGGTTCGCCATGCGTGAATGCGCCACGGCGGGTCAGCACCGGGGACGAGTTCGACGATGGCTTCCTGAACGTAGACCCCGCCGTCGTGCAGCACGGCGCGCGACCTGACCGAGTAGACATTGGAAATGCCGCCGCTCAGGTAGCGACGCGCTTCCGCCGGTATCAGCGCAGCGACCGCGGCAAAACCGGTTGCCCGAGCGGTTGCGCTATCGTCGTCAGCGGGGACCCGCGCCGCGATTATGCCGTCCGCGATCGCCTCGTCGACCCCCGGCAGGGCCAGGAGGACCGATCTCGGCGCCGTCGACGGATTGATGCCCGGGCGTCGTGAATATACCGTCACCGCGTCGGCAATTCGGCCATAGATTGCCGTCGTCACGCCGGGAACGCGCTGCACCTCGTCCGGCGTCATGAAGGGCCGGTTGCTGACTTTCACGTCCAGTCCCGCTGCCCTGTAATCGCTCGCTTCGGCGCCATTCGGCAGCGTCCGGTCGTCCGGGTCCCGCCAGTCGGCGATGCGGTCGGCGAGACGGATCGCCGTCGCTTCGTCGACGCCGCTCGAGCGGAGCAGCCCGAAGAGCAGTTCCGGGCGTGCCATGTTGATATCGATGCGACCCGACTGATCCTGAATGGAGACGGTGAGGGTACCGCTGTCGAGCGTGATGTCGTAATGCCGGCCATCGGTTTTCCAGCGGGTCTCGGGGTCCGGGTCGAGCAAACCAAGCGTTGCGAGGGTGACGCCGCCCTCGGCCAGGGCGGCGGCCCGGGCACTGTCGACTAGATTGCGCGAGAGGCCGATGTCGGTGCGCGTCAGCATCAGCAGGCTGCCGGCGATGACCGAGAGCAGCAAGACGATCCAGAGCACCGCCAGCAGCGCGATGCCCTGCGCATCGCACGCAGGAGATCCGGCGTGCCTCCTATCTGAGCTTGGTCTCGAGCCGCTCCAGTTCATCGATGCGCTGCCGAAGCTCCCGTGTGACCGCGATCGCTCCGCGACTGTCGCTGACAACGCGGGGTGATACCATTACCAGCAACTCGTTGCGAAGAATCACGTCTGACGTGCTGCGAAACAGCGCGCCCAGGAACGGGATCGCCGAAAGGAACGGCACGCCGATCTTGGTGTTCGTCTTGGAGTCGCGAATCAGCCCGCCGAGGACCACCGTGGACCCGCTCTCGATCGCCACCGTCGTGTTGATGACGCGTGTTGAAATGGTCGGCGTAATGCTGCCCTCGCCCGTCGCTTCCTCATTGACCTGGCTGACCTCCTGACGGATGTCCATGGTGACGAGCCCGCCCTCGTTTACGCGCGGTGTCACCGTCAGAATGACGCCAGTGTCACGCAGTTCGACGTTGCTGACGATCGGAGCGGCCGCGTCCGACGTATCCTGGGAGGTCTGCGTGGCGACGGGAACCTGATCGCCGACCTGGAGAAAGGCTTCCTGGTTGTTGAGAACAAAGAGCTGCGGCGCCGAAATTATCTGCACGTCGGTGATCGACGACAGCAGGTCTATGAAGGCGTCCGCATTGGTCGAGTCGAAGATGTAGTTCAGCCCGCCATCCGTGGGCACTCCGGACAGATTCAGGGAATGGTTGCCCTCCTGAATAAACCATCGGACCCCGTATTCCAGCCGGTCCGACAGCTCGACATCGGCGATCGTCACCTCGATCAACACTTCGAGCGGCCGGCGATCGAGCTGCCTGAGCGCGGCCGCCACCGATCGGTACTCCGCCTGCGTTGCGGAAATCAGCAGGGCGTTCCGCTCTTCGTCGGCGACGATACGGATACGGCTGCCCCGGCCCAACGTTATTCCCTCCGCAGCCGTCGCGGTGCCGCCCGGACGAACGGGCGGCGCCGTTTCCCGTTGGGCGGTCTCGGCGCCGGGCTGCTTGTCCCGCGTCGCCGCCTCTTCGGCCGCCGACTGGCGTTGCCGGTCGAGCTCTCGGGTGATGGCGGCCGTGTCGGTCGCAGTGGTGCGAAGTTGAACGGGCTCGAGCCCAGGAGCCAGTTCGCCCCGTTGTCCGGTCGCCAGATCGCTGAGCCGATCGTCCGAAGCACCGAACACGTCGTTGAGCACCGCGGCAAGGTCTTCCGCCCTGCCGTTTTGCACGAAGTAGATATGCAGCGAGGGCTCCACGGTATTCGTCGCCACGCGGTCGAGACGGGTGATCCAGGTCCTTACGTCCTCCAGATACTTCGGCTGGCGCGACACCGCGAGGATCGCGTTCAGACGCTCGACCCGCACGAGGCGGACCAGGCCACCCATGATCTCTCCTCGGTCGTCCCCCAGGATCCCGGTGAGTTCGTCGATGAGCGATCCCGGGTCAGCGACGTCAAGCTTGAACAGTCCGAACGACATGCCGGCAAGCCAGTTCACGTCGAATATCTCGACCGCCTCCAGCATTGCCGCCAGCTCGAAGCGCGTGCCACCAAGGATCAGAAGGTTTCGGGTGTCGTCGACCTGCAGGACGGCGCCTTCGCGGGACAGACCGCGGAGCACGTCGGCCATCTGCGTCGCGCTGATGAAATAGAGCGGCACGACCTGCACACCGTATCCTTCCCCCTCGCCGGCAGCCGCCATGCCAAGTCGGATAGCGGCGTTGCCGCGGGCGGCACCGGGGAGCGGCTCGATGCGGTAGAGGGCACCCTCGCGCACGATCGCGACGCCCTGCATCTCGAGGACGGTTTCAAGCGTCGAGAGCAGCGACGCACGCGGGATCGGCCGTCCACTCTGTACCGTAATCGTGCCTTGAACCTGCGGCGCGACGACGTAGTTCAGGCCGAGGATACCGCCGAGCGTCGCCTTCAGCACTTCGCGAACGTCGGCATCGACGAAATTGAGCGTAACGTCACCGTCGGGACCGACCTGCGCCAATGCCTGCGAGCGAACCGGTTCGCCGACCACCTCGCCGACGCCCCGGTAGATACGATAATCCCTCTGCTGTTCGGGCGCGGCGGCGGCCGGTTGTTCAGCCTCCGTTGGCGCGACCGGGCGATCGGCGGTCGGCAGCTGCACGGGCGGCGCCGCGGCTTCCGGGACCCGCGGCCGGATGCCTTCGGATTCGGCCACGCGCTCGCAGCCAGCGATCAGCAGGCCGATAGCCAGCAGCAAGACGATTCTTTGCGCCCGGCGGGCAGGCCCGACCGCAGCATTCGACATCCGTTTCCCCTCCGGCCGACTGCTTACCGATGCCGGCGATCTCCTGTATAATGGAGCTAGTTATATGAATCGACGACGATAATGCATATTTGAATAATATTACAGATTTACATTTAATGAGATATTTAGGCATTTGCGCTGTGATCGCGCGTTGCGGCGCATGGCCGCACCGCCCGCGCCGGTTTTGCGCGAGAGGTGGCTGACTTGATGGCGACGAGCGGATTTGGCTTGGTATCGTGGGTCTGGGCTGTCGTCGCGGCCCCCTTCATCGGCAGCTTTCTGGGCGTACTTGCCCTGCGTCTGCCCGCGGGCATGCCGGTCGCACTCACCCGGTCGGCCTGTCCTCACTGTGCAACGCCGTTGGGCGTATTGGACCTGGTACCGGTGGTGAGCTGGCTTGCGTCCCGGGGCCGGTGCCGACACTGCGCCGCATCGCTCGGCCTGTTCTATCCGGGCATCGAACTGGCGGCGGTCGCAATCGCTTTGTGGGCCGCCGTCGTGCTGCCGGGAGACCTGGTTTGGGCCGGCTGCGTGCTCGGCTGGACGTTGCTGGCGGCAGCGGTGATCGACTGGCAGCACACGGTTCTGCCCGATGTCTTGGTTTTGCCGCTGATTCCCGTCGGCATAGGCGTTCACGCGTTCCTGTTTCCCGACCGCTGGCCGGATCACGTTCTCGGTGCTGCCGCGGGTTTTGTGACTTTCGCTGCGATCGGCCTGGTATATCGATGGCTCAGGAAACGCGACGGTCTCGGACTCGGCGATGCGAAGCTGCTGGCGGCATCCGGCGCATGGGTTGCATGGATCGGCCTGCCGAGCGTCGTCCTGCTGGCAGCCCTGGTCGCGCTCGCCGGGGCGCTGATATGGCGACTGTCGGGTCGGGTCGTTCACGGCGGTACGGAAATCCCGTTCGGTCCGGCACTGGCACTGGCAACCTGGGTCGTTTGGCTATACGGTCCGGTCGTGCCGTTCTAGGGAAGGGACGCGATGGCCGACGCGACAGCACATGAGAGAAGAGAGCCGACGCTGGGTTCGCAGGCGAGCGAACCTGCCGAGCGCCCGCTGACGGGCGGCGACGAGCGGCACGCCTTCGTTCGCCGCGTCGCCGACGCTCTGGTCTCCGCAGGCAAGCTTCAGGCAACCGGGCTCGAACGGGCGCTGCGCGTGCACAACGAAACCGGCGAAGCGCTGTCCACCGTGCTGACCAAGCTCGGGCTGGTGTCCGAGTCGGATCTCGCCGTGGCACTGGCGAAGGCTCTCGATCTGCCCCTCGTCGCGGCCGACGATTTTCCCGCTGCGCCGCTGCTGGAAGACAAGCTGAGCCTGCGCTTCCTGCGCCAGGCGCGGGTCGTGCCGATCGAGATGGATGACGAAGAAGTGGCGCTGGCCATGGCCGACCCGCTCGACAGCTATGCCGTCGACGCGGTGCGGCTCGCCGCCGGCATACCTGCGAAACGCCGTGTGGCGACGCCGTCCGACATCGAAGCGGCGCTCGAGCGCCTCTACGGCGGCAGCCGTGATCGCATGCACGACATTTCCGAAGATGCTGGCGCCGCCGGCGATGCGGAAGCGGATGTGGAGCGGCTGCGCGATCTCGCCAGCGAGGCGCCGGTCATCCGGCTCGTCAATCTTCTGATCGATCGGGCCGTGGAGCAGCGCGCCTCGGACATCCATATCGAGCCATTCGAAGGACGCCTGCGGGTGCGCTACCGGGTCGACGGCGTGCTGCGCGAAATCGACGCGCCGCCCGACCGGCTGGCACAGGCCATCGTCTCGCGCATCAAGATCATGGCGCGGCTGAACATCGCCGAACGGCGGCTGCCGCAGGACGGGCGCATCAAGGTGGCGGTTCGCGGCAAGGAATTCGATCTGCGTGTCGCGACGACGCCGAGCATGCACGGCGAAAGCGTGGTCATGCGCATCCTCGATCGCGACGGGGCGGTACTCGATTTTGCCGCACTCGGATTCGAGCAGGACACGCTCGCCGCCTATCTCACCGCACTCGAACGACCGCACGGAATCCTTCTGGTCACCGGTCCCACCGGCAGCGGCAAGACGACGACGCTCTATACGTCGCTGATTCGGCTGAACTCACCGGAACGCAAGATTCTTACCGTCGAGGATCCGGTCGAGTACCAGCTCGAGGGCGTGCTGCAGGTGCAGGTGAAGCCGGAAATCGGGCTTACCTTTGCCCGAGCGCTCAGATCGTTTCTGCGTCACGATCCCGATATCATGATGATCGGCGAAATCCGCGACCTCGAGACCGCGCAGATCGCCGTGCAGGCGGCATTGACCGGCCACTTGGTGCTGTCCACCCTTCACACCAACGATGCGACAGGGGCCGTCGCCCGCCTGATGGACATGGGCGTGCCCGACTATCTGCTGACGTCCACGGTGAATGGCGTCGCCGCCCAGCGGCTCGTGCGGCGGCTTTGCCCCGACTGCCGCGAGGCGTACGAGCCGACCGCAGAGCTGCTGGCGCGCCTGCAGGCGTCGGGTGAGACGACGCAGACCCTGTACCGTCCGATCGGTTGCAGGCGCTGCAAGGATTCCGGATACAGCGGCCGCGCCGCACTGCTCGAAATTCTCGTCATGGACGACGATTTCCGCCGCCTGATCCTGAAGCGCGCCGATGTCAGGGATCTCGAACAGGCGGCGATCGAGCGCGGCATGCGAACGCTCTATCAGGACGGGCTGCACAAGGCGGCGAAGGGCATCACCAGCATCGACGAGGTGCTGCGGGTGACCTGGGGTGGTTAGTCCCGTGCCGAGTTTTCGTTACAGGGCGGTCAGCGCGGGCGGCGAGACGATCGAGGGTCAGATGGATGCCGCGGACCGCTCCGCCGTTGTGGAAAAGCTTCGCGACCAGGGCAATTTCCCGCTCAGCGTCGATTTCGGTGTCGCCCGGTCGCAGAGCATCCTGCACCGTGACCTGTTCGGCGCCAAGCGGGTGGCGACCCGCGAACTCGTTACCATGACGCGCGAACTCGCCACCCTGCTCGAGGCCGGATTGCCGCTCGACCGCGCACTCAGCATCCTGATCGACGTCGCCGAGAGCCAGGAGGCGCTGCAGAAGCTGTTGTCGCGCGTTCTGCAGCACATCGAGGGCGGCGCCTCGTTCGCGAGCGCGATCGAACAGGAAAGCGACGCGTTTCCACGCTACTACGTCGGCATGGTCAAGGCAGGCGAGGCCGGCGGCGCATTGCATCAGGTGCTCGCGCGCCTCGCGGATTTCATGGAACGCATGAAGGCACTGCGCGACAGCGCGGTATCGGCGATGATCTATCCGGCCATCGTGCTGACCATGGCGATAGTCACGATCGTCATCATGTTCGTGTTCGTCCTGCCCGAATTCCGAACGCTGTTCGAAGAGCAGGGCGATAACCTGCCGCTGCTGACACAGGCATTTCTCGCGACCGGCGATTTTATCGGCGCCTGGTGGTGGGCCGACCTCGCAGGCATCGGCCTTGTCGCGTTCGTTTTCGCCTGGCGACTGAGGAACCCCGCATTCAGGCTGCGATGGGACCGCTTCCGGCTGTCTGTGCCGCTGTTTGGCGACCTCGCCCGCAAGGTTGAGACGGCACGATTTGCGCACACGCTGGCCATGCTGCTTCGCGGTGGACAGCCGCTGCTCGAGGCGCTGGGGATTGTGCGCGAAGTACTCGACAACAGCGCGCTGCGCGCTGCGCTGGTCGACGTTGCCGGGCGCTTGCGGCAGGGCCAGGGTCTGTCGGGCCCGCTCGCTGCGAGCGGCATGTTTCCGGCGCTCGCCACCAACCTGATTCGCGTCGGCGAAGAGGGCGGCCAGCTCGAGCAGATGCTCGAGGGGCTGGCAACGACGTACGACCGCGAGGTGCGCGAGTCGACGCAGCGCTTGCTGGCGCTGCTGGTACCGCTGATTACGATCGTTCTCGGCGGCCTGATCGTCCTGATCATTCTGTCCGTCCTGTTGGGGATATTGAGTGTCAATGAGCTTGTACTCTGAACGAGTTGCGGCGCTTCGGGCCAATTCGGCACTCGGCCGCTCGAGGACGGCCGGCGCCAAGCGTGCCGGCAGCCGGGGAATTACCCTGATCGAGCTTCTGGTCGTCCTCGCCCTCATCGCGATCATCGGGGCGTTCGCCGTCCCGGCGCTGATGGAGCGGTTCGAGAAATCGAAGGTAGAGGCGGCAGGGATCCAGATCGACAAGCTAGGCGCAATTCTCGATATCTATCGCCTCGATGTCGGACGGTATCCGAGATCCGACGAAGGCCTGCAGGCCCTGGTCGCGCAGCCGGCGGGCGTGGACCGCTGGGCCGGGCCGTATCTGAAGAATGTCGACGCGCTGACCGATCCGTGGGGGAACCCTTACCAGTACCGTTCCCCGGGCGAGAACGGGGAGTACGATCTCTATTCGCTTGGCGCCGACGGGACCGAGGGCGGCGACGGGAACGACGCGGACGTCACGAGCTGGTAGGAAGCCCGATGTCGCGCGGCGTCACCCTGTTCGAACTGCTCGTCGTGCTGGCGATCGTCGGTCTTGTCATGGCGTCGGTCACATTCCTCTCGGGTCGGTCCGGACCGGAAGCGCGGGCAGCCGCCACCGAAATCGCGTCGGCGCTGCGTCAGACCCGCGGCAACGCGATTTCTCGGTTTCAGCCCGTCACCTTTCAGCTCGACCTCGAGAATCGCACCTACCGCGTCGGCGAGGACGGTGCCGTCACCTCGCTCGATCCGGACCTTGCGCTCGAGCTCTACACGGCGCGGTCGGAGCTCGTGGCGGACCAGATCGGCGCCATTCGGTTCTTTCCCGACGGCAGCGCTACCGGCGGGAGTGTGACCCTGGCCCGCGAAGGGCACCGATACGTCGTCGCGGTCGACTGGCTTACCGGCGCCGTCTCCGTGGAGCCCTGAGATGCCGGTGCGACGCAGGACGGCGCGGGGCTTCACCATGCTCGAGGTGCTGATCGCCTTCGCGATCCTCGCGGTGTCCCTGGCTGCCGTGTTCGGGGTCTTCTCCGATTCGCTGCGCGCCGCCCGGCTCGGCGAGGATTACGCGCATGCCACGGCCGTCGCCTGGTCGCGGCTGGCCGCAATCGATGGCGACGTCCTGGCAGGTCCTCTTGCCGACGGTGGCGAGACCGAGGCGGGATTTCGCTGGGAAGTCACGGTTGCCGAGATGCCCGATCCGCCGATGTCGGCCGGCCCCGACGGCCTGCTGCCAGCCGAAGTCAAGATAACCGTGTCGTGGGGAACGGTCAGCCCGCGATCGGTCGAACTCGTCGCATACAGGGCCATGCAGCGATGATCACCGCGTCGCGGATATTCCGCCGTTCGAGCGAGTCGGGGCTGACCCTGCTGGAAGTCATCATCTCGCTGGCGATGATAGGGCTCATATCCGCGCTCGCGCTCGGTGGGCTCAGGCTTGGTGCGCGGACGTGGGATACGGTGACGGTGCGCGCCGAGGCGACGGGCCGGGCACAGACCGTGCGCGCGTTCCTGCAGCGCGGGCTGGGCCAGACCATGCCGCTGCTGCAGCGCGACGACTCGCGGGATCCGGCGCTGACGTTTGCCGGAGAGGCCGACTCGCTGGCATTCGTTGCCCCGCTCGCCGCGCATTTCGGGCTCGGCGGGCCGCAACGACTCCGACTTTTCATCGTCGAAACGGCGTCGGCGACAGGCAAGCAACTCGTCATGCTGCGACGGCCGTACGTCGACGGCGACGCGTTTCACGAGGACGACAGCGAGATCGACGAGGCGCACGTGCTGCTCGAAAACATCGCCGAGGCGAGGTTTTCATACCGGGCGGCGGGCGAGGACGGCGAGGCAGGCTGGTCCGACAGCTGGCGCGGCGAAGGCGAGCTGCCGGGGGCGATCCGGATTCGCATCTCGTTCAACAACCGCGACCTCGGCGACTGGCCCGATCTCGTTGTCAACCGCCGCATCACGGCGGAGCCAGATTGCCTGATACCGGTCGGGACGACCCGTTGCCGGGCCCGCTGAGAGCGCGGTTTGGCACGCGGAAGCAACGGCATGATATCGTAACCCGAGGGCAGCAAGGAAGAGTCAGCAGGCATGCAGATCGCGGTCACCGATGCCGGCCGATTGGTATCCAGGTTCTTTGCCTGGTGGTTGGGTGAACTCGCGTCCCTCGTTCCGAGGCGCGTGCGCAAGGCACTGGCGCCGAAGATCGATTCGCTGTGCTTTTCGATTGCCGGCAACGAGGTCACGATCGTTCATTACAACAACGGCAATTCGAGCCGGATCGCGCGGCTTGCGCTCGACGATCAGGATCTTCCGGCGCAACGTGCGGCGGTGGAGGCGATCCTGCGCGCGAAGGCGACGCGGCGCAGCGAGATCGTAATCGCGCTGCCGGCGGACCAGGCACTTCACAAGACGCTCGATCTGCCGCTCGCGGCGGAGGCCGGGATCAAGGACCTGCTGTATTTCGAACTCGATCGGCAGACTCCGTACCGTCCCGACCAGGTCCGCTACGATTACCGGATCGTGGCGCGCGACGCGGAAGCGCAGCGAATCCATGTCGAGTTCATCGTCGTGCCCAAGGACATCGTCGACCGGCTTACCGACCTGGCGGGCGACTGGGGGCTGACCCCGTCCGCCGTCACCGTCGACGGCCTCGACAATCCTGCCGCTCCCGAATTCGATCTCGCGGCCGAGCGGGAGAGCGGCGGTCCGTCAAGGGCCGGCAACGTCCTAGCCGGTGCGCTCGCGATCGTCGCGCTGCTGCTCGCGAGCGTCGCCGTCTATCTTCCACTGGATGCACAACGACGGGCCGCGGAGCAGGCGGACGCCGCTGTCACCGAGGCGACGGCGGCCGCGCGGACGGCATCCGCGCTGCGCGATGAGCTCGATCGGGCCGCCGAGGCCGGAAATTTCCTGCTCGAGCGCAAGCGCGCCACACCGATGGTCACCGCGGTTCTGGCCGACCTGACGCAGCTCTTTCCCGACGACACGTGGCTGTTCGAGCTTCATATCGAGGGCGACAAGATACGTGCCCGCGGATATTCGCCGGCGGCTTCGTCGGTCCTCGAGCTCGTCGAGCGCGGATCCGCGTTCAAGAATGCACGCTTTTCCTCGCCCGTCACGCGGGTGCCGGGAATCGATCGCGAGCGCTTCGATCTGACCTTCGAGCTAGCGCACGAGGGCGAAACGTGATGCCGACGCTCTCGCCGCTCGTCGGTCGCCTGCTCGCGCTCCTGCTTCTCGGCGCAGTGATCGGCCTGTTCTGGCTTGCGATCGCGCAGCCTGTGCTCGATCGCATGCTGTCATACCGCGAGACCATTGCCACGGCCGAAGAGCGATTGCCGCAGCTGCGCCGACTCGCGGCTTCGGCGCCGATGCTGCAAGCGCAGCTGACACAGATCCGCCGCGACCCGCAAGCGCGCACACGGCTGCTGTCGGGTGCGAACGAGTCGCTCGCGGGCGCCGATCTGCAGAAGCGCGTGGCCCAGATCACATCCCGATACGGTGTCGTGATACGCAGCACGCAACCGCTGCCGGCGCGCGATGAAGCCGATTTCCGACGAATCTCGATCCGGATCGCGCTGGAAGGCAACACCGAGGCGCTGCACAAGATCCTCTATGCGCTCGAGTCGTCGGCGACGCTGCTCTTCATCGACAACGTCCAGATCCGGTCGCGCAGCGGCGGACGCGTCGTGCGCAACAGGGACAGGGTCGCCCCGACCGACAGCGTCCTCGCGGTGCGCCTCGACCTGTCGGGGTATACGGAAGGACCACAGCCGTGACGCGGCGGCCATCCCGTTCGCTTCCTCTCATCCTGCTGTTGCTGCTCGTCAACACGGCATTCGGGGCCGTTATCTTTGCCGAACTGACACGGCCGGACCTGTTTGTCCGGCGCATGGGCGCCAGCGGCACGGAGGCGCCACAGAATTCGGCGCCGCAGTTGCGGTCGCAGGAGGATCCCGGCGTCGCCATGCCGGGCGAGGCGGCGTTCGCGGTGATCACCCAGCGGCCGCTATTCTCGCCGGACCGTCGCCCGCCGCAGGAATCCGCGGGCGGGTCGGCGACGCCGGTTTCTGACAAGCTGCCGCCGCTCTTGCTGACCGGCGTCGTCATCGCGGACGACGACAGCGTGGCCATCGTCGAGGATGGCGCGCCGGGGCGCCAGAACGAACCCGGTCAGGTGGTGCGGCTCGGCGACAGCATCCAGGGATGGACCGTCGAGGAGATATTGCCGGATCGCATCGTCTTGACGCGTGGCGAGGACCGCGAGGAACTGCGGCTTGTCGAAGACGGCGCGCAACGCCAGCGCGTCCAGCGCCGCCGCGCACCCGTTGGCCAGCCCGGGCAGGCGCGGACGCAGCAAGGCACGACGCAACAGCGCGGCGTATTCCGTCCACGCGCGGTGCAGCCGCAGCCGGCGGAAGAAGGCCAGGAAACCCAGTAGGCGGGCCCCGGGGCCGCCGCGTCCGCCCCGGTCGCGGCCGGTCGTCGCGACTGACCTAAATCAATGCGGTCCCCGCACTCATCGCCAGACTGATCGAATTCGGAGAGCCCAGGCATCCACGTGCCGGCTTTCGGGCAAGACAGGGAGAATCATATGAGGAAAATTCTGGCCGCGCTGGCTGTCCTGCTGGCCCCCGTGCCGTTCCTGGTACCGGCGCCGGTGACCGCCGACGAGTCGAGCGCTGACGACGCGGCGCTCGCGTTCATTTTCGGCAACCACATCGACACCCATCTGCAGACGCGCCTGGTCAGGGGAGCGGTTCTGAAGGGCTCGCTCTACATCATCTTTACCGGCGAGATCGACCCCGCTTCCGGTCTTCCGATTGCGCGGCATCCGCGCGGTGCGATGCACAATGAGGAGTGCGGCTTCGATATCGATTGCGTCGTCGGCTGGAAGGTGAGGGGCCGGCCCGGTGTCGCGAAGTTCGTCTCCCACAGCGGCGTCAACGGTCATGACCATCCGGTCTGGCTTGTCAACCGCGTCGACATTCCGCAGCCCGGCGCATTCAGTCACTTCCACTGGATCGGTGCGGACAGCAGCGACCAGCGGGCGCTGATGGGGGATGTCCCGGCGGTTTGCGACGTGGACATGGCGGGCGAGCTGGAAGGACGGGTCATCGCCGGCGAAATCGAAGTGGACGACGAAGTCGGCGACGATGAGATCGAATTCGCCGCCGATATCCATGTCGGTGACGGAGCCGAGGACAGCTATTGCCCCGGATGGTTCCTGCAGCTGCGGGCCGTCGAGACGTTCGCGTTCCGGCATGGCGGCGAGGTGGTCGCCGTCCGTCCCGGCATCGATATCGCGACGCATCTGAACCTGCTCACCAACTACGCCATCGTGCCGACCATCACGCCGACGCGAATGGCCCATTGAAGCGCGCCACTCGCGACCGAGACCGGAGCGTCCGGGGTCGAGCCGGGGTCGCGGCGCCCCGGCCGGCAATGCCACGGTTGACTTATCTGCAATCGGGCGGTCTGAATTCCGGGGCAATCCGGACGGGCGAGGACTGACCCCATGGCGCACGAGGACCTGCTTGCCGAACTCGACCGCCGCCGCGCCGAGGCGCGGCGCATGGGCGGCGAAAAGAAGCTGGCCAAGCGGCGGCAAACAGGCAGCCTGAACGCGGAAGAGCGCCTGGCCGAGCTGGTCGACGAGGGGAGTTTCGTCGAGCTCGGCCTGCTCGGGGCGTCAGGTGTCTTCGACGCCGACGCGCCGAACACGCCGCGCGACGGCAAGATCACCGGATTCGGCAGAATTCTCGGGCGCGACGTCGGCGTCGTGGTGAACGACTTCACGACCAAGGGAGCCTCGACCAGCGCCACCAACTCGAAGAAGATGGGCTATATCCGCAGGGTGTGCACCGAGCAGGGCCTGCCGTTCGTGCATATCGGCGAGTCGACCGGCGCGCGCCTGCCGGACGCCATGGGCTCGAAGGGCATGGGCGCGCTTCTCGGCAACGACGTCACGCAGTTCCGTCGCATGCGCGAGTCGCCGTGGGCCTCGGCGGCGCTCGATACCGCGTTCGGCTCGTCGGCATGGCTGTGCTGCTGCTCGGACTTCGCTGTCATGAAGAAGGGCTCGATCATGTCGGTGTCGAGTCCCCGGCTGGTCTCGATGGCCATCGGCGAGAAGGTCGATCTCGAAGACCTCGGCGGCTGGCGGCTGCACGCCGAGCAAACCGGTCTGGTCGACTATTTCGTCGACAGTGACGCCGAGGCGATGGCGGCGATCCGGCGCTTCCTGTCCTACATGCCCGGGCACAACGCGGAATTGCCGCCCGAAGCACCCGTGCCCGAGGGGTCGGGCCAAAACCAGGAGGGGATCCTCGAGATCGTCCCCGAAAAGCGCACGCAAGTCTACAATATGAAGAAGGTGATCGACCTGCTGGTCGATCGCGACAGCTTTTTCGAGATGAAGGCGCGTTTCGGCCGCCCGCTCGTGGTCGGCTTCGCCCGTTTCGGCGGCAAGGTCGTCGGCATTCTCGCCAACAATCCGATGGTCGGCGGCGGTGCGTTGTCGGCGGAGGCTTGCCGCAAGGCCATCGATTTCACGGTTCTGTGCGACAGCTTTAATATTCCGATCCTGCGCCTCATGGACACGCCCGGCTTCGTCGTCGGGACCGACGCGGAGCGTCGCGGGGCGCCCGGCGCGATCATGAACTTCATGAACGCCACCTGTCTTACGACCGTGCCGCAGATCACGGTGATCTGCCGCAAGGCATACGGCCGCGCCTATGTGGCGATGGGCGGCGGGGCCCACAACGACACCATGGTCGCCTGGCCGACCGCCGAGGTCAGCTTCATGGACCCGGTCTTCGCGACCAATATCGTCCACAACAAGAGTCCCGGTGACGACGGTTTCGAAGAGGCGCTCGCCCACATCCAGAAGGATCTCGAGATCTGGGACATGGCGCGGATCTTTTCGGCGCACGACGTGATCAAGCCGCAGGAAACGCGTGATTACGTGATCCGCATGCTCGACCTGCACCGGCGGCGCAGGACCGGCGGAATCGGCCAGCACCTGATGCGAACATGGCCGACGAGCTATTGACGTGAACGCAGTCGCGGCGCGCGAGATCATTGCCCGGGCACGTGCGCTCGGCCGGCGGGTGCTGAGCGAGCCCGACGGCAAGGCCGTGCTGGCCGCCTTCGGGGCGACCGTGCCGCGCTCGATCGTCGTGGCGGACGCTGCAGAAGCCGGCCGACGGGCCGCAACGCTGACACCGCCGTTGGCCGTCAAGTTGATCTCTGCCGATATCCTGCACAAGTCGGATCTCGGCGGTGTCGCGCTGAACCTCGACCATGCCGAAGCCGTCGGCGCGGCGGTCGAGTCCATGGCGGCACGCCCGGAAATCGCCAACGCCCGCATCGACGGCTGGCTGGTCGAGGAGATGATCGCGCCGGGGCGCGAGGTCGCGGTCGGCGGCATCAAGGATGCGCGCTTCGGGCCCATGCTGATGGTCGGTCTCGGCGGCATCTTCGTCGAGGTTCTGGAGGACGTCGCGTTCCGGCTTTGCCCGATCGACGAGGCGGACGCGCACGGCATGCTTGCGCAACTGAGGGCGGTCGGCCTGCTGGACGGCGCGCGCGGAGAGCCGGCGGCAGACAAGGCCGCCCTGATCGACCTGATGCTGCAGGTCGGCGGTCGCGGCGGGCTTCTCTTGGAGCTCGCCGAGGAGATCGCGGAACTCGACGTCAATCCGGTGATCGTCGCGCGACACGGCGCAACCGTCGCCGACGCCCGCTTCATCCTGGCTGACGCTGCGGATACGGAAGCGGACGCCGTCGGGCACGATCCGCCCGACGCGGGGCTGGCGCCCCTCGACCGCTTCAGGCCATTGTTCGAACCTGCAACGGTCGCTGTCCTGGGTGCATCGGCGCGCGACCTCACGATGGCCAATACCTTCATGCGCCGGATGAAGGCGTTCGGATATGGTGGTGCGATCTATCCGATCCACCCGAGTGCGGACGAGATCGAGGGCCTGAAAGCGTATCCCGACCTGGGCACGACACCGGAACCGGTCGACTACGCCTATGTCGGCATAGCGGCGCGGCGCATTCCCGAGGCCCTCTCGGCGGCGAACGGGCGGTGCCGGATCGCGCAGGTGATCTCCTCGGGGTTTGGAGAGGTCGAGGACGGCAAGGAGCTTGAACGCACCCTCGTCGCGTCCGCGCACGCGGCAGGCGTGCGGGTACTCGGGCCGAACTGTCTCGGCACCTATTCGCCGCGCGGCGGTCTGACATTTCCGGCCGACGCACCGGCGGAGCTGGGCCATATCGGCGTCGTCTCCCAGTCCGGAGGGCTTTCGACCGACATCATCAAGCGCGGTCAGTGGCGCGGCCTGCGGTTCAGCGGGCTGGTGACAATCGGCAACAGCGCCGACGTCACGCCGCGCGATCTGGTCGAGTACTATCTCGACGACGCGCAGACCGTGGCGATCGGTCTCTATCTCGAAGACATTAAGGACGGTCGGTCGTTCTTCGAGCTCTTGCGTTCGCGGCGGGCGCTTAAGCCCATCGTGTTGCTGCGCGGGGGGCGATCGGGTCAGGGTCGCATCGCCGCTGCTTCCCATACGGGGGCGCTCGCCGGCGACGGTCGGGCATGGGAAGCGCTGTGCGCCCAGACACCGGTCGCGCAGGTTTCGACGGTCGACGAATTCATCGATGCCTTGCTCGCGCTGCAGCACCTTGCGCTCCGACCCGAGCGTCCGACACGCAGCGTCGCGCTGTTCGGCAATGGCGGCGGCTCAAGCGTCCTCGGCGCCGACCTGTTCGCGGAACTCGGCCTCGACGTCTCGCCCTTCGTGCCCGAGGTGGTCGACCGGCTCGAGGCGTTGGGCCTGCCGCCCGGCACGAGCGTTGCCAATCCTATCGATACGCCGGTGCGCACGCTGCAGGAGAAGGACGGCTGGATCGCTGCGGAGATTCTCGAAATCGTCTATCGGCATGCCCGGCCCGACGCTCTGGCGATGCATCTCAATCTTGCCGCTTTCGTCGGTCGGGGTCCGGTCGACCCGGTCGGCAATCTCTTCGAAGCGGTCCGCCAGACGCGGGAGAAATGGCCGGGTCAGGCCCATTTCGCGCTTGCCCTGCGCAGCGACGGATCGCCGGACCTCGATGAAAAACGGCGCCTCTACCGCGAGCGGGCGCGCGCCATCGGCGTGCCGGTCTATGACGAGATACCCGACATGGCACGGGCGCTGGCCGTGGTGGCCAGGCTCGAGCGGCGACTCGCCGAGCGCGGCCCGGCGTAGCGCGTCAGCCGCCTGCTGCTTCGAGCAACATGTCGCGGCGATCGCCGATGAAATCGGTTGTAACATCGCCGGCCGCGAACACCGGATCGAGCAGGCAGGCGATCAGGAAATCCCGATTGTGCCGGACGCCGTCGATCGCGAAGCCGCGAAGCGCTTCGACGCAGACCTGCCGCGCCTCGTCGCGATTCTCGCCCCACGCGATCACCTTGGCGAGCAACGGGTCGTAGAACGGCGTGACGGTGTCGCCTTCCCGGTATCCGGATTCGACGCGCAGGCTTGCGGTTGCTGCGGGCGGTCGGAACACGGTCAACGGTCCTGGCGACGGCAAGAACATCTTCGCCGGGTCCTCGGCGTAGAGGCGACACTCGACGGCATGCCCGCGTGAGCGGATCGCCTCCTGCCCGATCGGTTCGAGCGTATTCCGCGCCAGCTCGATCTGCATCGCCACGAGGTCGCGCCCCGTGACCAGTTCGCTGACCGGGTGCTCGACCTGAATCCGGGTGTTCATCTCGAGGAAAAAGAAATCGAACGTGTCGGCGTCGACGATGAACTCCACGGTCCCGGCGCAGCGATAACGCGTCGCCCGACAGAGCTCGATCGCGGCCTCCGAGATCCGCGACCGCTGGATTTCGGGCAGCCGAGGCGCCGGGCTTTCCTCGATCACCTTCTGGAAGCGCCGCTGCAGCGAGCAATCGCGCTCATGCAAGTGTACGGCGTCGCCATTGCCGAAGCCGAAGACCTGGACCTCGAGGTGACGGGCGCGCGGAACGAGGCGCTCGAAGTAGAGCGATCCGTCGCCGAAGGACCTCACTGCCAGCGAGCGGGCCGTCGTCACCGCGGCGTCGAGTTCGCCTGGGTGCCCGACGCGCCGCATGCCGATCCCGCCGCCGCCCGCGGCCGCCTTCACCAGAAGCGGATAGCCGACGGTTTCCGCGATGGCGCCGACATCGTCTTCGCCGGGCGCAATTCGCCGGCTTCCGGGCACCACGGGGATGCCCGCCGCCCGGGCGAGATCTCGCGCGCGCTGCTTGTCGCCCATGGCCCGGATCGTCTGCGCATCCGGGCCGATCCATGCGAGGCCGGCCGCGGTTACGGCGTCGGCGAAGTCCGCGTCTTCCGCAAGAAACCCGTAGCCGGGATGAATCGCGTCGGCGCCACTGCTGCGCGCCGCATCGAGCACCTTTTCGGCGCAAAGGTAGCTCTCACGCGCCGGCGCTGGTCCGAGAAGTCGCGCCTGGTCCGCCTCCGAGACGTGGGCGGCTGCGACATCGGCATCGGAATACACGGCCACCGTCTCGAGGCCGAGCTTGCGGCAGCTGCGGAAGACGCGTCGTGCGATCTCGCCGCGGTTGGCGACGAGAATTCGACGGATCGCGGCCATCGACGCAAGCCCGATCAGGCTTCGATGCGGGCGACGACGGTTCCCTCGGTGACGACGTCGTCCGGAGCGACGAGAATTTCGACCACCGTGCCGTCCTCGGGCGCGGAAACGGGGATTTCCATCTTCATCGACTCGAGGATCAGGATGGGTTCGTCTTCGGAGACCGCGTCGCCGACCTTGCGTACGATCTGCCACACATTGCCCGTGATCTCGGTCTTTACATCGACGATGGCCATGCAACGAACTCCCCACCGCTTCCCGGAGCCTTGTCGGGGACGGTGCAGAGCTTTTAGCGGACGACCGGCGGCAGGTCACCCGCCGAATCTGAAATTACGGCCGCACTGACGTCGAACCACGCCTTGTTGTGCCGCCCGATGACCGGGACGCTGCGACCCGCGTTCCGGATGCGGCTCGGTTACCGTACCGGGTTTTCGGGTCCACGGCCCCGGAAGCGGTCCACGAACGCCGCCGCGGAGGCGGGTTCGAACGGATCCAGTCGGAGCAACCGGTTCCACGCCGTCAGAACGATTTCTTCTCCGAGTCCGGGCGCCGGGACGACGACGATACCGCTCCACTGTCCTCCGTAGAGACCGGCCCAGGACTCGAGCGTCTGCAAGACGCCCGCCGCAGGCTTGTCGTAATAGATCACGATCATGCCGTGCTCCAGCGAATGGACGAGTCTGCTGGGCGGCTGAGCGGTCTCGTACACGCCGGGATTGATCCATTGCGGGTCGTGCCGGCCCGAGGCGGGGAAACGCTCGCGATAGCCCGCCGACTCGCCGACCGAGGTATGGCCGGTACCAGCAGAGGGCGGGCGCTCGACACGCGAAAGGGCGTCTTGGCCCGCTGCCGCGAGCGCGAGAAAGCGTTCTTCTTCGCCCCCGCGCGCCTGCCAGTCCCAGACGGCCCAGCCGGTGAACGCGATCACGGCGCCGATGACCACCCACTCCCACGGCTTCAGGCGGCGGCGCTTGCGTATTTTCTTGGCCCTGGTCTTGCTGGCTGCCATGCCAAACCCCTGCTCGGTTGTGCGGCGCGCGGCCCCGAATCGGCAGACGATTGGTGCCGGCTGAGGGACTCGAACCCCCGACCCTCTGATTACAAATCAGATGCTCTACCAGCTGAGCTAAGCCGGCCCGGTCGCCCGCGCGCCGCACAATACCGCCGGTCTCGGGGTGCGACAAGCGCAACCATACCGGCCGAGGCGGCCCGGCCGGGCCGGCTCGGTGGTCCCCCAACGCGATCGATCACGAGCGGCTTGGCTAATACCGGGCGGCCAAGCTCACTTCGTTGCTGTCGCCCGTTCAATCCTCGATCTGGCCGCGGATCTGTCCACCGGGGAATGCATCGGTGTGCACATTGACGTAGGTCGCCCCGGCCTCGATCGCCTCGATCAGCGTCTCGAGGTCGCCGGGCTGAATTCCGCGCGGACCGCCCGGACCAATGACGTCGGAGGCCGCGATGACGCCCGCAACGGTTCCGCCCGCCGGCGGGCAGGGCGGAATGTGAGGCGCGGGCGCGTTTCCGAGGTTAGTACACAGGAACGCCGAGACACCGCCATTCTCCCATTCGTTGCCGAAGTGGATATGTGCCTGCTGCACGGGACTGCCAAGATCGCCGTAGCTCAGCTCGTATTCGATCGAGCCGCGTTTGTCCCTGATCTTTGCTTCGAAATCTCCGGTACCCGTTGCGGCGATGGCCGACACCTCTTTGAAGGCGCTCAACTCCGCCTCGGCGTTATCCGCTGCGGCGGGTACAGCGAAGGCCGGGAGAAGCAGTAACGTGGTTGCCAGCGTGACGACTCGCTTGTCGCTCATTATGTGCACTCCTCATCCGAATCGTTTATGGGTCCGACTGCGCGGCGCCGGGCAGGTTATGCTCCTGCCGCACCGCGCCGCGAATGCATTCGCGTCGGGTTCAGCCCGCGTTCGCGCATTCGACCGAACTATGACGGGACTCCGGGGCATCCGGCAAGCCCGTCGACGGGCTTCCGGCTGCCAAATGGCGGCAGGCTGCGGGCATGCGGATCGAACTCGGTCGCCGATCAACAATGTCTTGCGAAACTAGACGCAGCCTTCACCAATGTCGGGAATACGTCAGCGGTGGACCGGCGAGCACTCTTGTTAAAGTTTGGCCATCGTCGCCGATTTCCCGGCGGCATTACCGTGCGACGACTTTCGGCAGATACCGTGTTTGTGCATGTGGCGATATAGTGTAACTCGGGAAACGCCCAGGTACCTGGCTGTACGGCTTACATTGTTGCGATGTGCCGCCAGCGCTTCCCGGATCCGGTCGGCTTCGAGGTGTCCGCCGGTCTGGCACCGATCGACAACAGGCTCGGAAAACGAATTGCCATCGTGTCCATGTTCATCATCGGGATATCGTCGTCGCCCGCCGCCAGACTTCATTACGTCAGATGAGCCGTGGAGTTGATTTCCGAGGCGGAGATCGGCGGTTGAAATCCGCTTGCCGTCGGCGAGTATCACCGCTCGCCGAACGACGCTGATCAACTCGCGGATATTGCCGGGCCAGGAATAAGTGCGCATTGCCGCCCTAGCGGTTACCTCGATCCCATCAAATGAGCGGTTGGCCTCGCGGCTGAATTTTTTCAGGAAGTATGTGCCCAATCGCTCGATGTCCTCGCCTCGTTCGCGCAATGGCGGCAGCGTGATGGACAAGACATTCAAACGATAGAAGAGATCAGCGCGAAAACGATCCATCGCAATCAGTTCTCTAAGGTTCTCGTGCGTCGCAGAGATTATCCTGACGTCGACCTTGATGGAGCGACAATTGCCGACACGCTGGACGGTCTTCTCTTCAAGAAACCGGAGCAGATGTGCCTGTAATTCCACGGGCAGGCTGCCCACCTCGTCGAGAAAGAGCGTTCCGCCAGCAGCAGCCTCGATCCGACCGATACGGCGCTGATGCGCCCCTGTGAAAGCACCCTTTTCGTGTCCGAAGAGTTCGGAGGCGATTAGCGAGTGAGGTATTCCTGCGCAATTTATTGGAACGAACGGACCATCTCGATAACTGGAGCGCTTGTGGATAGCCCAGGCCGCCAGTTCCTTTCCTGTGCCGGTCTCGCCCCTGATCAATATGGGAGCATCAGTAACCGCGAACCTGCAAATCGACTCGATTGCGTCGAGCATGCCGGGACTGGAACCAATCATGCAGCGTACGGTTCCTCGCGCGACCGCATCGGTATCGACCCGCGTTGTTGCCTCTACCGCAATGATCTCCCCGAGCCGCTGCGCGAGCGGACGATTTGTCTCGACTTCATCTAGCAGTATCTGAGCCAAACGTTCGGCACCGAGTGTCACGACTTCGTCGAGGCAAACCGCTGGGCCGTTTGTTGGCGGGTAGTGCGGTTGGGGTCGGCTCATCTGTGTGCCCCCGATGGCGGGCTATCCGTAGCCAACAGCAGTGCCATTGCCCAGGCAATTGACCCAACCCTACGCCGAAGTAGACCGGCCTTTCTTCAACAGCAACGCGAGCATCAATTCGTTAGATCTATCGTCGCTTTGCTCAAGATTGTTCGTTATCTCTTAGGGCGAGCACGATACGAAACACTGTTGTTAACGACGCGCGGATTGAGCGTTTGCCGAAATCTTTATGCGGTGTTCTTTGGGAATGACCTCGTCACGCCGGTTCACGCGCCAAATGACGCGCTGACTTGGCGCAAAGCGCGATCGGCTTTGTTCTCGAACGCCTCTTCGGCTATGACCCGCGATTGACGCCTCCCCGGCGGACAATATTCTTAAATTCGATTTCTTGACAGCCCGCCTCCTAGTAATTCCGCGTTGAAGATTACCGGCATGCATAGGGCTGATCGTTGATGTGGATCAATTTCGCTCCAGTTTGTCGCACTGGTAAGGGGATTCAGCCGCCAGATACCACAACAAAATAACTGTTAATAACGCCAAGCTTGATCGGTATCTTTTGCTCCAAGGTTCCGATTCATTGCGGCCGGAAAACCGGCGGTTTCCCGACTTACGCCGGCCGATAAATCCTCCGGAAATCAAAAAAACGCGGCGTTTCACGACGACCGTCTGAAAACTGTAAACCCAACTGAAAATTGTAAACACAGGTTTACAGTTCTAGAGCGTCGAATTGTCAATCTCGACTGTAACACGGCTGTTGCTGCGCCGAATATTCCCGATTCTACAATCATTAAGTGCGAGCACACGGCTTGGTATGCCTTTTGCTCTGCATTTGAATTGATGCGCGTGTCCGGAGTTCCGGTGGCGAATTTGTCGGTGGACAATCATCGCCGGCCAGGCGAGCCAACTCTTCTCTCAAGGGAGGCCAAAATGTTGGAGACACGGCAACGTACCGCAGCGCGCAAGTTCCTATTTATCATCCTTCTCTCTATCTCGCTGGGAAGGCCCGCCGAGGCAAGCGAGCTGACATACACCCCGATCAACCCGTCATTCGGCGGTAACCCGTTCAATTCTTCTCATCTCATCGGGCTTGCCGAGCTACAGAACCAACACAGGGAGACGGCGTCACCATTACTAAGGCCGAGTTCGCTGAGCCAAGCCGATCTGTTCGTCCGAAGCCTCAGCTCGCGACTGCTCAGCGCGCTTGCCGGGCAGGTTACCGATGCCATCTTCGGCGATACGCCGCAGCAGTCAGGAACCATCGTTTTCGGCGATGTGACGGTGGATTTCGAGCGCGGACTGGAATTCGTGAACCTGACGATAACGGATGCGGCGTCTGGTTCGGTGACCGAAGTCAGCGTGCCGATCCTGCAAGGCGCGCCCTGACGTTCCTGATCGTTTTTCTCGCTGCCGGCCCCGCGCGTGGTCGGCGAAGGTGCAACGAGACCGCGGGATACGTCCTATGCGTTCGGTATATTCAGCAATCGCGTCGCTGGCTGGTGTGATGCTTGCAAGCTGTGCGTCGCCCACAGTGATCTCCGGGCCGCCCAGCGTCGCCGAGGGAACGGGCATTCACGCGGAGCTCATCGGCCTGCCCCCGCCCACCGGCAAGATTGCCGTCGCCGTCTACCGGTATGACGACCGAACCGGCCAGTTCGAGTTCAGCGACACGGTGCAGACCCTGTCCCGCGCGGTGACGCAGGGCGCCTCCGCCATCCTGATCAAAGCGCTGCAGGATGCCGGCGACGGTACCTGGTTCACGGTCGTCGAACGCGAGGGCCTCAACAACCTCTTGCGCGAGCGGCAGATCATTCGGGAGACCCGTGCGCTTTACGAGGGCGGCGGCCAAGGACGACGACCTTCGCTGCCGCCGCTCCTGTTCGCCGGCATGATCATCGAGGGCGGGATTATCGATTTCGATACCAACACCGCGACCGGCGGGGCGGGTGCCCGCGTCCTCGGCATCGGTGGTGCCGTCGAATACCGGATGGACACGGTCGTCGTCTACCTGCGCGCGATCAGCACGAACACCGGCGAGGTGCTCATGTCGGTCAATGTCTCGAAGACGATCTTCTCCATCGCGCTCGACGCCAATGTGTTCCGCTTCATTGCCTCGGATGAAATCCTCGAGGTCGATGCCGGCGTTACCCAGAACGAACCTGAACATGTCGCGCTCAAGCAGGCCATCGAGAAAGGCGTGATGGCGCTGATCTTCGAAGGCGTGAATCGACGATACTGGGCCTTTGCGGAAGAGACCACGGACGCCGCCGCCCTCATGGAGCGCTATTTCCTAGAGAAGCTCGAGCCGGCAGTGCTTAACTCATCGTCCGAGCAGTCGCGCGCGCAGTATCGGGACGCCTGGCAGCGGCGAACAGGGACAGACCAGTGAGACGCCCTGTGCAATACACCGCTCCGGCGACGCAAACTCAAACGCCGCTAAGGCCGGCGATGGGCGATTTGTCGGCCGTGACCAACAGCCGAATGGCGTTGGGATTACGGTCGATTACGGAGGAGGTGCCGGGCTGCCACCCGACACCTCCCGAGCAGCCTCGAGCGAATCGAGGCCGTCCAACCAGCAAATGGATGGAGATGGAACTATGAGACGATTAATTTTCGTGTCAATGCTGGTAACCACATCGGCATTGATGTCATCGGCCGCTCTGGCCGCGACCTCGACCGTCACGCTTACGTCGACATCGGGAAATACGCTGACGATCAATCAATCCGGCGTCGGCACCGAGAACTCGAGCGTGTCGATCGACAACAGCGGAAGCCCGACCCCGGTTGCCGGCAACAACATGGTGACCGTCAATCAAATCGGCGCGCCGGCCTCTACACTCGAGTCGGGTGTGAGTTTGGTCGATCACGACACGAGCACCGTCAACGTGAACCAGGTCGGCGACCCTCTTTCGACAGCAACAACGATTTCCGAGGTGTCCGGGTCAAGAACGGTTGCGGCCCTCATCGACGTCCAGCAGGCAAATGCGCAAGCAGGCTTGGTCTCGACAACCTCGTCCGCGGTGTCCGTTGATAATGGTGCCGGGGACACGGTGGCGGTGATCCAGGACGCCAATTCCGACGCTCTGAGCGGGGTTCGGATCGACGGCGTCGGCCTCGGCCTCAACAGGGTCGGCGTCCTCCAGGCGGCCGGCATCAATCTCAACTCCCTGGTCAGGATATCGGGCACGGAGAACGTGGTTGACGTCTTCCAGGATCTTGGCGCGGCGGACGCCACGTCGAACGTGTCTATCGCTGGCGACAGAAATACCGGCAATGTCCTGCAAAGCGCGGGCACCCTCGTGGTTTCGGCGATTACTGTGACGGGCAACGACAATGGGATTATCGTCGATCAGGTCGGAGGCACGAACCTGAACTCCGACATCGACATCACCGGCGACTTGAACAGGGCCAGTGTCATCCAGAAGGACGTCGATCACATTTCCGTGGTAACGATCCTACCGGGTAACGCCAACATCGTTGACGTCGCCCAGGCCGGGTCATTGCAACGCTCCGAGATCTCGATCGCCGGCGACGCGAACACGACGACCGTAACGCAGACTGGTGGGACCAACAGCTCCAACGTCGCGGTCACCGGCAACACCAACCAGACCACAGTTAACCAGACGGACTTCGGTCACACATCGTTGGTGACGATCCTGCCGGGTATCGGCAACATCGTGGATGTCGCCCAGGCCGGGGAAATTCAGTTCTCCGATATCTTGATCGACGGCGATGGAAACATTGCCACGGTCAGACAGGCTGGCGGTAACAACGGTTCCGATATGGACGTGTTCGGCGACAAGAATCAAGTGAGCGTCGCCCAGGACAGGGCGAACAATAAGTCGATGGTCCTGCTCGATGGTCCGCCTAGCAGTGCCAACACGATCTTGGTGGAACAGTTCGGAGTCGCCAATGCATCCAACATCCATCTGGTGTTTTCGGACAGCAACTCGGTGACCCACCGACAATTGGGTGTGAGCGCGACAGCGAGCACGTCAATGTCCGGATCGGTCGGCAATACCGTGACCATAGTGCAAAACTGAGTATTTCAGGGTCGGGTGCCTCCGGGCTCTCGACCCGCCATTTTGTCATTTCGTGCCCCGGCTGGCGGGGCAAAACGAAACTCAGACCAAAGGCCGACCATGGCTCGTCGCTCGGTCTTCGCATATCGTTTCTGCGCCACCGTTGTGTTGGGCGGAGTAGTCGGCATGCTCGGCCTGACCGCTGGTGCCGCTCTCTCGGCGGCACAAACGGCCGAACCGTTTGCAGTCCGCCAGATTGCTACTCCTGATCTCTCGACGCTCCCCGCGCCACCCAGCGGGGCGGGGGCGGGCAATCTCTCGATCCTCGAAGCCCGGACGACTGGCCTGAATGCGGCGGTCGACCAGCAGGGGGTGGGTAACCGCGCCGGGGTCCAGGCAGTGGGTGCAGACATCGTGCTGCGGCTCGGCCAGAACGGGCAACGCAACGCGGCCGCGCTCACCATCGACGGCATCGGCGTCGCGGTCGACGTCTCGCAGACCGGCGAGGACAACCTGTTGCGCGCGCGTCTAATTGGCGACCGCCACCTTATGAACGCAGTGCAGTTTGGGAACGCCAATGATGCGCTGATCGCACTCGACGGGACGGCGCACACGATGCGCCTTGATCAGCTCGGCGCGTCGACCGCCTACGTCGTACAGAACGGCCAGGGCCATGTCGCTGCCCTCAGCCAGGGCACAGGAAACTGGCTCGCGACCGTGCAGGAGGGGCTCGGGAACCGCCTTTGGGTCAGTCAGCAAGGCCTGGGCAATATCGCCGACATCGGCCAGTACGGACAGGGCAATTGGCTGGACGTCAGCCAGCGCGGCGGCGGCAATTTTTTGAGCTACGCACAGAGTGGCGATGGTCTCGCCGGCACCATCGTTCAGGAGGGCGGCCAGGCCCTCGAGATCGTCCAGACCGGCTCTCTGCCTGTTTCCGTCACCCAGCGTTGAAGGAGGCTACCATGTATCGTCTGTTCCTTGCCGCCGCCGTGACGACGGCAGCTGTTTCGGGAGCGGGGATGGTCGCCGGCGGCGAAGAGTCGGGCCGGATCGTGCTGACGATTACGTCCTCGCCGTCCGGAACCACGTTCTCCGCCATCTGCACGCTAACGAGCGACGGTACGCAAAGCGTGGAGGATCACAGCGGCACGGCACCGGTCACGCTGCGCTTCGACGCCGACCGAATCCGCTGCGAGCTCTCGTCCGAGGGACCGCTCGACGTCATCGCCGACGGCCCGCGGGGCAACCGCACGCGCACGTCGACCTCGGGCGGGCGGATTACGCTGGCCCTCTAACGATGCCAAGGCCCAGGGAATTCGGCGCTTTGCAGAAAGCTCGGCTAGATCCTCCCGTCACAGCGTCGGCGGCGCACGGCTGACCGGGAGGCGCCGGGCCATGCAAAACCGGAGCACGTCCCGGACTGTCGCTCGATCGCACCGAATCTGGGTCATCGCAATCCTGGCGATCGTCCTCTCGTGGCCGCTGCCGGTCCGCTCGCAGGTTTACGAGGTCGCAGGCCTGCGGCTCGGCATGACGCTGCTGGAGGCGCAACTCGTCTACCCCGACCTGACTGTCAGGCAGGTGCCGTACGAGGACGATACGGTCGGTACCGACTACGAAGTGTTTTACGGCGGCCTGGCAGCGTTGCGGTACGAAGGCCGGATTCTGGTCGAGCGCGAGGGCGGCGGCGGGTTCGAATTGGTGATGGTCTTTACCGGCCGGCCAGAGCTTTATGCCGTGCAGGCGTCCATACTCGACCCGAGCGTGGATTGCAGCGGCGCCATCGATCGCCTGGTCGTCCATTACGGGCCGGCGATGATCGACGATCGGCCCTATTATGCCTCCTGGCGGCAAGTGGTCGTCATCGGCCCGGAGCTCGTCATGCGCTGCCTCGATGACGGCAGGGGCCTCCATGTCGTGACGCTGCAGCAACCCTATCTCCAGGAACTCTATATTGAGGAGCTGCTGCGCGAGCTGCGGCCGGCCATCGAGGCCGCGCTTCAATATCTGGGTTGATCCTATCCGGTCCCGCGTTGGCCGACGCCCGGATGGCAGGGCGCGTTGCGACATCGCAACTCGGGGCAGGACCATTTCGATACGCGGGGCCGGCCGCGGCCGGTGAGCTCGCATCGCAATGTCTGGCGTTCCGCCGCAGCGACCGCTAGTGTCTCGCACACGACGGATTCGGAGTTGCCTGGACCATGGCGGGACCGCTTGCCGGCTATCGTGTGCTCGACCTCAGCCGTGTGCTCGCCGCGCCGTGGGCGGGGCAGACGCTGGCCGATCTCGGTGCCGAGGTGATCAAGGTCGAGCGGCCGGGAAGCGGCGACGAGACGCGCGCGTGGGGCCCGCCTTTCCTGCGGGACGCGAATGGCCGGTCGACCGCGGAGGCGGCCTACTTCCTGTCCGCGAACCGCGGCAAGAAGTCGGTCGCACTCGACATCAGCACGGCGGACGGCCAGCGCCTCGTCCGCGAACTGGCGGCGAAGTCCGATGCCTTGCTGGAAAATTACAAGGTGGGCGGCCTGCGCAAATACGGCCTCGACTATGCGGCTGTACGCGAGATCAACCCTTGCCTCGTCTACTGTTCGATCACCGGGTTCGGGCAGGACGGGCCGTATGCCGAAAAGGCGGGCTACGATTTCGTCATCCAGGGACTCGGCGGCTTCATGAGCATAAACGGCGACCCGGACGGCATGCCGACGAAGGCCGGCGTCGCCACCGCAGACCTGTTCACCGGCATGTACGCCGCCGTGGCGGTCGTATCGGCACTGCTGGCGCGCGAGCGCGGCGCGCCGGGGCAGCATATCGACATGGCGCTGCTCGACAGCCAGGTAGCGATGCTTGCAAACCAGGCCTCGAACTTCCACGTCTCGGGGTCGCCGCCGGGCCGGGCAGGCAACGCGCACCCGAATATCGTGCCCTATCAGGTCGTGCCCACGGCCGACGGTCACATCATTCTCGCCGTCGGCAACGACCGCCAGTTCCAGGCCTTTTGCACGGTCGCCGGACAGCCACAGCTGGCGCACGATCCGAGCTATGCGACCAATCGCATGCGGGTGGCGAACCGCGACGCGCTGATGGCCATCATTTGCGAGCTGACGCGGACCCGCCCGAGCGGCGATTGGCTCTCGGCGCTTGAAGCGGCCAACGTGCCGTGCGGCGCGGTCAACGACATCGCAGCCGTATTCGCTGACCCGCAGGTGCGGCACCGCGGCATGCGTATCGAGCTCGATCACCCGCTTGCCGGGACCGTGCCGCTGACCGCGAGCCCGCTGCGCTTCTCGGCGACGCCGGTGGAATACCGGCGCGCCCCGCCGCTGCTCGGCCAGCATACGCGCGACGTGTTGTGCGGCATGCTCGGCTATTCCGGCGCGCAGGTAGACGACTGGATCGGACGCGGGATTTGCGCCGAATATGTCGGGGAGGCGTGACGCCGATGGCGGCCGGGGCCGAACAGCGCAGCGGCGGCGAGATCCTGGTCAGGGGCCTCGAGATCCACGGCGTCGACCGCGTCTTCGGGGTGCCCGGCGAGAGCTACCTGGCTGCGCTCGACGCGCTCTACGGCGCGCGCAACCGCATCGAGTTCGTCGTCTGCCGCCAGGAAGGAGGCGCGGCCTACATGGCGGAGGCCTACGGCAAGCTGACCGGTCGGCCGGGCGTCTGCTTCGTCACCCGCGGCCCCGGGGCGACCAACGCCAGTATCGGCGTTCACGCCGCCTTCCAGGACTCGACGCCGATGATCCTGCTGATCGGCCAGGTCGCGCGCGACCAGGCGGACCGCGAGGCGTTCCAGGAGATCGACTACCGGCGGATGTACGCGCCGCTGGCGAAATGGGTCGCGCAGATCGACGACGCGCGGCGCATACCCGAATATCTCAGTCGCGCCTTCCACACCGCGACGTCGGGCCGCCCGGGGCCGGTCGTGCTGGCGCTGCCCGAGGACATGCTGCGCGACCGCGTGGTGACGCGTGATACCGCTCCGTACGGGCCGGTCGCGTGCCATCCCGGGAGCGGCGAGATGGCGGCGTTGCGGGCGCTGCTGGAGAAGGCCGAGCGACCGCTGCTGATCGCCGGCGGTGGCGGCTGGAACGAGCAGACGACCGTCGACATCACGGCGTTCGCGGAAGCGAACAACCTTCCGGTCAGCGTCGCCTTCCGGCGCCAGGACTGCTTCGACAACAACGATGCGCATTACGTCGGTCACGTGGGCATTGGCGTCGACCCGAACCTCGCGCGGCGGATCCGCGATTCCGACCTGATCCTCGCCGTCGGGCCGCGGCTCGGCGAGATGACGACCAGTGGCTACACCCTGCTCGAACCGCCGGAGCCGGGCCAGGCGCTGGTTCATGTGCATCCGTCGGGCGAGGAACTGAACAGCGTCTACCGGGCGACGCTGGCGATCCAGTCGAACCTGCCCGCCTTTGCCGCCGCGGCGCGGACGATGGCTCCCGTCGGCCATGCCGCGTGGGACTCCTGGACGGCCGGCGCGCGCGCCGATTATCTCGCGTTCTCAGAGGTTCCGGCGATCCCCGGGGCGCTGCAGATGGGCGAGATCATGTCTTGGCTGCGCGAGCGGCTGCCCGCGGACACCATCGTCACGAACGGCGCCGGCAACTATGCGACCTGGGCGCACCGCTTCTATCGCTGGTCGAAATTCCGCACCCAGGCCGCGCCGACGCTCGGCTCGATGGGGTATGGCGTTCCCGCCGGCGTCGCCGCCAAGCTTGCCTATCCCGAGCGCACGGTGGTGTCGTTCAACGGCGACGGCTGTTTCATGATGAACGGGCAAGAACTCGCGACCGCGGTGCAGTACGGGGCCAACGCGATCTTCCTGGTGCTCAACAACGCGATGTACGGCACCATACGCATGCATCAGGAGCGCCATTATCCGGGCCGCGTCTTCGGCACCGACCTGATCAATCCGGACTTCGCCGCGCTGGCCCGCGCCTATGGCGCCAACGGCGAACTGGTCCAGCGCACCGAGGAGTTCGCGCCCGCGTTCGAGCGGGCCCTGACGTCCGACAGGCCGAGCCTGATCGAGCTGCGCGTCGACCCCGAGGCGATCACGCCGACGACGACCCTTACCGAACTGCGCCGCCAGGCGGGCGGCTAGGGCGCGGTCGCGCCAGCTCGTAGAGCGCGACGGCGGCCGCATTCGAGACATTGAGCGTCGCGATCGGCGGGCGCGTCGGCAAGCGAGCCAGCAGGTCGCAGTGCTCGCGCGTAAGCCGCCGCAGGCCTTTGCCCTCGGCGCCGAGCACCAGGGCGGTGCGGCCGCTCGGAGCGACTTCCGCGAGCGTATGCTCGGCCGATCCGTCGAGCCCGACGCACCAGAACCCCGCTGACTTGAGTGTGTCGATCGCCCGCGCCAGGTTCGTGACGCTGAGCAGCGGCACGTGTTCGAGGGCGCCGCTCGCGGCCTTCGCCAGCGCGCCGGTGGCCCCGGGGGCGCTATGCTCGGTCTGCAGCACCGCGCGCGCGCCGAACGCGGCGGCACTGCGCAACACCGCCCCGACATTGTGCGGGTCGGTCACCTTGTCGAGGACGACGACGATCGCCGCATCGGCGGCACCGGAGAGGATCTCCGCCAGTCCCGGAGGTTCGAGCCGCTCCGCTTCCACGGCGACACCCTGGTGCACCGCGCCGGGCGGCAAGATGCGCTCGAGCGTTTGGCGGTCGACGATCTCAGGCGTGACGCCGGGCGACTCGCGACGCAGGCGCTCGACGCCGTCCGGCGTTGCCACGAGACGGCGAATCTGCCGTCGCGGATTGGCCAATACGGCGGCCGTGGCGTGCAGCCCGTAGATCCAGGCGGCCGCGTGTCCGGGCGACGAATCGGCGAGGCGGCGGCGGCGCGACGTGGCACCGGCGCCCCGGCGGTGAGCTGATGGCTTGTATTTGCCCATGTCTGATCGTATATTTCTCTTGCAAGGATGTCCGTTTAAGCGGCGCCATTCCGTGACATTGGGTCCCCCGCGACCCCATTAGCACGGTATGGCGCGCTTGGTCGTGTCTTTTGAAGTTGACAAACAGGCGTGATTCACCCTACATCCCTCGCGTCGAGGCGGTGCGCGTGCAGGGCACACCGATGTTTCGGTGCGCAGTCACGGAGGGGTGCCCGAGTGGTTAAAGGGGACGGGCTGTAAACCCGTTGGCTTAGCCTACGTTGGTTCGAATCCAACCCCCTCCACCATGTGCTGCGTTTTGGTCGGATCGGGGCGCGAGCAGGTTTGCGGTGTCGGACGGTGGTGCGCGAACAAAGCTCATGCGGGTGTAGCTCAATGGTAGAGCCCCAGCCTTCCAAGCTGGTTGTGTGGGTTCGATTCCCATCACCCGCTCCAATGTCGGTACGCGCCCGGACACGTCGCGCGGAGCGTGTGCAACGCCTTGACAAGACGGGAATTTTTTGGAGGCCGCCGGGCGGCCGGTTCGATTGACGCACTCAGAACAGGAACGACGGAACCGATGGCGAAAGCGAAGTTTGAGCGTACGAAGCCGCACTGCAACATTGGTACGATAGGCCATGTCGACCATGGCAAGACGACGCTGACGGCGGCGATCACGAAGGTCTTGGCGGAGTCCGGAGGGGCCG